>NZ_CP195536.1:630798-946197 GCF_051307035.1 Psychrobacter sp. DM4
TTGGCATCCTCTTTGGTACGCATGGTACGCGTCTCATCGAGATCAGGATCATAAAGCATCGTCGCCTGTACCACTTTACCACCATCCTCGATAATATCAATCTGACGCTCAATCTCGCGATGGATAGCACGCTCAATGAAGCGAAACGAGTTCAAGTTTTTCAGCTCAGTACGCGTGCCAAGCTCGCCGCCAGGCTGGCGTACCGACACGTTGCAATCACAGCGGAACGAGCCTTCTGCCATGACGGCATCTGAGATACCCAGCCACGTCACCAACTGATGAATAGCTTTGATATAAGCCAGTGCCTCATGAGCTGAGCGCATATCAGGCTCAGAGACGATTTCAATCAGCGGTGTGCCTGCACGGTTGAGATCGACGCCCGTCATACCGTCAACCGCATCATGTACTGACTTGCCCGCGTCTTCTTCTAAATGCGCGCGAGTGATGCCCATGCGTTTAGGGTACTCGTTTTTGTCGCCCTCGTTGACGACCACATCGATATAGCCTTTGCCAACGATAGGATGCGCCATTTGGGTGATCTGATAGCCTTTAGGCAAGTCAGGATAAAAGTAGTTTTTGCGATCAAAGGTATTGAACAGTCCCAATTCTGCGTTGACACCGATACCGAACTTTAGCGCGCGATCCAACACGCCTCTGTTCAATACTGGCAAGACACCTGGTAGCCCTAAATCGACGATGCTCGCTTGCGAGTTTGGCTCATGACCGAAATCCGTTGGCGCGCTTGAGAATATCTTACTTTCGGTATTCAGCTGGCAATGAATCTCAATACCGATGATCACTTCATAGCCGTCGACGAGCAGTTCTTCACGAACAGCAAACTCTGTCATTTCCATTGTAAAATCCTATCAAAACATTAAAATAAATAATTATTAGGTTATAACGTGTTATTCGTTAGTTGTTATCAACATTTGCATAAAATTCTTGGAGCTAATATCGCTTTTCGCTACTATCTGCTCATCTAACCGCTGCGAGGGCTAGCGTTTGCCATGTCTCTTGCTCCGCGTAGCCATAGCAAAACGAAGCCCTCACAATACGCTTATCCGAGCAGTATATCCGCTTCAATCGCGGCTAAACGACCTCGTTATAGCAGGTCTCACTATTCATTAGTACCAATGTTCATTAGTACCAGTCAACTCATTCACGCTAGTGGTACACAGACCACATTCTATGGCTCTAATAACTATTCATCATTTCGGTGTAAGTTTCTGAGAAAACGTCGCTATCTCCACCACTCTGATAAAAAGCGGGGATGACGTAACTTAGCAAGATTTTAAAATTACCTTGCAAGAACAGACTATTTACCAAAGCCTCGATTTGTTTGGTATCGCCTTTTTCAAAGCCATAAGGGGCAATCGTCTCTTCAAACTTGTTATAAAAGGTTTTAAAGAAGCCTTTATTATCTTCAAAATTATTCTCATGAAACACCTCTAAGTCTCTAAGCTCTGTCTGTAAGGTGTTCGCTTGATCATCATCTAAGCCGTAGTCTTGTTTTAACATCTCGTTAATGTTCATCTTATATCCTCATTAGAGTCAAATTCTCGCTCGTATAAATCGTATCATTGAATACGCTAAGTGATTCAACTACATCCATCAGTGTCACACGTTTTGCTGAGCAATAGCAGAATGTTGCAAATGATGATCAGTATGCTGTTGAAACAGATGTGCGGTGGCGAGCAGTTTGCTCTCTTGCCAATACTGCCCGATCAATTGCAAGCCGACAGGCAAACCTTCAGACGTTAGACCAACGGGCTGACTCAGTGCGGGCAAGCCTGCTAGGTTGACGCCGATAGTATAGACATCCCCTAAATACATCGTCGCAGGGTCGAGGTTATCGCTGAGCTTATAAGCAGCAGTCGGGGACGTAGGACTGGCAATGACATCACAATTAGCAAAAGCCTCATCAAAGTCTTTGATAATAAGACGGCGAATCTTTTGTGCTTTGGTGTAATAAGCATCAAAATAGCCTGCCGATAATGCGTAAGTCCCCGTCAGGATGCGGCGCTGTACCTCAGGACCAAAACCCTCAGAGCGCGAGCGCGTATAGAGGTCAGTCAAATCCTTAGGATTCTCGCAGCGATAGCCAAAGCGCACGCCATCGAAACGCGATAGGTTAGAGGACGCCTCAGCAGGGGCGAGCATATAGTAAGTGGCAAGGGTGATGTCAGGATCTGTGATATTGACCTCTACAATAGTCGCGCCTAGCTCCTCGTACTTTTGCAACGCGGCTTTTACCGTTTGCTCGACATCGCGGTCGAGTCCTTTGCCGAAGTATGCCTTGGCGACACCGATACGTAGATCGGCGAAAGGCTTGTCACCTGCTTTGGCTTCTGCGTCATTGAGGTCTTGCACATAGTCTGGAATGTCATGCTTGACTGAGGTTGCATCGCGCTCATCGTAGCTGACCATCGGCTGGAGCAAGTACGCGCAGTCTTTAGCGCTACGCCCCATGCTACCGGCTTGATCGAAGCTTGAGGCATACGCAATCATTCCAAAGCGGGAAACACGACCATAAGTCGGTTTGATACCAGTTAAGCCGCAAAACGAGGCAGGTTGACGAATAGAGCCGCCTGTATCGCTACCGGTTGCGACAGGGACGAATCCTGCGGCGACGGCCGCCGCGCTACCACCAGAGGAGCCGCCAGGGACGCGCTCAAGATTCCAAGGATTTTGCACAGTACCGTAATATGAGCTGCTGTTGTCCGAGCCCATCGCAAACTCATCCATATTGAGCTTACCAAGGCTAATCATGCCTGCCTGATCGATGTTAGAGACGATCGTCGCATCATAAGGCGAGACAAAGTTATGGAGCATCTTAGAGCCGCAAGTCGTCAATACGCCTTGAGTACAAAAGATGTCTTTGTGCGCCATTGGCATACCTAGCAGCAAGCGCTTGTCCCCTTGCGCGCGTAGCTCATCAGCTGCTTTTGCCTGCGCGCGCGCAGTCTCAAAGGTCGTAGTGATAAAACTATTAACCTTGTTGTCTAACGCCTCGATGCGTTTGATGTAGTGCTCAGTTAATTCCGTGCTACTAAATTGCTTGTTTTGTAGACCTGTGATTAATTGCTGGGTGCTTAAAAGATGTATCTCAGACATAAGAGTTTGTCCGTCATATGTTAGGGTTATCGATAAATAGGAGGGGTGCTAAGCGCAGACTATTCGATCACTTGTGGTACTAAGTACAGACTATTTTCAACAGCAGGCGCGATTGATTGATTACGCTCGCGGTTGATATCGTGATTGGCCACGTCAGCACGAAAGTCTTGATAGACCTCATGAATGTTAGATAAAGGCTTGACATCCGCCGTATCAACACTCTCAAGCGTCTGCATAAGGGTCAAAACCTTGCTGATCTCGTTGGCATAGCTACCGGCTGTATCTTCATCGATACCCAAACGGGCTAGGCGAGCCACTTCTATGATCTCTTGACGGCTAACATTGCTGTTATTAGCGTCAGTTTCATGCGCTTGTTGTGACATAAAATCTCCGATTTAAGAACATTGCAAGATTGTAGACAATAACGACTACTCTCAAACGAGTCATAAAAAACTAGGGTACAAAAGCATATTTGTAGTATGCGTTTATTATAAAGCATCTATCCTAATTTTACAGAGCCAAGTTTACAAAGCTGGGTTTGTATAGGAAAAGACCTATTTCAATGTCCGCTATCATAAAGAGATAGTCTAGATGCTTAAAGATTGATTTATTATCAAGTGTTTATATGCAACAGTATTCAAGGTATGATAATGAGCAGTCAAAATTGGGTAGTCAAACAAAGTGCTTAGTCAGCTATTTGCTCGTATCTTATTTAGATACTAGCATCTAACGAGGTGTTATTACGCCGTAGAGGCAAATAGCACTGTTTTTTTCAAGCCAAATCGGTATAATTTAGTCCAATTAAATTTTTGTTGTTTAGGTTCGATCTATTAGGCTTACAAGCCCTCAATATTGAAGAGGGTATTGGACATCAAAGGGGCTACAACTCCTTAATCAAGGCTAATAAGAACGACTTAGCTTCTCATTCGCCTCATCGCAAGACGCTGGATATATTAGTCATGAACCTGTTTGGATTTTTATCAAATAATATCGCAATCGATCTCGGTACTGCGAACACCTTAATTTTTATTCCTGGTAAAGGCGTTGTGCTCAACGAGCCAACCGTCGTTGCACTGCGAAGTAACCGCACGCAAAATCCTACTGTAGCGGCTGTTGGGCTTGATGCCAAGCAGATGCTAGGTCGTACACCTGCCAATATCACCGCTATTCGCCCGCTAAAAGACGGTGTGATCGCTGATTTTGAAGTGACGCAAAAGATGCTCAAGCATTTTATTGCTAAAGTAAAGGCCAAGCGCTTTATGGCGCAGCCTAATGTTGTGGTTTGTGTGCCTTGCAAATCTACTTTGGTAGAGCGCAAAGCTATTCGCGAAGCAGTCTCATCAGCGGGTGCTAGCAAAGTGCTCTTGTTAGAGGAACCTATGGCTGCTGCAATTGGTGCTGGCATGCCTGTCCACGAAGCAAGCGGCTCTATGGTCGTTGATGTCGGCGGCGGTACGACAGAGATTGCGGTCATCGCGCTCTCAGGCTGCGTCTATGCTGAGTCTATTCGCATCGGCGGCGATATGTTCGACGAGGCCATCATTACCCACGTACGCCGTACTCACGGCTGCGTCATTGGTGAGACGACTGCTGAGCGTATTAAGCAAGAAGTCGGCTCAGCGCTCAACGAAGACAGCCAACTAGAAGTAGAAGTGCGCGGACGCAGTATGGCAGAGGGTGTGCCCAAGACCTTTACGGTCAATTCAGAAGAGGTCCAAAAGGCCTTAAGCGATCCCTTGAGCGGTATTGTCAGTGCGGTAAAAGCGGCCCTAGAGCAAACCCCGCCAGAGCTGTCATCTGACATCGCTGAACGCGGTATTGTGTTGACCGGTGGCGGCGCTTTGCTACGTGACTTAGATAAGCTGATCTCAAGAGAGACAGGTCTACCAGTCACTGTAGCAGAAGATCCGTTGACTTGCGTGAGTCGCGGCGGCGGTATAGCGCTTGAGTTTATCAACAATAAAAGCTTGAATATGATCTTTGTATAAAGATTTATAGCTTGCACCGCGTCATTATTTATTAAAGGTAGCCTGCTGTGCTGCCTTTAATGCCATTAACCCTGCTTCAAATATTTGATATTAGACTCCCTATGACCCCAAGTATTTTTGCCCGTCAACCTCTATCACTACGTATCACTGCGATTGTGTTGATCGTAGCCTTGATATTGATGTGGTTTGATAGCAAAAATCCAGAATGGTTCAGCCCTATACGTAATACCAGTCATGCAGCGATGCAACCTATCTACGAGCTATCATTACTACCCAGTTATGCGGTGCATTGGGTTTCAGGTCGTACGCAGTCAAAAGAGGTGCTGCGCCGCGAAAACGTGCAGCTCAAATCACAACTACTACATGCGCAGGCCAAACTACAGCAGCAAGACTATATCTTGGCGCAAAATGCTCGCTTGCAAGGTATTTTGTCAACGACCAAGCCTGAGCAATTTGAGCTCAATCTAGCGCAAGTCATCGGTACCGATACCAATTTACTCAAGCAAATTGTAGTGTTGAATAAAGGCAAGCAAGACGGCGTACAAGTGGGGCAAACCGTTATCGATGAAGACGGCATCTTAGGTCAAATTATCAATGTTTATCCCAATACTAGTCGCTTGTTGTTGATTACTGATGAGCAGCAGTCTGTTGCCGTCACGATCAAGCGTACCGGTCAGCGTGCTATCGTTACAGGCAAAGGCATACCGACCTCACTACATCTAAATTACGTGTTCAAAACCTCCGATGTTCGCGTGGGTGATGAGCTAGTCTCCTCAGGCTTGGGGGACGGATTCCAGCAGGGTACCGAGTAGGGCGCATCACCATCATCAAAGACACGCAGGCCGACAACTTTAGAACTATCGAGGTGACCCCTGCCGCCAACTTCGTTGACAATGCCTACGTGCTGATTTTACAAGACAAGATGACAGAGTCTTTCCCATTACCGCAGACTGGAAACATAGCTAGTGCGAATACGAACACTGACACAAGTAACAGTACTGAAAGTGATAATTTAGACGATGGTAATAGTGATACGGCAACGACAAAGACTGCACTGACAACTACCAACACTAATTAAAGACTCAGGCAACCGTTTCGATTGATAGCCGATTTGAGCCGTTATGGTTTAAGAAACGACTATCTAATAAGTGATTATTTTACAAGTAGCTTTTCAATAAGTAGCGTTTTAATAAGTGGTTTAGGTAAGCTTCTATGGCGTATTCCGATTCTGGACAACCAACTGGACTTTTGTTATTGGCAATAGTTATAAGTTTCGTCGTCGCCTCTTCACTCAATGTCTATCCTCTCAACTCAAGTATGGCAACCTTACGACCTATGATTATGGTCATGGTACTCATATTCTGGTTGCTCTTTCAGCCGCGGTACATAGGGGTCTTCAGCGCTTTTGTAATTGGCATCATTGCAGACTTGCTCATGGATACACGTCTAGGCCAGCAAGCCTTTGCCGCTGTCGTCGTCGCCTTTTTTATTAAGGTTGGTAGTATTTACCTCAAAGAGCTGAGAACGAGTAGTGCTTGGTTACTGGCCTCAGCAGCGCTTATTGTATTTCAGTTGAACGTATGGCTATTACAGATGTTTACCCAAGGTGTGTTCGTCGCTCAATCTGGACTGTCTCTACTTATGAGTATCTTGAGCTGGCCATTAGTACTTTTTGTACTACGCAAATTTGCTCGTTAGGTTGTATTCGTTCAATACTCTTATTATCAATTTATCACATTAAAACTTATCACATGAATACAAGAGAGCAGTGATGAATATCATTTTAGCTTCAGGATCGCCGCGTCGCCGTGAACTACTAGATAGTGTCTCCTTGGATTTTACCGTTATGAGTGTCGACATTGATGAGGCACCGCAAGATAACGAGTTACCATCGGCTTATATCGAGCGCATGGTAGCTACTAAAGCGCAAGCTGCAATCGCAAAAGTACGTGCCGATGCTAGCGATTGTAGCGCCTTGCCTAGCGATTTGATTATTCTTACTGCTGATACCATTGGTGTATTACCCGATGGTCTGACGGTACTTGTCAAGCCAACAGATCGTACACATGCCTATGATATGTGGCAGCAGATGTCTGACAATACTCATGAGGTTTGGACTTGCGTTCAAGCGACACATTTGTCGTTATCAAAAAACTCTCAAACTGATTCAAATCAGATGTATGTCGATACAGTCACTGTCGATCGGATTACAGAACGCACTGAAGTGACGTTCGTTCCACTGACTCTTGATATGATGAGCAAGTATTGGGACAGCGGTGAGCCTGCTGACAAAGCGGGCGCTTATGGTATCCAAGGACTGGCTGCTGCTTGGGTCACTCATATTAATGGGAGTTATACCAATGTCGTCGGCTTACCACTAGCGCAAACGCTATCTTTAATTAATACCATAAAAAATTCAAAAGCGGACTGACCGCAGGCGCGCACATAATGATACGTAGGTCGTGGGCAAGGGGTAGCGGCATTTGCTACACTACGACTTATACTAAAGCATATTTCGTTATTTATTAAATGAAGAGAACAGAGGTTATGTCAGAAGAGCTGCTAATCAATATCAGTCCCATGGAATCGCGCGTAGCAGTTTTAGATAGTGGAATACTGGGTGAGATCTATATTGAGCGTCACCATAAGCTTGGCTTAGTTGGCAATATCTATCTAGGTACGGTGGTACGCGTACTGCCCGGGATGCAAGCTGCCTTTATCGATATCGGCCAGTCGCGTACGGCGTTTTTGCATGTCAATGATATGCAGCGTTTGCCGTCAACTAATCCAAAAAAATCAGCTGGCGAGCCTATCAAAGACACCGCTGACAATACAACGGCTAATGGTAAAACCGCTAATGATAGTGGAACGCTAACAGATACCACCAAAAATAGAGCGACTATAGCTGCAGACAGTTTAGCCATGTCGCCGCCAGTGGTGAGTGCCCGCAGCAAAGATATCACGCCAGCCTCTACCAAGGTACTTATTCAGCATCGCTTGCACGAAAGTCAGCGTATCCTTGTGCAAGTGACCAAAGATCAGCTAGGGAGTAAAGGCGCGCGCTTAACGACTAATATCTCTTTGCCCTCACGATATTTAGTATATTTACCATCAAGCGATCATATCGGTATCTCACAGCGTATTGATGGTATAGATGAGCGCAGCCGACTAAAGACTGAACTGACCTCCTTGATGCAAACGGTCAATCTAAAAGGCGGATTAATCGCTCGTACTGCCGCTGAGCGCGTGCCTGTTGATAAACTTGAAGAGGATATCTACTATTTAGTGCAGTTGTGGCGTACTATTTGCGCGCGTCATAAAGAGTCCACACAGCATCAAAGCTCAGAGCTGATTTATCAGGAGCTATCACTACCGATACGTGCTATTCGCGATTTAGTGCATACCGATACCGAAAAGGTCATAGTCGATAATGTACAGATATATGAGCAAGTACGGCATTTTGCCAAATCCTTCGTACCTTTCATCTATGACCGTATTATCCACTATACGGCAGAGCAGGCGCTATTTGATGTACACCGCGTCGAAGACGACTTGCGAGATGCGCTTAAACGCCGTGTTGATCTCAAATCAGGCGGTTATCTGATTATTGATCAGACCGAAGCGATGACGACTATCGATGTCAACACAGGCTCGTTCGTCGGTGGACGCTCTCTTGAGGATACGGTATATAAAACCAACCTTGAGGCGACTCATGCTATCGCGCGTCAACTGCGGCTGCGCAATTTAGGCGGCATTATCATTCTCGACTTTATCGATATGTTAGAGCAAGAGCACAAAGACGATGTGCTTGAAAGCTTACAGTCCAAGCTTGCGCAAGATTATGCGAAGACAAATATTACTCAAGTTAGCGAACTTGGCTTAGTTGAGATGACTCGTAAACGTACTCGCGAGTCGTTAGGACAGCAACTATGTGAACCTTGTTCTACCTGCCAAGGTCGCGGCTTTGTTAAAACAGCTGAGACAGTCTGTTTTGAGATTTTTCGAGAGATTATGCGCTGCGCACGAACTTATAACTCGCCAAAGAAGTTCACGGTAGTCGCTCACGCCGCAGTTATAGATTTGCTATTAACCTCAGAGGCTGATACGGTGGCAGAGCTTGAGTATCTGCTTGGACGAGTGATTACCTTTGAAGTTGAAAACCTGTACAATCAAGAGCAGTACGATATCGTTCTTGATTAGCAAAGCACATTTTATTTATAGTATACAAGTGCACAAAAATCACTTCATGGTGGTTAATACTCAGTGTGAGATGGTAATTTGTAGTCGTCTTCAAACACAAAACTGATTGTAATACTTATATTCTCCTTGCAATAACTTATATACTATGTATAATACACACCACTGAATTATAAGAGCGCAGCTTAGCAAGTTGCTGGCGCTATGACAGCTAGAGCATCGTTTCTAGCACTATTTCATATGCCTTTACTGATTTCCATATTAATAGGAGATTCGGTTGGGCTTTAAACTATTTTGCTTTTGGTAGTTTTCGGTTTTAATAAAAACAGATAGCAATCTTGAGTGAATATTTATTTAAACGGCTTTTGGTCATCACCTTGTTTTGCAAGAATGATTAAAACATATATTAGGAGCTTGCTGGCATGGCTAACCAGAGAATCCGTATTAGACTCAAATCTTTTGACCATCGTCTGATTGATCAGTCGGCGCAAGAGATTGTCGATACAGCAAAGCGCACCGGTGCGCAAGTTTGTGGTCCTGTACCGTTGCCGACTCGCATTGAGCGCTTCGACGTTTTAACCTCACCACACGTCAACAAAGACGCGCGTGATCAGTACGAGATTCGTACTCACAAGCGCATGGTTGACATTGTTCAGCCTACTGACAAAACAGTGGATGCGCTGATGAAGTTAGATCTAGCGGCGGGTGTTGACGTTCAAATTGCTTTGGGCTAACACACACCCAACCCATTAATAAGATATAAAGAGGTTTAAAATGGCGATCGGTTTAGTCGGTAAAAAATGCGGCATGACCCGTGTCTTCACTGAAGCAGGTGCGTCTACCCCTGTAACCGTGATTGAGGTCGATGCAAACCGCATTACTCAAGTAAAAAACACAGATACAGATGGTTATCAAGCCATCCAAATCACCACAGGCACTCGTCGTGACAGCCGCGTAACCGCAGCTCAAAAAGGTCACTTCGCCAAAGCTGGCGTAAAAGCAGGCCGCGGTGTTTGGGAATTTCGTGCTAATGATGGTGATCTTGAAGGTCGCGAAATTGGCGGTGAGATCTTAGCTGACTTGTTTGAAGTAGGTCAGATGGTAGATGTCACAGGACAAAGCAAAGGTAAAGGCTTTCAAGGTCCAGTCAAGCGTCACAACTTTAGCATGCAAGATGCGACTCATGGTAACTCTGTTTCTCACCGTGCTCATGGTTCAACTGGTCAAAACCAGTCACCGGGTAAAGTATTTAAAGGTAAGAAAATGGCAGGCCAGATGGGTAACAAACGTGTTACGGTTCAAGGCTTAGAAGTGGTCTCGGTTGATGCCGAAAAAGGATTGTTGGTCATCAAGGGTGCAATCCCTGGTGCTACCGGTGGCGATGTCATCGTGCGTCCGTCAATCAAAGCCTAAGCAAGGGGATTAACGTGGATTTAAAAACAGTTACAGGTGCGGCGGTTGAGCTTTCTGACACAGCGTTTGGTCGTGAATTCAACGAAGCATTAGTGCATCAAGTCGTCACTGCTTACCTAGCAGGTGGTCGCCAGGGTACACGTGCACAAAAAACCCGTGCCGAAGTTTCTGGTGGTGGCATTAAGCCATGGCGCCAAAAAGGTACTGGTCGCGCTCGTGCAGGCTCTATTCGTAGCCCAATCTGGCGTGGGGGCGGACGTACATTTGCGGCCAAACCACAAGACTGGTCACAGAAAGTCAACCGCAAGATGTATCGCGGTGCTATGCAGTGCATTCTTGCTGAATTAGTACGTCAAGAGCGTCTAATCTTAGTAGAAGAGATAAGTGTTTCTGCACCTAAGACCAAAGAGCTGATTGCTAAGTTAAATGATTTAGGCGCACCTCGTGCCCTTATCGTCACAACAGACATTGACGAAAATCTATACTTAGCTGCTCGCAACATTCCACATGTCAATGTACTTGGTACATCTGAAGTGGATCCAGTGAGCTTGATCGCCTTTGATAAAGTGATCATGTCAGTTGAAGCTGCGAAACAATTTGAGGAAGCACTAGCATGAATAACGCAAGACTTTATCAGATCCTAAGAGGACCTGTCTTCTCAGAAAAATCTCAGATGCTCGGCGACTCACTTGGTGTACAAGTATTCAAAATTGATTCTAATGCTACTAAGCTAGAAGTCAAAAAAGCAGTTGAGCTCATGTTTGAAGGTGTTGAAGTTACTAAAGTAAACACTTTAAATGTTAAAGGTAAGACGAAGCGTTTTGGTAAAAGCATCGGCCGTCGTAATGACTACAAAAAAGCCTATGTTACCTTAAAAGCTGGTCAAGATGTACAAATGGCTGATGCTGGTGAAGAGGTTGCAAGCGCAGCTGACTCTACTAGTGAAACAGCGAACAACGAATAAGGATTACACTCATGCCTATCGTAAAAGCAAAGCCAACATCACCCGGCCGTCGTTTTGTTGAAAAAGTAGTGCATCCACACCTTTACAAAGGTCGTCCGTATGCACCGCTCCTAGAATCAAAAAGTAAGTCAGGTGGTCGTAATAATAATGGTCGTATTACTACTCGTCACATCGGCGGTGGTCATAAACAGCATTATCGTATCATCGACTTTAAACGTACTAAAGACAATATTCCAGCCACGGTCGAACGTATTGAATACGATCCTAACCGTACTGCTCATATTGCCTTACTTAAGTACGCTGATGGCGAACGTCGTTATATCATTGCTGCCAAAAAACAAGCTGTTGGTGATACTGTGATGTCAGGTGAAACGTCACCTATTCGTCCAGGTAACTGTTTACCGCTTAAAAACATCCCTTTGGGTACTGTGATCCATAATATCGAGCTTAAAATCGGTAAAGGCGCACAGATGGCTCGTTCTGCGGGTGCAAGCGTACAGCTACTAGGCCGTGATGGTATCTATGCAATTCTTCGTATGCGTTCAGGCGAGACTCGCCGTGTGCACGTTAATTGCCGCGCAGTTATCGGTGAAGTATCTAATACCGAAAACAACTTGAAATCACTTGGTAAAGCTGGTGCATCACGTTGGCGCGGTATCCGCCCATCAGTACGTGGTGTCGCGATGAACCCTGTTGATCACCCGCACGGTGGTGGTGAAGGTCGTAATAAAGGTCGCCATCCAACCAGCCCTTGGGGTCAGAAGTCTAAAGGACTTAAAACACGTAGCAACAAGCGTACTGACAATATGATCATCCGCCGTCGCGCCAAGAAGAAATAAAGGAAGAATTTCATGCCTCGTTCATTGAAAAAAGGTCCATTCATAGACGCGCATTTGTTTGCCAAAGTTGAAGCTGCAATTGAAGCTAACTCACGCAAACCCATTAAAACTTGGTCGCGCCGCTCGATGATTTTGCCACAAATGGTTGGCCTAACTTTATCTGTTCATAATGGTCGTACTCACGTACCTGTCATTATCAGCGAGCAGATGGTTGGTCATAAACTAGGTGAATTTGCCCCGACTCGTACATATCGTGGTCACGGCATTGACAGAAAAGCTAAGAGATAAGGTGCTTACCATGGAAGTAACTGCAAAATTACGCGGTGCCGCCATCTCGGCACAAAAAGTTAGACTCGTTGCTGATGAAGTTCGTGGCAAGCCCATTGAGCGTGCTTTGGATATCCTAACGTATAGCAATAAAAAAGGCGCTGTCTTTGTTAAGAAATGTCTTAACTCAGCTATCGCCAATGCCGAACATAATCATGGCCTAGATATTGATGACCTAAAAGTTGCCACTATCTACGTTGATGAAGGCATTACGCTAAAACGTATCCTACCACGTGCAAAAGGTCGCGCTGATCGTATCAGCAAGCGTACCTGTCACATCACTATAAAGGTAGGAGAATAAGTTATGGGTCAAAAAGTACATCCAATCGGAATTCGTCTTGGTGTTGTCAAAAAGCATAATGCAAACTGGTATGCTGATCCTAAACAGTACTCAGAATACCTAATCAATGACATTCAAGTTCGTGAATATCTACGTAAAAAGCTAGATAATGCTATGATCAGTAACATTGTGATCGAGCGTCCTACTGGCGCTGCTAAGATTACCATCGCCACTGCGCGTCCTGGTATTGTTATCGGTAAAAAAGGCGAAGATATCGAAAGACTTCAAAAAGAGTTGACCAAAATTATGGGCGTACCTGCTCAGGTCAATATCGAAGAAATCACGTCTCCTGATCTTGATGCACGCTTAGTCGCTGATGGTATTAGCAGTCAGCTTGAGCGCCGTGTTATGTTTCGTCGTGCGATGAAACGCGCGGTACAAAACAGTATGCGTTCTGGTGCCAAAGGTATCAAAGTTGAGTTGTCTGGCCGTCTCGGCGGTGCTGAGATCGCTCGTACAGAATGGTATCGTGAAGGTCGCGTACCATTACATACTCTACGCGCTGATATTGACTATGCATCAGTACGTGCAGAGACAACTTACGGCACCATCGGTGTGAAAGTTTGGATCTTCCGCGGAGAAATCCTTGACGGTATGAACAGTGTTTATAATCCCGTCAAAGAAGAGCCTCGTGCGCCAAAACGCCGTGGCCGTGGTGGAAACCGTCGAAACTCAGACAGAGGGTAAACTATGTTACAGCCAAAACGTACCAAGTTTCGCAAAATGCACAAAGGTCGTAACACAGGGCTCGCTCATCGTGGAAGCACCGTTGCATTCGGACAAATTGGTCTAAAATCTTTGACGCGTGGTCGTATGACGGCTCGTCAAATTGAAGCGGCACGTCGTACCATTACACGTAAAATTAAACGTGGTGGTAAGATTTGGATTCGCGTATTTCCAGACAAACCTATTACCAATAAACCACTCGAAGTACGTATGGGTAAAGGTAAAGGCCCTGTTGAATATTGGGTATGCGAAGTCAAACCTGGTAAAGTGCTATATGAAATCGAAGGGGTCTCAGAAGAGCTTGCTCGCGAAGCCTTAACGCTTGCAGCAGCCAAACTGCCCTTTAAAACTACCATTGTTAAGCGGACGATAATGTAATGAAGATCAGTGAACTACGTGATAAATCATCAGAAGAGCTGACCCAGTTACTTGATGAAAAGCAACTAGATGCTTTCCGTATTCGTATGGCTAAAGCAACCGGTCAGTTGGGGAATACCCATGAAGTCAGAGGCAATCGTCGCACGATTGCTCAGATTCAGACTTTGATCAACGAGAAACAACGAGGCGACTCATGAGCGAAAACAATCAAACAGCCACTAATGCTAGCGTATTGACAGGACGAGTTGTCAGCGACAAGATGGATAAGTCCATCACAGTTTTGATTGAGCGTCTGGTTCGTCATCCTTTGTATGGCAAACAGCTTCGTCGTTCTACCAAAATCAAAGCCCATGACGAAGACAATGTATGCCAACAAGGCGATCTTGTTCGCATCAAAGAGACACGTCCAATCTCAAAAACTAAGTCTTGGACTCTAGTTGATGTGGTTGAAAAAGTAGAAAAAATCTAAGTAAATTGCATAAGAAATCAGAAGCTGTTAAAATACCCGCCTTTTTAAGGGTGCTGATTGCGCTCGCCGTAATCACTCACTTATGAGTAAGGCGATATTTATATTAAAATGCCGTCTACTCATTCTGTGTTAGCGGCAGCAACTGGTTTTTATTGCTCATACCTGTGGAGTAACGCTATGATTCAGGTTGAATCTATGCTGGAAGTTGCAGACAATAGCGGTGCAAGACGAGTTCAGTGCATTAAAGTACTGGGTGGTTCTCATCGTCGTTACGCATCTGTCGGCGATATTATCAAGATTACGGTTAAAGAAGCCATTCCTCGCGGTCGTGTTAAAAAAGGCGATGTGATGAATGCGGTAGTTGTACGCACCAAAAAAGGCGTTCGTCGCCCTGATGGTTCGGTCATTCGTTTTGATGACAATGCTGCGGTATTGCTCAATCAAAACAAAGCACCGATTGCAACTCGTATTTTTGGACCGGTAACTCGTGAACTACGTGGTGATCAGTTTATGAAAATTGTATCCCTAGCACCAGAAGTATTGTGAGGTAACCCATGGCTAAATTACGAAAAGGCGACACAGTTATTGTTATTGCTGGTAAAGATAAAGGCAAACAAGGCACTGTTCAAGCTGTAAAAAACGATCGTATCAAAGTTGAAGGCATTAATATTGTCATTAAGCACCAGAAGCCCAATCAGGCGACTGGCGTTGAAGGCGGTATCTTAAAGCAAGAAGCTTTTTTACATATCTCAAATGTCGCAATATTAAATGCGCAAACCCAAAAAGCAGACCGTATTACTTACCAGACGAATGATGACGGCGTTAAACAACGTGTCTATCGTTCAAATGGTGAAGTTGTGGCGACTGCGTAAGACACTAAGGGTGTAATAGTAATGGCAAGATTAAAGACTTTATATAACGAAGAACTAAAGCAACAGATCAAAGAAGAACTTGGTTTGGCTAACGTGATGCAAGTACCAAAAATCACTAAGATCACACTTAATATGGGTGTGGGCGGCGCATCTCAAGATAAGAAATTACTTGAAGGTGCGGTAGCCGATATGATTGCAATTGCCGGTCAACAGCCTGTTGTTACTAAAGCTCGTAAGTCAGTTGCTGGCTTTAAGATTCGTGAAGAGTGGCCAATTGGCTGTAAAGTAACCCTTCGCGGTGAGCAGATGTACGAATTTTTAGATCGTCTCATTGCTATTGCGATTCCTCGTATTCGTGACTTTCGCGGTTTTTCTGCTAAAGCCTTTGATGGACGTGGTAACTACTCTTTGGGTATCAAAGAGCAGATCGTATTCCCTGAAGTAGATTTCGATAAAATTGATCGTATCCGCGGTATGGATGTAACGATTACCACGTCAGCAATTTCAGATGAAGAAGGTCGTGCGCTGCTTAAAGCATTCGGCTTCCCATTTAAATAAGGTAAAGACGTTATGGCAAAGAAGAGCATGATTAATCGCGAACTAAAACGCGAAAAAATGGTTGCTAAGTATGCTGAGAAGCGTATTAAGCTCAAAGAGACCATCAGTGATATCAATGCAAGTGACGAAGAGCGTATGGATGCTATGTTAGAGCTACAATCTCTACCACGTAACGCATCACCAGTACGCCTACGTAATCGCTGCGCTATCACAGGTCGTCCTCATGGTTACTACCGTAAGTTTGGCTTGTCGCGCAATATGTTGCGTGAGCGTGTCATGCAAGGTGATGTACCTGGTGTTCGTAAAGCAAGCTGGTAAGGAGTAATGACATGAGTATGCAAGATACTGTAGCTGACATGCTAACCCGTATACGTAACGCGCAAATGGCGAACAAAGTATCGGTTGCAATGCCAAGCTCAAAGCTACGCAAATCAATCGCTGACTTATTAGTTAACGAAGGTTACGTAGCAAACGCAACAGTTACCCAACAAGATAACAATAAGGCGACGTTGTCTATTGAATTGAAGTATTTCGAAGGCAAGCCTGTCATCGAAACCATTCAACGTTTTAGCCGTCCTGGTCTGCGCCAGCATCGCGGTAAAGACAACATTCCTACTGTAAAACAAGGTATGGGTGTTGCCATTGTATCAACCAGTCAAGGGATCATGAGTGATCGTGCTGCGCGCGCTGCTGGTATCGGTGGTGAAATCGTTGCTTTTGTAGCTTAAACTACAACTTTGATATTAGAGTCTTGATTTTTTATTTAATTACTATTCTATTATCTCAACGAACAAGTCTATTTGTACCTCAACAAGCTGATTCATTGATACACTCAATAATCAGCTTGTTGCTATTACTAACTCCCAAAATTCTCATAAAATGATGAGTGCTTAGTAGGGTCAACTATGCTAAACTAACACGCTTTTTAGCCTGTTAGTTTTTTCGCTATTATCTTAATTCATTACAATATGAGTCTGGATGGTAGTAGGCTAACAAAAGTTATTAATTTTTTAAGGAATATTCCTATGTCTCGTGTGGCTAAAGCCCCAGTAACCTTGCCGAATGGCGTTAGTGTTACTTTGAACGATCGGCAGGTCGAAGTGAAAGGCAAGAACGGTACTTTGTCTTTACACCTGCATGAATTGGTCGAGCTGAAACAGGAAGATGATGCTATCATTCTCTCACCTACAGTCGACTCAAAAGAAGCCATGATGCATACTGGCACCGTCCGCGCCTTACTTAACAACCATGTTAAGGGCGTCACTGAAGGGTTCGAGAAACGCCTTCAATTGATCGGTGTTGGTTATCGTGCTCAAGCTACTAACGATAAAGTAACCTTAAACGTCGGTTACTCACATCCAGTAGAATACACGTTGCCAGAAAGTGTGTCAGCTGAAACGCCAACGCAAACTGAAATTGTTTTAAAATCAAACAATAAGCAGCAGCTTGGTCAAGCCGCGGCAAACATTCGCGCTTTCCGTCCACCTGAGCCTTACAAAGGTAAAGGTATTCGTTATAGTGATGAGCACGTGATTCGCAAAGAAGCCAAGAAAAAATAAGGTGAGTTGAAATGTTTGATAAAAAAGCAGCTCGTCTGCGTCGAGCTAAGAAAACCCGTGCACATATCCGATTTTTGGGCGTTCATCGTCTATCGGTTACTCGCACGCCAAAGCACATGTATGCCCAGATTATCTCTCCAAATGGTGGTGAAGTGATCGCTCAGGCATCTACCTTAGATGGCAGTTTGCGTTCAAGCGCAACTGGTAACGTTGATGCAGCGACATCTGTAGGCCAAATGATCGCAGAACGTGCAAAAGCAGCTGGTATTACTAAAGTTGCTTTTGATCGTAGTGGTTTCAAATATCATGGTCGAGTAAAAGCTTTAGCTGAAGCTGCTCGCGAAAATGGATTGGAGTTTTAATCATGGCTAGAAACGATAGAAATGATAAAAATGAACAAAGCGATGGCTTAGTAGAGCGCCTAGTTACCGTTGATCGCGTTGCAAAAGTGGTTAAAGGTGGTCGTATTTTCTCTTTCACCGCACTTACTGTAGTTGGCGATGGTAATGGTCGTGTTGGATTTGGTCGTGGTAAAGCACGCGAAGTTCCAGCCGCTATCCAAAAAGCACTAGAAGCTGCTAAGCGTAATATGATCACAGTTGAGCTGAACGAAGCCACTTTGTATCATCCGATCAAAGCACGTCATGGTGCTAGTAAAGTCTATATGCAACCTGCATCTGAAGGTACTGGCGTTATTGCTGGTGGCGCTATGCGTGCGGTATTAGAAGTTGCTGGTGTCAAAGATGTTTTAACTAAATGTTATGGTTCTACCAATACTGCTAACGTCGTTCGCGCAACCTTTAATGGTCTACGCGATATGTCGACTCCAGAGAAGATGGCAGCAAAACGTGGTAAATCTGTAGACGAAATTTTGGGCTAACTTAGACTAGGTGAGTTACGATGAAAACAATGAAAGTCACTCAATTAAAATCAGGTGCCCATCGCCTCAAGAGCCACAAAGCTAGCTTGAAAGGATTGGGTTTACGCCGCATTAATCATACGGTCGAAGTTGAAGATACACCATCAACTCGTGGTATGGTCAATCGCGTTAACTACATGGTAAAAGTGGAGGAAGCGTAATGGGACTTAGATTAAATGAATTATCACCAGGTGTTGGTGCAAAGAAAACTGCACAGCGCCGTGGTCGTGGTATCGGTTCAGGTCTTGGTAAAACAGGTGGTCGCGGTGTAAAGGGTCAAAAATCACGTTCAGGTTCTAGCATACGCTCAGGATTTGAGGGTGGTCAGATGCCTTTGTACCGTCGTTTACCAAAGTTTGGTTTTACGAGTAAAATGGCGATGACGACTGCTGAAGTCCGTTTGTCTGAACTTAATAAAATCGATGGTGATGTTGTCAGCTTAGCTACGTTAAAGGCGGCTAATCTTGTTCGTCATGATATGAAACGTGCACGTGTGATGTTATCAGGTGAAGTCACTAAAGCTTTTACCTTTAAAGGTATCAAAGTGACTAAAGGCGCCAAGCTTGCTATCGAAGCTGCTGGTGGTAGCATCGAGGAGTAGTAACGTGTCAAAACAATCAATGTCGTCGACTGGTATACCGCTAAATCCACTTGCTTTCATACGTAAGTATGATGAACTATGGACGCGTTTACTATTTTTGATCGGGGCTTTGATTGTTTACCGTTTGGGATCTCACATTCCTGTTCCTGGTATTAATCCTGTCAATTTAGCGGATTTGTTCTCGCGTAATGAAAACACCATTTTGAGCATGTTTAATATGTTTTCAGGTGGTGCCCTTGAGCGCATGTCAATTATGGCGCTCGGCATTATGCCCTACATCTCAGCTTCTATTATTGTACAGATGATGTCAGCGGTTGTACCGTCGCTTGAAGCGCTAAAAAAAGACGGTGAAGCTGGACGGCGAAAGTTAAACAAGTATACCCGTCAGGGAACCCTTGCGTTAGCTCTAGTACAGTCTTTAGGAATGTGTGCAGGTCTTATTAGCCAGAATCTGACTCTATCTAGCGGCCTTACCTTTTACATACCTGCGGTGACTTCATTAGTCGCAGGCGCTATGTTCTTGATGTGGCTCGGTGAGCAGATTACTGAACGCGGTGTTGGCAATGGCATCTCAATGCTTATTTTTGCTAGTATCGTTGCTGGTACGCCAGGCATGATTTCACAATCTATCGAACAGGTCAATCAGGGTCAGATGAACCTGATTGTACTTTTTATCTTTGTTATTCTGGGCGTCGCAGTCACAGCAGGTATCGTTTATATCGAACGTGCTCAGCGTCAAGTCCCTGTTAACTACGCACAAAAGCAGCAGCAAGGTCGCAAAATTTATGCTCAGCAGCAGTCTCATCTGCCACTAAAAATAAATATGGCGGGCGTTATTCCCGCTATTTTTGCAAGTTCGCTATTGTTGTTCCCAGCAAGTTTGGGTCAGTGGGTTGGTCATTCGACAGATCCTACTTTTGTGCAAAAGATACTACAAAATATGGCACTGGTGTTGTCTCCTGGACAACCGCTATATTTAGTACTGTTTGGTGCGATGATTATTTTCTTCTGCTATTTTTATACCGCATTGGTCTTTAGTCCACGTGAAGTCGCTGAAAACCTCAAACGAAGTGGTGCGTATATACCAGGTATTCGTCCCGGACAACAAACTCAGCGTTATCTAGATCATGTATTAAACCGATTGACTTTCATTGGCGCTATGTATATGACAGTTATTTGTTTAATGCCTATGGTTATCCAGTCAGGTTTTGGTGTGCCATTTAATCTAGGCGGTACATCGCTTTTGATTATGGTAGTAGTGGTAATGGATTTCATCTCGCAGATTCAAGCGCATTTGATGACCCATCAATACCACGATCAAACATTAATTCAATCGCCCACTCAGCCTTAAATGAGCGGTACGATATTTCAAGGAGAATGCGATGAAAGTTCAAGCATCAGTTAAAAAGATTTGTGGTAGCTGTAAAGTAGTTCGCCGCAAAGGTCGTGTACATATTATATGTACCGCAGAACCACGTCACAAGCAACGTCAAGGTTGATAGACTAAGTCCATTTCGTTCTTAATCTAATTAATACTTGAAAAAAAGTGGTGAATGCGATATCATCCGCCACTTGCCGTAGTTCATACCTTTATATTTGTTTAATTTCGTGTTTTATGTTCGTCAAAAGATAGCTATAGACACTTAGTTTGAGTATTCAGGTATCAACAGCAACAATTTTGAGAAGCAACTTACTGTTAACCAAAACAGTAGCTGTTTTTCTTTGATGGAGAAATAAATGGCTCGTATTGCCGGTGTCAACATTCCGGATAATAAGCATGCTGTTATTTCACTAACTTACATCTTTGGTGTAGGTCGTACCACTGCTCAGAAAATCTTAGAAGCAGTTGGCATTGCCCCTACTACTAAAGTTAGTCAGTTAGATGATACACAGTTAGATGCTATCCGTGCACAGGTTGCAAATTTCACTACCGAAGGTGATCTTCGTCGTGAAGTGTCAATGAATATTAAGCGCTTGGTCGATCTTGGTTGTTACCGTGGCATCCGCCATCGTCGTAACTTACCAGTAAGAGGTCAAAACACTAAGAACAACGCTCGTACTCGTAAGGGTCCGACACGCCCTCTCAAAAGATAATCAACTTAGGAAGCTAAAAGATGGCTAAAGACACTCGTAGTCGCAAAAAAGTGGCTCGTCGTTCAGTATCGGAGGGCATTGCCCACATCCATGCGTCTTTTAATAACACCATTGTAACGATTACCGATCGCCAAGGTAATGCACTGGCTTGGGCCACCTCAGGTGGACAAGGCTTCCGTGGTTCACGTAAATCTACACCATTTGCAGCTCAGGTTGCAGCTGAAGTCGCAGGTAAAGCGGCTCAGGAATACGGTGTTAAGAATATCGACGTTTTGGTCAAAGGACCAGGACCGGGTCGTGAGTCTGCGGTAAGAGCACTAGGTGCATTGGGTTATAAAGTGAACAGCATCTCTGATGTGACCCCAATTCCACACAATGGTTGCCGTGCGCCGAAAAAGCGCCGCGTCTAATATTAGAGACGAAGCTTTTTATCACGAAAGCTTATAGGAGACATAAACATGGCCCGTTATATTGGACCAAAACTGAAATTATCACGTCGTGAAGGTACTGACCTAGGCCTTAAGTCTGGTGTTAAGCCTTATGACGTCAAGACTAAAAAAGCTGGTCGTCCACCAGGTCAACATGGCGTTAGCCGTAATAAGACCTCAGAATATGCTTTACAGCTGCGTGAAAAGCAGAAAGTTAAGCGTATCTATGGTGTATTAGAGCGCCAGTTTGCAAACTACTACAAAGAAGCTGCTCGTAAGCGCGGCGCTACCGGTGAAAACTTGCTAGCGATGCTTGAGAGCCGTATCGATAACGTTGTATACCGTATGGGCTTTGGCTCAACTCGCGCTGAAGCGCGTCAGTTGGTTAGCCACCGTACCGTTATGCTTAAACAAGCAGGTCGTGATGAGTTTGTTCGTGTGAACATTCCATCAATCCAATTGCAAGATGGCGACGTTATCGCTATTCAAGAGAAATCTCGCGAACAGCTACGTATCAAAAATGCTATTGAGCTTGCCACGCAGCGCGGTATTCCAGAATGGCTAGATGTTGACCACAGCAAACTACAAGGCACGTTCAAAAAAGCGCCTGATCGCATTGATCTCCCTGCTGAAATCAACGAAAGCTTAATCGTTGAGCTATATTCTAAATAAGTGACACCTCAACATATCTACTGATTTTTTCAGTGGATATGTTATGTCATTTAAAACCTGTTAAATCAATCGAGGTGACATTATGATGCTAAATGCAACTGAGTTTCTAACACCAAATGCCATTAATGTGGATACGGTTAACGAAACGATTGCGAAAGTCACGCTCGAACCGTTAGAACGCGGCTTTGGGCATACCTTAGGGAATGCTTTACGCCGTATCTTATTATCTTCATTACCTGGTGCTGCGGTTATCGAAGCCGAGATTGATGGTGTTGACCATGAATACTCTACGCTTGAAGGCCTGCAAGAAGATGTACTTGATTTGCTTTTAAATTTGAAAGGCTTAGCAATTACTCTTCATGATCAGAATGAAGTATTTTTGACCTTGGACAAGCAAGGTCCAGGCACTATTACTGCCGCAGACATCGCACTACCGCACAATGTAGATATTATCAATCCAGAATTGGTACTAGGTACACTGAGCGAACGCGGTCATCTTAAGATGCGTCTACGTGTGGTCATGGGTCGTGGATACGAGCCCGCAAATCAGCGCCGTGAAGATGGTGACACTAAAGCAATTGGTCGTCTAAAGCTTGATGCAAGTTTTAGTCCCGTGCTACGTGTTGCATATCAAGTCGAGAACGCTCGTGTAGAACAGCGTACCGATCTTGATCGTCTTATCATCGAGCTTGAGACTAACGGCACTATCGATCCAGAAGAAGCAATTCGTAAAGCTGCTACTATTTTACAGCAACAGATTTCTATCTTTGTTGATCTAGAAGCTGAAGAAGCGCCTGAGCCTGTGAAAGAGAAAGAAGAGGTTGATCCAGTGCTACTTCGCCCTGTGGATGACCTTGAACTAACGGTTCGCTCAGCCAACTGCTTAAAAGCTGAAAACATTTACTATATCGGTGATTTGGTACAGCGTTCAGAGACTGAATTATTAAAAACCCCAAATCTTGGTAAGAAATCATTAACGGAAATCAAGGACGTACTAGCGTCTAAAGATTTAGAGCTCGGTATGCGCCTAGATAACTGGCCACCTGCTGACTTACGTGTTGATGATCGCTTTTCTTATCGTAGCCGCTAAACTTTAAGGATATTTGACTATGCGCCATCGCAAGAGTGGAGTCAAGCTGGGTCGTACCGGCAGTCATCGTAAAGCCATGTTCCAAAATATGACGAACTCATTATTTGAGCACGAGCTGATCAAAACTACGTTGCCAAAAGCAAAAGAGCTACGCCGCGTCGCTGAGCCATTAATCACTTTGGCAAAAGAAGATAGCGTTGCTAACCGCCGCTTAGCATTTAGCCGTATGCGTAGTAAAACTATGGTAGGTAAACTATTTAGTACGTTAGGTCCACGCTATCAAACGCGTCCAGGTGGCTACTTACGTATCGTAAAGTGTGGTCATCGTGATGGTGATAACGCGCCAATGGCTTATGTAGAATTGGTTGATCGTGACTAATTTTAATTATTTATTGCAATATAAAAAAAGCTCCAATTTGTTGGAGCTTTTTTTGCGTTAAATTTTATGGTCTATGTTCAAATTAGCAGGGTACTGACGTCAGCTGCACCTTGTCTAATAATTTCAGGCTGGCTACTGGTCATATCGATGATAGTAGTTAGCATTGTAGTTTTGATACCCGCGTTGATCAGGCCATCAATTTGATTGCTTAATAATTCTTCGATTTCAAACGGATCATCGAGTATGTCATCACGATTGGGCAATATAAGTGAGCTAGTCAAAATGGGTTCATCCATCGCTTCTAAAAGTGCTTGTGCGATGGGGTTGCTCGGTACTCGTATACCTATAGTTTTCTTTTTCGGATGGGACAATTTTTTGGGTACGTCTTTTGTTGCGTTTAATATAAAAGTAATCGGTGCTGGAGTATGTGCTTTTAACTGTTTAAATTGTTGATTATCAACTGTAGCATAATTAGCAATTTCACTCAAATCACGACATAACAGAGTAAATTGATGTTTGTCATCAAGCTCACGTATCAGTTTGAGCTTCTCTAAAGCGTCTTTGGCGCCAAGTCGACAGCCAAAGGCGTAGCTGGTATCAGTAGGGTATATGATTAGCTTATCACTTCGTAGCATATCTGCTGCTTGCTCAATGAGCCGAGGTTGCGGGTTTTCTGGATGTATATATAGCGTTTGCATGAAAGCTCCTAAATCGTTTTAATGAGTAGTCTTATTTTGAATATTGTATGAGTATAGCTCGAGATTATGTATAGATAGTAGAGTCATGCGGTTAATAACCGTACTAAGCTTTTAAGATAGTACACTTATAACAAACAGTCGGATTTTAGTAGAACTGAGCTGTCTAGTTGATTGATATCAGATTGGTGATTTAGTATTGTCGTTCTAACAACAATGCCCATAGCAATACTTTGGCATCACGCGGTATGGTATTAGGATTGTTAATATAGTTCAGAGCCTGCTCATAGACATTGAGCGCAAAGCGGCTGTCACTGGTTTCAAAGTCAGCAAATAGATTATCCTCAGATACGCTAAATGATCTTTGACAAGCTAGGGTAAATAAGCATTCTAGAGCCTGCGGTTTGATCTCTACACGCTCAAAAGCGGCTTGCTGGACATGATTGCGACCATCTGGCGCGTACCAGTAGCCAAAATCATTACTTTGCCTACGTGCTTGACCTGCGATGCACCAGTGACTAATCTCATGTAAGGCACTAGCAAAAAATCCATGAGCAAATGTAATTTGAGCTGGTTTGTTGTAAGTAGCGGCAAAATACTCAGGCTCGCCAGTACTGCGCACTACCATCACATTTTGTTTAGCAAATAAGGTATTGAACAGTCTAAGCAAAGCATCAACGCTTTTTATTTCTTGAATAGGGCACAGTTGCGTTTTCAACAGAGACGGGTCATCTAACTTATCTGCGATACAGGACACATAATCATTGTCTTTTATCGAATGTAATTCAGGACAGTGGTTGACTATATATGAGTCAAGTTCAGACATTAACGACATGAGGTGGTCATTGCTTAGTAAAGCTGAAAAATCAGGAAGAGTAGGGCGAAGAGTCATAGAGGATAGTGTATATGAGTAAAGTTTTAGGGACTTATCTATAGATATTAAGTAGCAAAATTCGTAACATACTAGCGCTAGCGTCGTATAAGGCTTTGCGTTAGTATGGCAAGCAATATTATACACCATTTACATATGAGAGGCCGCGTATGCCGAGCACTTCAGCTATAGTATCTAATAATGATACTCAAGCGACACCGTCAGTCATATTATCTGAAAATATCTCATTGAATAAGTGGGAGGATATGGGTTTTGAATGGTCAGGATCAGTATCACCTAATGCCTTTTACCGTCTCAAAGCGATACTTGCGACAGAGCACGAACAGCTAGAGCTACGACTGGATGCTAAGTTGTATCGGCGCAGTAATGTATTGTACTTAGCTTTTGAGCTGACAGGTAACGTATGGCTTACTTGCCAGCGTTGTTTACAGCCTGTCGCTGTGGACTTGACAGATAGTTACAACATCGCGCTATTAGACGATGACAGTCAAGAGAGTTTGATCGATGATGAGCAAGATTATCTTCTGTTAGATGAGATCGTAACAGAGCAGACACCAGAACGCCTATTGCCTTTCAAAAAATTGATTGAAGATGAGATACTACTAAAAACACCGCTATCACCAAAACATGACGATTGCGAAATGGTGACCTCTCAAGTTGGTAATATCCCAGAAGAAGAGAACGAAAATCCTTTTGCAGCGCTTGCATCATTGAAAGGTAAGCTGTAATAGGCTCTCGCGCCTTAGTTCTTACAGTTTCATCCTACCAAAACTCAATACAAAACCGGGGCTTTATTAATATGTTAAACACGCGTATAATATCCCGTTTATTGCATTCTGACACTGCGTTATTTGTATAGAAAGCTGATAGAACAGATTATTTGTTTCAATCATCTCTATTGCAACTAGCAAACTTGCAGATTTAACGATGCATTAGTTTAAGCTTATTATTAATGGCCTTGACTCTGTATCGATAAAAACCAAATTCTAAGTTCATTCCCTTAAGTATAGGAGCTACATCATGGCTGTTCAAAAAAGTCGTAAAAGCCGTTCGCGTCGTGACATGCGTCGTTCACATCATCGCATGGAAGTGGCTGAATTAAGC
The DNA here is from genome assembly GCF_051307035.1 of Psychrobacter sp. DM4. GTDB lineage: Bacteria > Pseudomonadota > Gammaproteobacteria > Pseudomonadales > Moraxellaceae > Psychrobacter. Next base: position 657,417 of record NZ_CP195536.1, read on the forward strand.
GTAGATGCGACTACTGGTGAAAAGCATCGTCGTCATCACATGACTAAAGATGGTTTCTACCGTGGCCGTCAGCTGTTTAAAGTCAGCCAAGATGCTTAGTATCAACTAGATTATCTCAAAACTGATTTATAGAGGGTTATCATTACAATGATAAGCATTCTAGTTTAGTTTAAGAGGGTAGCTAGCGTTTAAGTATCGTGCTAATAAAAGCCAAGTGGTTTCGCTGTCATATATTATGCAAGCGAGTCCACTTGGCTTTTTGTTATTACTGGATTTAGGTGACCTTGGTAGTGTCTATTCTTTGACAGTTTGAGGCATTTAGGCTTACTATGTTAAGAGCCACATAGTTAAGAGCCTCAGATACTACTACTTTGTATTATAGATTTAGTTTTTAATCGAATGTGGCAGCATAATGGGTCCCTAAGTAGCTTGTATGGCCGATTATAATAATAAAACGTGAATAAGATATCGCTCTTAGGGAATTATTCAATCATACAAGGAATATATCGTATGGCAGTAGCACCCGATTTAACAAAGGCGCCACCTGTGCGTATTGCAGTTGTTTTTCCGGGACAGGGCTCACAAACGGTTGCTATGACCTCAGAGCTTGCCGAACATTATCCTCAAATCAAAAATACTTTTGCTGAAGCAAGCGCTGTACTTGGTGAGGATCTATGGGCGATATGTCAAGATGAAGAACAACTGAACCAAACGCAGTACACACAACCAGCGCTTTTAACAGCTAGTATTGCTATTTGGCGTATATTGCAAGAAAAGACCATTAGGACGCCGTGTTATTTAGCAGGACACTCTTTAGGGGAGTATAGTGCGCTGTGTGCTGCTGGGGTTATTAGCTTTGCCGACGCGGTCAAGCTAGTACATCAGCGTGGTCAATTCATGCAGGAGGCTGTAATTGGTATCGATACGGCTATGGCTGCCGTACTAGGTCTTGAGGACGCGCGTGTTGAGACGCTGTGTGAACAGGTAACCGAACATGTTGATGGCGCTATTGTTGACACAGCTAATCTTAATAGTCCAGGTCAAGTGGTGATATCTGGTAACGCTGTTGGAGTCACTGCGGTCATAGACAAAGTGCACAATACTGGAAAAAAAGCCATACCCCTAAAGGTAAGTGTGCCGTCGCATTGTGCTCTTATGCAACCTGCAAGCAGTGCGCTTGCCAAAGCATTAGAGGATATAAAGTTTGAACAGGCGGTTATTCCTGTTATTCAAAACCGTCATGCTCGTGTTGAAAGTAGTGCTTTGGGTATCAAGCAGGCGCTCACAGAGCAGTTAAGTGAGCCTGTACTATGGTCACAGACTATGCAAGAGCTGTCAGACAAACAGATTGGTATAGTGATTGAATGCGGCAGTGGTAATGTGCTAAGTAATCTGGCCAAGCGTCAGGCAGAGCCTATTACAAGCTATCCTACAGACAAGCTTGCTCGTCTTGATAAATTGATGGAGGTATTATCATGAGCCGTACGATTACATTAGTGACTGGGGCTAGCCGAGGTATCGGTAAAGCGGTCGCCAAGCGTTTTGCAAAGGAAGGTCATTTTGTCATCGGAACGGCCACTACAGAAAAAGGCGCTGAGCTGATCGACGAGTACCTACACGATACAGGCGGTATCGGTCGAGTTTTAGATGTGCGCAACACTGAGCAAATAAACAAACTGTTTGAAGAGATTGAAAGCGTCTATGGCGCGGTTCAGGTTCTGGTGAATAATGCTGGTATCACCAAAGACGGCCTGCTTATGCGTATGAAAGATGAAGATTGGGACGATGTCGTCAACACCAACCTGTCTTCAGTATATCGTATGAGTAAACGCGCCATTCGCGGTATGATGAAAGCGCGCCGTGGCCGTATTATTAACATCAGCTCTGTTGTGGCAAAGATGGGTAATGCTGGACAGTCTAATTACGCGGCGACCAAAGCAGGACTTGAAGGCTTTAGTCGAACGCTGGCACGTGAAATCGGCTCGCGTCAAGTGACTATTAATTGTGTGGCACCAGGTCTTATCGAGACTGATATGACTGATGAGCTTGATGAGCGTCTGCTTAATTCTATGCTAGATGCCGTACCTATTAGTCGTTTAGGTCAGCCAGAAGACATTGCTGCTGCGGTATCATTTTTGGCCAGTGATGAGGCCAGTTATATCACTGGTGCCGTTATTCCAGTCAACGGCGGCATGTACATGTAGTCTTATTCCTTTTGTTACACACTGATAATAAAATACTGTGTGAACGAGTGTAAACTCTAATAAATGGTGTTACAATGGCGCATACTTTTAGGCCAAAACCTTGTATCATTATGAGGTCTTATTGGATAGTATACAAAATAATGTTTTGCCAATTTTAAAAAATGATAGACAAAAAGGGAGAGATCTATATGAGTAATGATGTTGAATTAAGAGTAAAATCTGCGGTAGCTGAACAGCTAGGTATGAACGTTGAAGATGTCAAAAACGATGCTGCATTTATGGAAGATTTAGGTGCTGATTCGTTAGACTTAGTTGAACTAGTCATGTCGTTTGAGAGTGATTTTGGTATTACTATTCCAGATGAAGATTCAGCAGAACTGACTACAGTACAAAAAGCAATTGATTATGTACAGGCTCAGCTATAATCGCTTTATAACTAATATGCTCTATTTAGCCGCTTATCTTTTAGATAGGCGGTTTTTTTATGTTTTATGTTCTTTAGAAAAAATACTTATAAGACTTGAGGTTTAACATTATTCAACATACCGTTACTATGCAAAGGTATCGGGTTTGCTATACTCGATAGCGCAAATAAAAGATGTATAAGGTATTAATAACAATAGCGAAGGAGCAACAATATGGGAATGTTCAGTTTTGCAAAGGATATAGGTGACAAAATTTTTAACCGTGATGATGACAAGCATGATGCTAAGACAGAAACAAAAGCTGAGGCTAATACGCAAGTAAAATCGAGCGAGCCATCAGCTCAGTCTGTAGCCAGTTTATTGCTACGCCGTATTCAGCAGCAAAACCTCGATATCAGTAATCTAAAAGTCAAATATAATGGCTCAACAGATACTGCTGAGATTAGTGGTGATGCAAAAACTCAAGCGGATCGCGAAAAAGCAATTATCGCCATCGGTAACGTTCAGAACGTTGCAAAAGTCATAGACAACATCAATATCGAAGAAGATGCGCCTGAGTCTACTATGTATACTGTAAAATCTGGTGATAGCTTATCTAAAATTGCACAGAATGTTTATGGCTCGTCTGGCGACTACATGAAAATATTTGAAGCCAATAAACCTATGCTATCTGATCCAGATAAAATTTATCCTGGTCAAGTATTGCGTATTCCTAAGCCATAAGTAATAATCAGATTGATATAGACACACTAAAAACGCCTCTTATAGTAAGGGGCGTTTATGGTTTTACATAGAGTATAACTTGCTGCGTTGTTCCTTAATTGCCCATCGAATGTGCTCATCGAGCATGTCGCCATAAATAGCTAGCTTCGACTCAAGCTTATGTATCACTTTTTCGTCAGGAACAGCATTGCCTAAACCAATAGCAATGTTCCTCAAAAAACTAACGTAACCGGTACGCCTAAGCGGACTCCCTTCGGTGTTGCTCATAAAGTCAGCTTCCGTCCACTGCCATAGATCCAGTAAGCTACTACAATCTAAATGGTGCCTAGGTGCGAAGTCGTCTACGGTAGTCACCTTAGCATAGCGGTTCCAAGGGCAGATAAGCTGACAGTCATCACAGCCAAACACGCGGTTGCCTATAGCGCGGCGATATTTGATGTCGATAGATCCCTTATGTTCAATAGTGAGATAGGAGATACAGGCTGCTGCGTTGAGCTTGTAAGGCGCAACGATAGCTTGAGTTGGGCAAATGTCGATACAAGCGCTACAACTGCCGCAATGAGCTTCTACAGGCTTGTCATCGGGTAGCTCAAGGCTGATGAAAAGTTCACCCAATACAAAAAAAGAGCCAGCTTGCTTGTTCAGTAGTAGCGTGTGCTTACCTGTCCAGCCAAGCCCAGCGGCATCAGCGATAGGTCGCTCAAATATAGGTGCTGAGTCACTAAACGGACGAAAAACAAAGGCTGCATCAGAGCCAAGATCTAAGTGTCGCCACTGCGGGAGCATCGCCTCAATCTGTAATGCTAACTGCTTGAGGCGTCCACGCATAGTTTTATGATAATCACGTCCACGGGCATAGCGAGCAATAATACCTTGATTAGGAAAGTCATCATCAGTGATGGCTCGCGGCGTTGGCGTTTGGGTCAAATAGTCCATGCGTACACTAAGAATAGTTTTGGCGCCTTCAACCAATTGCTCAGGATGCGCGCGTAGATGATGGTTGTTATGCATGAATTTGAGCTGCCCTTCAAACCCTTTATCAAGCCACCGTTGTAGCTGCTCCAACTGCTGAGCAAACAGGGGATGATGTACAGACAAAAAGCCACAGTCAGCGAAGCCTAGAGATTTCGCTTGCGCCTTAATCCATTGTTTAACATCAAAGGCTGTCTTAAATGTCGTTAGGTTGGTTGGATTATCCATATTATTCATAGCAATTTTATCTGGCGCAGATTTGCTTGTAGACGATGGGTAAGCAGTCAAGTTACGATCTAGTTGAGGTTCGGTAGTCATAGATAAGAGCAGATGTTGGCTAAGATACTAATATGATAAGCTTATATACTCAGAGCGCAAGTCTAAAGATAAATCAGTTAGGACTAGTATATGAGTCATTCGTAGCCATACGTTTAAATATTAAAATAATTTTATAAAAATAACTAGAGAGGCAATCATGCCAGCTTCATTGAGTACAGTATCAAAAACGACGATGCCAATTAATCTTTATACCAGTAAGCAGGTATATGCTATGGAGCAAGCATGGTTTTCGCAGGGCTATGATAGTTTTGGGCTGATGCAACAAGCGGCTTGGCAAATCGCGCAGCACATCATAATGCTTTATGATCAAAAATATCGCAGTACTGACGCTACTAGTAAGAAGGCTTACTATGATGCGAGTCATCAGCCAAGCGCTAGTATTTGGGTCGGACCAGGTAACAATGGCGGTGATGGCTGGCTCGTCGCCCATTACTTAAAGCAAGCGAGATGGCACGTACAAGTCGTTACCGTTGGCATAGCTGATGATTTAAATGCAAGTACGACCACTATGAGCGATGCGGCAAAAGCGCGACAAGTCGTAACATTGAGTGATAGCGAACAACTAAGCTTCGATGATAGTAGCTTCGACGATAGTAGTGTTGAAGACAGTAGCGATGACAAACAGCATAAGACATTACGTGCAGATGTGTATATTGACGCCATCTTTGGAATTGGCTTGGATCGAGCGCCATCGGGACTTTATAAACACGCTATTCAAGCCTTTAATGAAGCTTCTCAGTATCATGATACTTTGGCGGTTGCCATCGACATTCCAAGTGGACTAATTGCATCAACTGGGCAGGTCTTTGAGCGTCTCGCCATTAATGCCAATGTTACCTTGTGCCTAGTCGCACGTAAGCTTGGCTTGCACATTAAAGATGGGAGGGATCATAGCGGAGTAGTGATTGACATACCTCTCATTCCTTATATAGGTATCGAACCTAGTGCAATTTTGCTTACTCAAGCTTCTAGCATCCCTAAGCGTCGACAGAACAGCTACAAGGGTAGCTACGGTCATGTATTGATCGTGGGTGGCAATCGTATTGATGGCTCACAGGGGATGGGCGGGGCGGCGATACTTGCTGCTGCTAGCACAATGGCAACGGGTGCTGGCAAGATCACTGTTGCCTGTCATGATGCTTTTCATGGGGCATTATTAACATCATTACCTGATGCGATGACTATTGACTTGCATGATAAAGAAGGGGTTGAGGCGTTAATCGACAATGTGAGTGTTCTCGCTATTGGAATGGGACTTGGTCGAGATCAAAAAGCGAAAGAGCTGTTTGTGCACTATTTGCAAGCGGCTATGTCGCAAGATATTACTATAATCATTGATGCTGACGGTCTTTATCATCTGGCATCCTTAAAAACTGATGATAACGATATTGTTTCTAGGTTGCGACGCTATAGTGCTACTCACAAGGTTTATCTCACCCCACATAGCGGTGAGGCAGCTCGATTATTAAATCAAGAGATAGGAGCGGTCGAAAATAATAGAGTAGCAGCGATTGAGCAAGGCGTGAGCAGTTATGGGGGTCATTGGGTGCTCAAGGGAGCTGGGTCTATAGTACTAGAGAACGGGCAGGTCTATGTATGTCAGACTGGCAACGCAGGCATGGCCTCAGCAGGTATGGGCGATGTATTATCGGGAATAATCGCAGGATTATCAGCGCAACAGGACTTAATAGCGTCTTCAAATCAATTGCGTCAGGCGGTTCTTATTCACGGTAGTGCAGGCGATTTACTCGCGAATCAATCCTTTGACGATGGCTCACTGTTAGTGGGTCAACGAGGACTACAAGCACAGGATATGCCAGCAGCCATTCGTCATGTGATACAAACCTTGACCCTTTGAAACCGGAAATTTTCTCTCAATCAGCTATTTTCTATTGATAGAAAAGCCTGTATCAGCGGTAAAGAAAGTATTAAACCGTAGCACCCGTACAGTACTGAGTAATCGCTTGTTGGACGCGCTCGCGTTTTAGCTCAATTTCACGACCATCGAGATAGCGCCGCTCGCCGTTAACACCCATCTCGTAAATGCGACCACCAACATTTAAATTGGTTAGATTGTTACGTAACGATTGACAGCGCTGCGCATTGGCTTGTGCCTCTTGTTCTTGTATACGTGCTTCTAATTGCTCTACACGCTGCTGCTCTTCATCTGGTGGATTGTTATTTTGCTCGCTGTTGGTTTTACCCGCCATTTGACCTGCATTGTTCTGTCTACCATCGCTACGAAACTCAATGACTTCAATGTTCTTGCCATTCTGCGGCGCATGTTGACTGTATTTGACCTCGCCATAAGCACCGATAGATTTATAAACTTGAACCGCGTGGCTAGTACTCATAGACAGTAGCAAGGCACAAGCCATGCTGATGATAATAAACAACTTTGTCAAAACGGTTGTAGGCGCATATACCATAACAACGATCCTTTAAATGATTTGAGGTGTTTGTAGCAGGGTTTTACCATTTACGTCGCTATACTATTACGTCGCTATACTATGAACTGGTTTACTATCAAAGTCATTAGGTAAATCTCTTATTAATACAGCTAATTTCATAAATGTCTTTACTGTCATAAGTACCTTTATGGATACTTTTCTATAATAACCAATAGTTAGGCGCAAGTGTTAGAAGTTTTTCTTGACAACAGCGCTCAAACCATCGAAAATATTAACAGTTGATTGGTCAGTGAACGGCTTTTACGATACTGCTGTGGCACTTGAAGACAAGAATCATTAGTTACTTACCGGTAGCTTATGGTGTTTTGTCATCTTTGTGGCAATGATATAAGTGTTTAATTATATTTATTGTCTCCGGACTTATCTGTCTACAATGACTAAGATAAACTTATTATTTATATACATCAATCGCGATGTTTGCACGGATAGCAAGTACGATTCACCGTACCCTGCTTGTGATGCTTGCTGATAAAATGTTTTATACTTTAGTATGCGCGTAATGGCTAATTCTAATTTTGTACTAACGCATTCATCAGTGACCTACTGGCTGTAGATAACCAGTTGTAAATAATAAGCTTCTTTATTAGATGCTCTCGCATCTTGTCCTTGTATATCGATACTCTTTTGTCCAAAGCGGTTTGTCCAAAGCTGACCTCACAAATTACTATGTTCAAACATACTTGTCTTAATGATAGTATTTTTTGGCATGGCAAATATCTATTCTTTATATAGACAAAGACTCGTTATCTCTTTGATATAAGCTAGTCAAGATTAATGATTAGTTTAATCACAAAGTAGTGATAGTCTGCGCCGAACAAAAGGTGATGACAGTGACGCAAACCACGCAAAGTCCGAATATGACTGGACACACTCAAACGGCTAATGCCGCCAAAAACTTTGAAGAAAAGCAGCAGCTTATCGCTGAAGGTCAAAAAGATGTAATGCTATCTGGTGCTGAGATACTGGTACAGTCTTTGACTGATGAAGGCGTTAAGTACATTTTTGGCTATCCAGGCGGTGCGGTTCTTCATATTTATGATGCTCTGTTTCAGCAGCAAAATATTGAACATATCCTTGTGCGCCATGAGCAAGCGGCAGGTCACATGGCCGACGCTTATTCTCGAGTCACGGGTAATACTGGTGTCGTATTGGCAACCTCAGGTCCCGGAGCTACTAATACGGTAACAGCAATTGCTACCGCCTTTATGGACTCAGTACCTATGGTCGTGATTTCAGGTCAGGTGCCAAGTAGCCTGATAGGTGAGGATGCTTTCCAAGAAACAGACATGATTGGGGTATCGCGCCCTATCGTCAAACATAGCTTTCAGGTGCGTCATGCCAGCGAAATTCCTATGATTGTCAAAAAGGCTTTTTTTATCGCGCACACGGGTCGTCCAGGTCCTGTTGTGATCGATGTGCCAAAAGATATGACCGCACCGAGTGAGAAGTTCGCTTATGAGTACCCATCAGAGGTATTTATCCGCTCGTATCAGCCTTCTATTAAAGGCCATAGCGGTCAGATCAAAAAAGCCGTTGAAACGTTACTCGCGGCAAAACGTCCTGTCATCTATGCAGGCGGCGGCGTCATCTGGAGTAAGGCGCACGTAGAGCTGATCGAACTTGCGCATCGCTTAAACTTACCTGTAACCAATACTTTGATGGGGCTAGGGACTTTCCCAGGTTCGGATCGTCAATTCTTGGGTATGTTAGGAATGCACGGCACTTATGAGGCCAATACCAGCATGCATCATGCTGATGTTATCTTGGCAGTTGGCGCGCGTTTTGACGATCGCGTGACCAATAACGTTAAGAAGTTCTGTCCTAATGCGACGATCATTCATATCGATATCGATCCGGCGTCTATCTCAAAGACAATCTACGCTCATATTCCAATCGTTGGTGATGTCAAATCAGTATTGACAGACATGTTAGAGAACATCGGTAATGACAAACAGCTCGATCAACATGCCCTACTAGATTGGTGGTCGCAAATTAATGAGTGGCGTAAACGCCATGGTTTGCGCTATGACACTAGTACTGAGAACGGCATCAAGCCGCAGAGCGTCGTGCAAGCTTTGGATAGAGTGACCAATAGTAATGCTATTATCACAAGCGACGTCGGTCAACATCAGATGTTTGCAGCGCTTTATTATACTTATCTTGAGCCAGGTCAGTGGTTAAACTCTGGTGGTCTAGGGACTATGGGCGTGGGTCTGCCGTATGCGATGGCAGCCAAGCTTGCCAATCCTGATCGCGACGTCGTCTGTATCACAGGCGAGGGCTCTATTCAGATGAATATCCAAGAGCTGTCAACGTGCTTACAATACAATCTACCAGTCAAAATCTTGAACATAAATAACGCACAGTTGGGTATGGTCAAGCAGTGGCAGGACATGCTGTATGAAGGCCGTCATGCCCAGTCTTATATGGACTCATTGCCAGATTTTGTCAAACTTGCTGAGAGCTATGGTCATGTTGGTATCAAGATTACTGATCCTGAGACCATGGAGGCGCAAATAGAAGAAGCAATGGCGATGAAAGATCGACTGGTATTTATTGATGTCTATGTCGATCGTAACGAGCACGTGTATCCGATGCAAATCGCTGGACAGACTATGCGTGATATGTGGCTAACAAAAGGGGAGCGTACTTAATGCAACAACCACATCTGATTTCGGTATTAATGGAAAACGAAGCGGGTTCGTTGTCGCGCTTGGTCGGCTTGTTCTCCCAGCGCGGCTATAATATCGAGACCCTAAACGTTGCTCCAACTGACGATCCTAGTATCTCGCGTTTGACGTTGACAACGATTACCTCTCCTGAGCGAGTCGAGCAAGTCACCAAACAATTGCATAAATTGATTGAAGTGGTTAAAGTGCTCAATCTATCAGAGACCGTTCACGTTGAACGTGAGCTTATGCTGATCAAAGTTCGGGCAACGGGTAATGTTCGCGAAGAGATCAAACGTAGCGCTGATATTTTCCGTGCTCAGATCGTCGATGTGAATGCCAACTTATACACCATTCAAATCGTCGGTGATACCGCAAAACTCGATGGTTTCATCGATACCATCGGCCGTGAGCGTGTATTAGAAGTTGTACGCTCGGGTGTTATCGGTATTGCGCGCGGCGAAAAAACGCTAAGCGTTTAAAATCAAATGCTTAAAGGCTTGCGCTCGATCATACGAATTTAAAAATTAACATTATGCTTATAGTAATAACCACGTTACCTTGTGGCTTTACTATAAATATTTATTATTCATGGCATACCATGATTAAGGAAAAGGACTCTATTTATGAACGTTTTTTATGATAAAGATTGTGATCTATCGATTATTCAAAGCAAAAAAGTCGCTATTATCGGCTATGGCTCACAAGGTCACGCTCATGCGCTCAACCTGCAAGAGTCTGGTGTAGATGTCACTGTTGGCTTGCGGGCTGATTCTGGTTCACGTAAAAAAGCGGAAAACGCTGGTCTAAAAGTAGCTGACGTTGCTGACGCGGTAAAAGCGGCTGACGTCGTTATGATCTTGACGCCAGATGAGTTTCAAAAAGAGCTATACAACAACGAGATTGAACCAAATATCAAAGCAGGCGCGACCCTTGCTTTTGCTCATGGTTTTGCGATTCATTATAACCAAGTCGTACCACGTAGCGATCTAAACGTCATTATGGTAGCACCAAAAGCACCAGGTCATACTGTACGTAACGAGTTCGTCAAGGGCGGCGGTATTCCAGATCTTATCGCTATTTACCAAGACGCTTCAGGCGATGCCAAGCAATTAGCACTCTCCTATGCCGCTGGTGTTGGCGGTGGACGCTCAGGTATTATCGAGACGACGTTCAAGGATGAGACTGAAACGGATCTATTTGGTGAGCAAGCAGTCCTATGTGGCGGCGCAGTAGAACTCGTTAAAATGGGTTTTGAGACTCTAACCGAAGCCGGCTATGCACCAGAGATGGCTTACTTTGAATGTTTACATGAGCTCAAATTAATCGTTGATTTGATGTACGAAGGCGGTATTGCTGATATGAACTACTCTATCAGTAACAACGCTGAATACGGCGAATACGTGACGGGTACGGAAGTCATCAATGAACAATCACGTGAAGCGATGCGTAACGCACTTAAGCGTATTCAATCAGGCGAATACGCGAAGATGTTTATCTCAGAAGGCGCGACTAACTATCCTTCTATGACGGCTCGTCGTCGCAACAATGCCGAGCATCAAATCGAAGTCACTGGTGCGAAGCTACGCGGTATGATGCCTTGGATCGGTGGTAATAAGATCATTGATAAAGACAAAAACTAATCGTTATTACTCTAAGTTTTTTGTTCTTAAGACCCATGCTATCAAATAGATAATATGGGTCTTTTTTGCTTAGTAGGTTAACGATTTTGTCGCTATCTAGTTTTACAATCTTGTATATAAGAGCTATTAATAGAAATTGACTTGTCATCAGTTGAAAACAGGCAATAGCTACCTTATATAGAGAAACATTATAGAATTCTCTTACAGTGTACAAAGGCTATTGGATAAAGAATTTAGCTGAACCATTTTATTTTAATGCAATTAATCATAGGCGGTAGCTGTGCTAATACCAAACCCTGACTGGCTAACGCCGCAATTTATATACGTCGCTTTGAGTGCGGTAGTCGCTGTTCTGATCTGGATAGAAGGGGAGATGCTCAAAACCACCGACGGCAAACTGCCCCAATCCAAATTTTTTCAATTTAGCTCACTATTAGATACCGCTTGGTTCTTTATCTCGGTCATGATGCTCTACATTATTGACTTGACGCCTTTGGCAGTAACGGTACCTGCAGCCTATGGTATATATACCGTGTTTGGCTGGGTATATGGTACGCGTTTGCTCAGACGCAAAGGTATTCCTGACTCTGCCAAAGACTTAATCATTTCAGTAAAGTATATTGCCTATAGTCAATCGTTCTCATTGATATTCTTCTCACTATGCCTATTGGTGCTAGCCGCACCTTGGCTACCCATATTAGGTTAGAACATCGAAAAATATGATAGTCCCCTGTATCGAATATTTTAGGTTTGCTAATAAGATCTGAAAAAATTATCAAGGGATTCAATTGTTTAACATAAAGTGTATTAAAAAATTATTTACAAAATTTTATGATTAATATTACCTAGGGTAGCGAAAACTGTTATACTTAATTCATACTTATGAGACTTTGAACACGTTTTTGTTATAATGCTCAGTATTAAGCGGACTCATTTCGATGACAACCTTAGCACAAATAAGTATTTTTCAATTAATCGGCGATGACATTAGTCTCGTCAACTGTTAAAGAGTTAGGAAAAATTATGTCAGATAAAGTTGAAGGCACCGTAAAGTGGTTTAATGAAGCTAAAGGTTTTGGTTTTATCGCTCAAGACAATGGCGGTCAAGATGTATTCGCTCATTACAGCGCTATTCAAGGTGGTGGCTTTAAAACACTAGCTGAAGGCCAAAAAGTTTCTTTCGTTCTAGGTCAAGGTCAGAAAGGTCCACAAGCTGAGCAAATCGAAGCTTTGTAATCTTTAACTTAGATTATATTGTTTTATAACAATAAAAATATTGTTTAGACTGTATAGAAAAGCAACCTATAAACAGATAGGTTGCTTTTTTTATGGATAAAATTCATTAGTGCATTAGTTTAAATTCAAAGTAGCAAAGTTAGGAGCTAATCATGGAATGGCAGTCTTGGATAATGATTGATGAGTATCAAATTATTGGCATTATGGTATCTGTTATCGTATTCTATTTTTGCCTCATACTATTTACTCGTATCGCAGGTTTGCGTAGCTTCTCTAAGCTCTCAAGTTACGATCTGGCAATGACAATAGGCATTGGTAGTATCTTAGCCTCTACAGTAGTGTCAAAATCAACATCACTGATGCAAGGTATTTTTGCGGTTGCCATGTTGTTTCTCTTGCAGTCGGTAGTCTCTATTGTGCGTCGCAAACTTAAACCTATTAAGTCTCTATTAGATAACCAACCGATCATTCTAATGGCCAACGGTGAGTTTCTCTGGGACAGTTTAAAAGAGGCCAAATTGAGCACCAATGATGTCAACCAAGTGCTGCGTCAAAATGGGATTAAATCTACATCGGAAGTGTTTGCGGTCATCATGGAGACCACTGCTGATATGAGCGTTATCAAAAACAGTAGTACCGCGCCCGAGTGGAGGCTTTTCGATGATGTACGTGACAAAGAGATTCTGATAAAGAGCACAAAGAATACTACTAATCATGAACATTCGACTCATTAATAACAAAATGTTAAGAAAACGCAGTCTCTTAAATGCTATAAAGGTATATTGTGTTCTATATGACTGAACTCAGACTTGTCTCAAAATAGTAAAGCTAAGATCAGAGTTGTCTATTTATGACGCTTTGTTCACGGCACTATCTTGATTTTAAATCTGTACTCGCGCAAGATACTAGTGTTTTTAGTTAATTACTTAAGATACAGGTCAAATAAACTAAGGTTAGATAAACTGTAGTATCTATATTCAATAATAGGGGTCGATAGATTTGATATTTATTATGACTCACCGTTTTTGATATTGTGTACGAAAGCTTTATAATAACGCTTAGGTAAACAGTAAGCTCTTGGTTTTAATCTATAACCAAAGTCCCAGAATATACATTTAATTCATAACATTAATAAACGAGGAACGTATGAAAGCATTAGTAGCGGTCAAGCGTGTCATTGATTATAACGTAAAGGTTCGTGTAAAAGCCGACAACTCTGGCGTTGATTTATCAAACACTAAAATGTCTATCAACCCATTTGATGAGATTGCGGTAGAAGAGGCAGTACGCCTCAAAGAAGCTGGCGTAATCGATGAGATTATCGTTGCCTCAATCGGTCCCAAAGAGTCGCAAGAGCAAATTCGTGCAGCCCTAGCATTGGGTGCTGATCGCGGCGTACTCGTACAAACCGATGATAAGCCTTATCCACTTCAAGTTGCTAAAATACTAAAAAGTATCGCTGAATCTGAGTCAACTGACATTATTCTGTTGGGTAAGCAAGCGATTGATGATGACAATAACCAAACAGGTCAAATGCTCGCAGCGCTAATGGGTATTGGTCAAGGTACGTTCGCCTCAGAAGTTAAAGTGGAAGGTGACAAAGTTAATGTTACTCGCGAAGTAGATGGCGGCTTACAAACCGTTGCGTTGACTTTGCCTGCGGTCATTACAACTGACTTGCGTCTCAATGAGCCGCGCTACGCTAAATTGCCTAACATCATGAAAGCGAAGAAGAAGCCACTTGATGAAAAAACGCCAGCAGATTTTGGTGTAGATATGACCTCTAAGCAGCAAATCACAAAAGTTGTGCCACCTGCTGCGCGTAAAGCGGGTATTACTGTCAAATCAGTAGATGAATTGGTCGATAAGCTCAGAAACGAAGCCAAAGTCATTTAAGCTTCTGTGGCTTTTTGTGTGGCTTGCTACTACTGCTTTGGACGAGAGATAGTTAAGAGTAGTAGAGTAAGACATGATCATAGGTATAGACGATAAGAATTGATAAAGGATAAAGACAATGGCTATTTTGGTATATGCAGAACATGACAATGTCAGTCTAAAAAAGGCAACTCTAAATACAATCGCGGCAGCCAAACAAATCGGTGACGACGTACATGTATTAGTCGCAGGTAGCGGTAGTCAAGCCGCTGCTGATGAAGCCGCTAAAGCTGAAGGCGTGACTAAAGTACTGTTAGCAGACAACGCCGCTTATGAGCATCAACTAGCAGCGAATATCGCTCTATTGGTTGCTGATATCGCAGGCGACTATAGTCATATCATTGCACCTGCAACGACGACTGGCAAAAACTTTATGCCACGCGTAGCAGCTTTGCTTGATGTGAGTATGCTATCAGAGATATCTGCGGTGATCGACGCGCAAACCTTTGAGCGTCCTATCTACGCAGGTAATGCAACGGCGACGGTCAAGACCTCAGAAGATAAAGTTATAATGACAGTTCGTACGACTGCATTTGATCCTGTGGCTAGCGAAGGTGGCTCAGCAACGGTTGAAACTCTCGATAACGTACAAGATGCTGGCAAATCAAGCTTTGTTGGTCAAGAAATGGCTAAATCTGATCGTCCTGAGCTTACCTCAGCAGGTATTGTTGTATCAGGCGGCCGTGCTCTTGCGAACGGTGAGAACTTCACTAAATACATCGAGCCATTAGCAGACAAACTAGGCGCTGCTGTTGGTGCATCACGCGCTGCGGTAGATGCAGGCTACGTACCAAACGATATGCAGGTTGGTCAAACGGGTAAAATTGTTGCACCGCAATTGTATATCGCCGCTGGTATCTCAGGCGCTATTCAGCACATGGCAGGCATGAAAGACTCTAAAGTTATCGTTGCTATTAACAATGATCCTGAGTCTCCGATCGCAAGCGTTGCTGATTACTTCTTAGAAGCGGATCTGTTTGAAGCCTTACCTGAGCTGACTAGTAAAATCTAGTTTTTGCTCAAGGTCATAAAAAATCCCGCTACGTGTAGCGGGATTTTTGTGTTTTGGAGATAAGTTTATGTTAGTGATTAAGTATTAACTATATTGACGTTGTCGCAGCGTCTCATACAAACACAGCGCGCCTGCAATAGCAACATTGAGACTCTCTTGACCATTGGGCTGCGGTAAGGCAATAGGGGTCGCGCATTGCATGAGTTCGTTACAGACCCCTTGACCTTCATGTCCCATAATCCACGCAATAGGCGTACGCAAATCATACTCGTAGATCAATGTATCAGTATGCGAGCTGGTCGCTAGTAACGGCACTTTGACTTGTTCTAAAATGTTAGGGACTTTTAATCCTTCAAATACCGTTAGAGCAAACTGCGCACCCATGCCCGCACGCAAAGTCTTGGGCGACCAGACTTGCGCGCAACCCTCAGTACAGAGCACATGGGTAATACCGATAGCGGCTGCGGTACGCAATAGCGTACCGACATTACCACTATCTTGTACCTCATCGAGGATTAGGCAGTCATTATCGATGACTGGCAGACTGTGTTTAGGTACCTCAATGGTAGCCATAATGTCTATACCAGTACCAAGCTCGCTGATGCTACGATATAGCGTATCTGGTAGTGTTGCGATGCCAATATGGCTGGGTAAACGCATGAGTAGCTGACGCACTTCATTATGCGTATGCGCTGACTCTGACAAAAGTACCTGAGACAACGGATAGTCACTACGTAGTGCTGCATCAATTAGATGTATGCCTTCGAGTACAGTTTGACCGAGTTTTTTGCGCTGGCGGGCCTGCGTTAGTAGTGCTTTGACCAGCTTTATCGTCTGATTTTTATCAGAGGTGATTATTTCGGTAGGGTTTGCGCTCATAATTAATAGCTTACTATTCAGAAAAAATTGTGTTAAAAGTCAGCAAAGGGTATGTACTATACCTGGTCATGTTGCATATGCAGGTTCTTGATATAGCTGACTTCGTTTTTACTACCTAGTACCACAGGTACACGCTGATGAATATCGTTAGGTTCTATATCCAAAATCCTAGTAGTAGCGTCAGTCGCTGCGCCGCCTGCCCGCTCGATTAGTAAGCTCATAGGATTGGCTTCGTACATTAAGCGAAGCTTACCTGGTTTGTTGATATCTTTGGTGTCAAAAGGATAGGTGAATAAGCCACCACGACATAAAATACGGTGTACGTCGCCGACCATAGCAGCGACCCAGCGAGTATTGAAATCTCGTCCTCGTACTCCAGTTCTGCCTGCGATTAGCTCGTCAATATAGTTCTGCATAGGCACGTGCCAGTAGCGATAGTTTGAGCTATTGATAGCATACTCGCTCGTATCGGCATCAATCTGAACATTATCTTCTATTACCACATAATCATTGGTGTCTGGGTCTAAACTGAACATGATCACATTATCAGCAATAGTCAAAGCGAGCATAGTTGAAGTGCCATAAAGTAAATAACCTGCTGCCAGCTGCTGATGACCCGCTTGCAAGAAGTCACTGTTTTCACTGGTGTGGCCTTGACGTAAGTAGGGTAGGATGGAGAATATCGTACCGACCGCCATATTGATGTCGATGTTCGATGAGCCATCTAAGGGGTCAAATAAGACTAGCAAGCTACCATCGTTATTGGCAGGAGTGGCGTCATCTAATTCTTCCGAGGCAACACCAGCACAGTGAGCATTTTTGGCGAGCGCGTCTAAGAGTAAATCATTAGCGATTACATCGAGCTTTTTTTGTTCTTCGCCTTGCACATTCTGATTACCTGCTTCGCCCATTATATCTGCTAATGCCCCCTTTCTAAGTAATTCTGATATGGTAACGCCGACGTCCGCAAGCGTAGTAATCACATCGTTAATCGCAGCGGAGGTAGAGTGCTTGTTTAGATACTGGGCCAAGGTTGTCATAGAGTTTCTCAATAAATAAAATATAAAAAGGTGGTATTAATAGAGTTTTTTATCTTTGTATTAAATATTCATGGTGACTTGTACAATGCTGATATTAACCCAGAAAAGCTACAATTAGCCCCTCTTGTTTCTTTGTACTGTCTAAAAAATCAGCTACACTAGATTTATCAGAAGTGCTGTCCTTACGTTTATGACTCTCTAGTAAGTTCTACTTAGTTTAAAACGAAGTGTAGCAAATAAGCATCAAATTGTCGCCGTTTCTACTGCTTTGCTTGCCAATATCAGCTTGTAATCATCTATAATTTATACTAATAACTGCTAACGCGCGCTTTAGCTAACAATGTCGATTAAACGAATAACAAAGACCTAAACCAACAACGAAGACTTGCCACTATGCCAAACGCTACTGATAGCCATGCCACTAACAAAGTCTCGCCATCTGACTACGTTAAGTTTGATCCGAGCACTATTCATGAGCGACTTAATACATCGCTTAGTCGTCCTCAGCTCAACGCTGATGGTAGTATTCGACACTTTTTGGGAGTAGAAGGATTAAACAAGGCGCAGCTCCAATCCATTATAACTAAAGCGGAAACCTTTTTTGACGACAAAGGCTTATTAGTCAATAGGCCTGAGCTTGAAGGCTGTACGGTGATGAACTTGTTTTTTGAGCCCTCAACTCGTACTCGTACCACTTTTGAGGTGGCTGAGAAGCGCTTGGGAGCCAACGTCCTTAATATCGATATTGCCCGCTCTAGTACCAAAAAAGGCGAGAGCCTACGTGATACCTTGTGGAATTTGCAAGCGATGACAGCCGATATCTTTGTCGTGCGTCACTCCGCATCAGGGGCGGCGCACTTTATGGCGACAGAAGTCACGCCTAATATTGCGATTATCAATGGTGGTGATGGCTGGCATGCTCATCCCACTCAGGGGATGCTCGATATGTTGACCATTCATCGCAATGCACCGCGTCCTTTTGAGGAGCTTTCAGTCGCCATTATTGGTGATATCAAGCACTCACGAGTAGCGCGCTCAGATATTAGCGCCCTTCAAACACTTGGTGTCAAGGACATTCGCGTGATCGCACCGCGTACCTTGTTACCAAAAGGTATTGAGCGTTTTGGCGTTACAGTCTATGAGGATATCGATCAATGCGTCAGTGACTGCGATGTGATCATGGGTTTGCGTATTCAAAATGAGCGTATTGACTCCCCGTTATTATCCTCATCAAATGAGTACTACAAACATTATGGCATCACGCCTGCGCGGGTAGCGCGAGCCAAGCCTGATGCTTTGATCATGCATCCAGGACCGATGAATCGCGGCATTGAGATTGCCTCAAGCGTTGCAGATGGTCCGCAGTCAGTAATCTTAGAGCAGGTGAGTAATGGCGTGGCAATTCGTATGGCAGTATTGTCACTCGCTATGCAAGGACAGCGCGCTTATCAAGCGTCTGGATTATAATACATTACATGCCTTGTTCGACGCCATTTAACGTTATCACTTTACTTATTCAATCCTTAATACGGTAACTATGCTCATGTCTACATCCTTAATCAATAATGATTTGATACATAACCTATTGCCCCAGTCATTTGTATCTACACTTTCAGGCACCATAAATGATCACTTAGATAAAAATAATATAGATCATGAAATGTGGCTACTACCACCGCTCGTTGATTTGTGTGCACGCCTAAGAGAGCCAGGTCAGCAGCAACATGGTACGCTAATATCAGAGGGGCAAGCTGCGCGTGCTAATGGTTTTTTGCATGTCATCATACCTCCTGATACCAACCCTATATTAGAGAATGGCTCACTGCTTAAAGGATTGCGTGAGCGTGCACTTGATGATGGCGGCATTTATTTACATATTTTGGGTGCGCTAACAGCAGGGCTTGAGGGCACGCACCCCTCCAACATCGCGGGTCTAAAAAAGGGTAATTGTATCGCCGTCTCAAATGCCCGCCGACCTTTTAAAAATGATTTGGTGCTACTACGGACGCTGGAGTATGCGGCAACCTTTGGTATGAAAGTGTTCTTTTATCCTGATGAGCCAAGCTTGTCAGGTGAAGGTGTGGCACATGAAGGTTATATTGCCTCTTATCATGGCTTGCAAGGCATTCCTTGGATCGCTGAGACAGTAGCATTATCAACTCAGCTACTGATGGTAGAAGAGACGGGTATTGCTGCGCATTTTAGTCAGCTATCCTGTAAATCATCAGTTGAGCTGATGCGCTGGGCAAAGGATAAAGGCCTGCCTGTCACTTGTGACGTCGCTATGCATCAGTTGTATCTAACCGATGACAATCTAGAAGGCTTCAATGCTCAGGCCTACGTGCTACCGCCGCTGCGTAGTAATACCGATCAACAGGCACTATTACGCGGACTCAAAGATGGCACTATCGATGCCATCTGTAGTCATCATGAGCCTCTAAATGCTACTGCTAAACAAGCTCCTTTCGCTGAGAGCACGCCTGGTATCTCAAACTTCGATACTTTTATGGCACTAGCGTGTCAACTGGTGCGTGATGAAGTACTTAGTTTGAAAGAGTTAGTAAACAAAATATGTCTCAATCCTGCCAAAATTGCGGGCATCGAGACACAGTACGCAGAAATAGGCGGGGCCGTGCTTATTGATCCTGATTTTAAGTGGCAAGTTACCGCGCAAACTATGCATTCTAATGGCAAGAATACCCCATTCTTTAATCAGCATTTGCAAGGGCGCGTAGTGGAGACGTTCTTTGGCTAATACGTCAGATCTACCCAAAGTCATTAATAGCACCTTGACAGAGGTTCACTCCAAGTCTAGCGAATCAATTAAGGCTGTGGCGATTTATGAGATCGTAAAAGGGGTAGGGGCGATGCTTGGGGCAGGAGCGTTGTGGATATGGCATAGCGATTTTGAAAAGTGGCTTGCCAACGCTCACGACTCGTGGCAGGGCTATTTTGGAGGGTTACTCGCGCCGCAAGTTGAGAGTGCGGTACAAATTGCACAGAACGCCAGTCAAAATTGGACGCTATTTTTACTGTTTATAGTTTTTTATATTAGTTTGCGTTTTATCGAAGCGTATGGCTTATGGCAAGATAAAACATGGGCGTATTGGTTCAGTGTAATTGGTTATGGCGTGTTTATTCCCGTTGAGATTTACTACTTCATTGTTAGCCCGTTTGACTGGTTTAAGCTGGGAATATTACTACTTAATATCATCATTGTAATCGTGGTTTATCGTAGTATGAAAAAGAAAGGTCTGTTATAAAACCGAAGGTTTAAGTAGTTGTAATGAAGCTTCGAGTCGCTATTATAAATAAAAAACTTATCTTGAGTAGAATAAAAAAGCCAGTATCGCGCTATTATTTTAATATAGCGCGATACTGGCTTTTGACGAGTATAAATTAGCTACAACCTTACTATTTATACCTGACTGATCGACTTAGCAACTTTTCCTACACTCAATCCCTGTACTAGAATAGAGAATATTACCACCGCATAGGTGAGTGCAAGCAAAATATCACGCTCGGCCCCTGCAGGTAACTGGAGCACTAAAGCTACCGAAATACCGCCACGCAGTCCGCCCCATGTCAGCACCTTCCAAGCACCTGAGGGCAGATCAAGCTGACGATTGAGGGTTTTGGTCGTCAGGCCGACGACGATAAACCTAGCAACGAGCGCGATAATAATAGTCAAACCTGCGGCGATAAATAGATTGCCTGAGTAGGCGATCATGACTACTTCTAAACCGATGAGAACAAATAAAATCGCATTTAATATCTCATCAATCAGCTCCCAAAATAGATCAATATAGTGGCGCGTCTGATCACTCATAGCTAAGGCGCGGCCGCGATTACCCACCATAAGTCCCATCATTACCATAGCTAGCGGTCCTGATAAATGCCAGTGGCTGGCTAGCGCATAACCACCTATGACCCCAGCTAAAGTAAGTAGCACCTCATCTTGATAGCTATCGATGCTTTTGATCATATAGTACAAGATAGCACCAAGTACCAAACCAAAGATAATACCGCCGCCTGCTTCTACTGCTAAGGTATGAGCGACATAGTTGGCAGTGGGAATATCACCACTGGTCAATATCCCAAGCAGCAATACAAAGATAACCACACCAAGACCGTCGTTGAACAGCGACTCGCCAGCGATAACCGTCTCCAAACTCTTGGGTGCGCCAGCTGATGACAAGATACCCATGACCGCAATAGGGTCAGTAGGCGATATCAGCGCGCCAAATAACAAACACCAGATCAGAGGCAAACCAAACCCAAACAGCGGTAGCATGTAATAAAGCGCGACTGCGATCAGCACTGCTGATATCACCGTACCTAAGCCTGCCAGTACAGCAATAGGCAGCTTATAGCGTTTTAGATCACCAATATTGACATGTAACGCTGCTGCAAATAGCAGCATAGACAACATGCCATCAAGTAATACTTCGGTAAAATCAAGCTGGTTCAATAAGCTGATCTCATAATCAATCAGCTGATCAAACCCTAAAAAACCCAAAAATATTGCCATTATAGACAATAAGATAGAGATGACCATAACGCCGATAGTAGTCGGCAGGCCAATAAATCGATGATTGATATACGACAATACCGCAGTAACAGACAAAAAGATGGCGCTGACTTCAAGGAGGGATAGACTAGTGGTTGATGCCATAAAAATCTCAAAATGATATAAAGGGAACAAATACGTTCGTTAGGTTTAGCCTGCGCTTATAAGCAGGCTTTTATCTGTGGCAACAAAGTCGTTTAACTCGATTGAATCTGTAGAGCTTTATTAATATGAGCTGCAAATTTACTCAGATACCTAAAATGCTGGTGCTGCGCATCAGCATCACGAACGAACTTTTTGGCCTGTCCGCACATAGCGACTAAGTCATCGACCAGCTCACTATAGCTCAAGTTCTCGATGCCTGCACGTTCAATGAGTGCAATCTCGTGCAAAAGCGTTTGCTGCTGGGCGCTATTGACCTGCGCATAATTCAGATCAGTCATGGCTTGACATAAGGCTTTTAGCACCATCAAATCAGCCACCGCATAACGGCGGATCTCCCCTAAAGAGGTGTCTATAAAGTCAGCTATTCTAGGGGTTTGAGTGACGACAGCAAGCGTGGCGATCCGCGGCTTGTTAGCGGCAATCTCAGTCTCATCTTTGTTGTGCGGGGGCACATAAAAATGGTAAGGGCTTGGTGGTTGCCGGCGCATCATCACACTCAAACAAATCGTTAAGGATTGAACGCAGTTTACCGCCGTTTTGGGATCATTGATGCCGGGTGACAGAGCACGAACTGCGATCTCGGTCACTTGCCCTAAGCTATAGGCAATATCGTTAGAGTGCACGGCCCGCGGCTCGATACGGATACAAGTGGCAAAACGTTGCCAGAATAGACCATCAGGATGACGCGGCATAATTGCCAAATCGGAGGTTTTGGTCTTTTGAAAATCGTTCGGATGATCTATCGGACACTGATAAAAATAGCCGATGACGTTTTTGTCCGTAACAAAGTCGCCAAGGTTGGCATGTAATTGTACGACGCCGCCATAGTCTTGCGTTAGAGTGATTAAAGACTCAAAATAGATCTGTTGTAAGTAGCCTGAGACAGGAGCATAGATAGGAGTTGAAGACCAAGTATGATACTGCTTAATATCTTCTTGTAAAACATCATGATGATGTTGTATATCACAATGATCGTCATACCAGTGATTGATGTTATCAAGCGCGTCATTGCTCGCATCTTGAATAACGTGTGACGCTTGAATGGCGTGTACCATGTGCTGTACAAAGTAAACCAAAAGCAGCGCACAGATAATAGCCATGATGATAGCAAAGGTGACCGATAACTGCGGAACGCCAAAACCAACATCGAACTTATGAATGGACTTGAGCACTAGCAAACTATAGCTAAAGGTGCCAATGAACGCGCCAAGAACGAACTGATTGGGCGTATCTGTCAAAAAATTACGTAGTAATCTGGGACCAAATTGCGATGACGCCATAGACAATACGGCTATAGTAATTGAAAATGTCGTTCCAGCAACACCCAATACAGCACCAGCAATAGCAGTCATCATAGCGCGCGCTGCATCTGCATCACCGGTAAAGGCAAAAGCTAAATCCTTTATCGTCTCACGATCAAAATACTCATCTATCGTAACAAACAACGGCGCTAATAGTATTCCAGCGAGTACGCAAGCCGTTGGAATAAACCAGTAAGAACCAATCAGCTGTTGCCACAAGTTCTTGATGCGATCAGGTAGATCCGTAAGCGTCTGTAAAGACCACAATTGTGCAAATTTATGAAGACTATCGACAGTCGACTTTTTTGTTTTCTCAAGTAAGGTTTTTTTCTTCTCACGCACTACAGTGAACTCCAAAATTTAGAAAACGACCAAGAGGGTCTTAGATAAATAGCAAAGTATAAATACCCTTACTTAACACGTTGTGGGTTGTCAGCTTCAGTGATAATGCTTCTATCGTCTGCTTTTGTTCTACTATTTACGTTTGTACTATCATTTTTTATACGCTTACTATTTGTAAAGCTGCTTTTCTTTAAAGGACGGTTTGTCATCGTCCTACTCATCGTTGCTCTATCCTCTACAAAATCGTCTTTTGGAATGACGACATCATTATAAGCGTTATCTGAGACTACGCTGCCATCTTGGTCAAAAGCTGCAGGCTCAAAATTTGCACTACCTTTTTTTGAGTTGCGACTGTTTTTATTAGCGGCATTGATAGGACTAGTGGCAGCTGATTTGTGACGAGGTTCACTATGAGCAAATATGGAATTCAAAGGTAAGTTTAGATACTCTTTCGCGCAGGTCTCTGTAGTCTCAAAACGCGTTACGAGCAAACTTAACCAAGGTTGCCTGTCATCAGGGTTCATCTCATCCAATTCATCCTTGATCGGTAAGGGATAAGGCAAAGTGCGGTAAAAATCCCACAAGGTCATTTTACTCAAATCTCTTTTGAGAACGTACTCATCATGCTCAGTAGTGGTAATGAGGTTAGTGTCTTTGAGATAATTGATATAGGTATACCATTTGGGCAGCTCTTTACGTCCCAGAACATCTCGCAGATCTTGCTCACTGACGGCTTCACCTTTTAGATAATGGCTGTATACCACATTGAGCATATCTAGTAAACTAAGTAGCGGATGACGAGGGTAGACCTCTTTGGTCTCAAAAATCGTTAGCGTGTAGCTGATCTCAACGCCTAACAAAATCAGATTCCATGATAAATATATCCATAGTAAAAATATCGGTAGGGCAGCAAACGCACCATAGATCGCCTCATAACTGGTAAAATTGGTCATCACGGTGCCAAAGATATGCTTGAGTAATTCAAAAACGATTGCCACGATGATACCGGCGATAGCCGCGTTTTTGAACGGCACGCGCGCTTTTGGAATAAACCAGTACATCCCTACAAATCCTGCGACAGTGATGCCAATTGAAACCATCTGTACCCAAAAAGACCAATCAATGCCGTAACCTGCGATTTGACGGTTCAAAAAGCTCAAACTCTGTACCGTACTTGAGGCGATAAAAGCCGTTCCAAGGACGAGTGGACCCATGGTAACGATTGTCCAGTAGCGCAGCATGCTTTTTATACCGCCTGAGCGATCGGTAACGCGCCAAATCTGATTAAAAGCACGCTCAATCGTGGTCAATGTCATAATAGTAGTGACGAACAGAATCACAATACCAATAGCGGTTAAGTTGGTTGATTTTTCAGCGAAGTCATTGATGTATTCGCTGACCTGTAGGCTTGATTGCGGTAATAAGTTACTATAAATGACCTCATAAATTTGCGCTCTAACAGAGGCCAATGCGGGAACAGAGGACAAGATCATCAGTAGTACGGTTAATATCGGCACTATTGATAGCATCGTGGTATAGGTCAAAGAAGCAGCTTTTTGCTGACAGTCATCTTCAAAAAAGTGCCGTGTCAAAAACTTTAAGAACTGAAACCAGCGCTGTTGTAAAAAGGGTAGTTTTTTTACTAAGTTTTCCATAGATACCCATCAGCAAAGACAAAAGATAGAATAGTGTAACAAAATTATGCTATCAAAATATGCCAATAAATTGTGTCAAAATGCTGAACCGTAGCTTTTGAGTGAGGATAGTAATGCACGGTCTATAAAAGTAGTTCGTTTGCATGTGCGCTCAAGAGTGGGGCATAATGTGAGAAAGATTTATCTCCATAATATTTATAGGATATCTCACACATGAGTCAAACTGCCCCTTATGTTTTGGTGCTTTACTATTCTAGCCATGGTACGACCAAAACGCTGGCTTATTCTATCGCTCAAGGTGTCGAAGACGCCGGCATGACGGCGCGTATTCGCACAGTGCCAACAGTAGCTCCTGAGACGACAGTGAGCAAACCTGCTATCCCAGATGAGGGTGATCTATATTGTACGATGGATGACCTAAAGGGTTGCATGGGTCTTGCGCTTGGTAGTCCTACACACTTTGGTAATATGGCCGCACCTATGAAGTACTTTTGGGATAATACGGTGACCCTCTGGCTGGCAGGTAATCTACAAAACAAACCTGCTTGCGTATTCACCGCGACAGGGTCGATGCATGGCGGCCAAGAGACGACGCTACTTACGATGATGTTGCCGCTCATTCATCACGGTATGATGATCGTCGGTTTGCCTTATGCAGAGCCAGCGCTGGGTCGAACCAGTCGCGGCGGCACGCCTTATGGCGCTAGTCACGTGAGCGGTAGTGCACACGATCAGCCCGTCTCTGACGATGAGCGCGAACTGGCAGTGGCTTTGGGCCGTAGAGTAGCAATTAGTGCCAAAGCTCTAGCACAAGCCAACTGGGATCATTGAACGCACTCATAACTTTATACCGCTAACTTCATACCAGTGACTTTATATGATCGCCTTCGCAAGATAAATTAGGAAAGCCATTCGACTCATGCCAAACCCCTCTCAAGACTTATCAAAAGCATCATCAGCTCAAGTACCGTCTGCTACGCTCAGCAAGCCTATAGCACCTATGCGCCAGCGTTTGGTTGTGACGTGGCTACTGTGGCTAGTTTATCGCCTACTTGCGCTACCTGTATTCATTAGTGTTTTTAATCCAGCCAGTCCCGATATTATCGGCGGTATCGCCTGGTATGGGCTGTGGCTTATTCCCGCATTTATTATCACCCCCTTTATACTAAAAGGACGCTCGCCCTATATGCTCCTTATCGGTAGTATGCTGACTTTAGTATACTTGGGAGCAAGTGGGGTTGTGCTCTTTACGCGTATTTATGGCAGCAGCTGGGCTGAAATCGTGGTTTATCTTATCGATTTTGTCTTACTATTCTTCATTAATACGTGGTTATTTTTATTATTAAAGCGCCTGCCATCGATGAATAATGTGGTCAAGCAGCCGCGCGCGCACTAGTTTTTTAAATACTGTCATAAAAAAGCGGCGCTCTAAAATATAGAGCGCCGCTTTTTTGTCTTAGCGTTAAAACTGAATTAACTAGGTTTAGTTAGTTCAGCTTAGTCAATTCTAAATCCATTTTCTTGCCATCATTGATTTGGCTAACTTTTACGGGTAGATAGTCGAGACTTGGGGCCAACCAAAAGCTGGTTGAGCGGCTATTATCATCATGTATACGGTCAACACGCACGGTATCAAAAGTACCCGCTGGCACGGTGATTTTAGTGTTGCCTGACTTTTTAAACGGCGTTTTCTCTACTTTGTTTTTCTTCGCCATATAGTAGTTGCCAGAGAATTTTCCATTGAGCAAATCTTGACGAATTTGCACCTCTAAGCTCAAATCATCAAAGGCTTGCTGCGCCATGTTCATGGTCGTCGTTTTGCCTTTATAGTTGCTTGTGACCTTTTTGCTCGCTGAATTAAAATCAAGTTTGTGCGTGCGCCCAATGCCTAGCAGTTTGTAGGTCGTGCTAGCCTTGGTTGGGCTGACGTTATTACCTGTAATAGTAAAGGCGCTACTTTGGGAGGCACTAGCGATACCTGCTACGCGAGCTTTAACCTTATAATTCCAAATATTACCTGATTGACTCAAAGTACGAGTTGCTGTGCCTTTATATTTATCTTCTACCGTAAAGCTGTAGTTCGCGCTTGAGGGCTCTATACTTTTTGCATTAGCAAGGGTTGGGGCAGTCATACTTATAGCTCCGATCGCAGCGATACTGACACCTGTAGTGAACCAAGTCGCCAGTCTGTTTTTACCGCGTTTTATGTTATGGGTTAATAATGACGTCATGAATGTATCCTTAATAAGTTTGTCAGATATTTTGACTATTTTATAGCTATTGTTTATATACTCTTGCTTATCACAACCATTATGATGGTCATATCTTGTTACATTTTCAAGGAGCGCTAGCGCGTTATGGGTTGAGCGCTTGTAGCTAATGTTGCCGCAAAGCCTTGAGTCTCTGTACTGAGTAACACACTGTGAGCAAGCTTGCGGGGTTATAGTCATTACTGTCTTCGACAACTACGCGCCTTATAAATATTTTTAAGTTTACACTTGAACCCACCTCATCACGCCCCCATTTTTTGAAACAAGCTCACAGCTTATCTTTAATACCTTAGTCTCAATAAATTTGAGCGTATTTATTTAATAGTTAGTGCTGGTGAGACCATTAAATCAAACACATTTTACGCAACCCACTTTTGGAGACTTAATGATGAATATTCGTCCTTTACACGACCGTATTGTTGTCCGCCGTATAGAAGAAGAAACAAAAACGGCTGGCGGTATCTTATTACCTGGTTCAGCACAAGAAAAGCCGTCACAAGGCGAGGTGCTAGCCACAGGTAACGGTTTGGTTCGTGACAACGGTGAGACCCGCGCGCTTGATGTAAAAGCAGGCGACAAAGTATTGTTCGGTCAGTACGCCGGTCAAACGGTCAAAGTTGACGGTGAAGAGCTACTTATCATGAAAGAGTCAGACGTATTAGGCATTATTGAAGCTTAATCCTCGATATTTTTAAAACAACTATTAACTATTGGAGTAATTTAACATGGCAAAAGACGTCAAGTTCGGCATAGATGCCCGTAAACAGATGATGGACGGCGTAAACGTTCTAGCAAACGCAGTAAAAGTCACTTTAGGCCCTAAAGGTCGTAACGTGGTTATCGACAAATCATTCGGCGCACCGACTATCACCAAAGATGGTGTTTCGGTCGCAAAAGAGATCGAGCTTGAAAACAAGTTCGAAAACATGGGCGCTCAACTCGTGCGTGAAGTGGCGAGCCGCACCAATGATGTCGCTGGTGATGGTACGACTACGGCTACCGTATTGGCTCAATCTATCTTGCAAGAAGGCATGAAATCAGTGGCTGCTGGCATGAACCCTATGGATCTCAAACGCGGTATCGATAAAGCCGTACGTGCAGCCGTTGAGCAAATTCATGAGTTATCTACCCCAGCTGACGATTCAAAAGCTATCGCTCAGGTCGGTTCAATCTCAGCCAACTCAGACACCAAGATCGGTGAGCTGATCGCCCAGGCGATGGAAAAAGTGGGTAAGCAAGGCGTCATCACCGTTGAGGAAGGCTCAAGCTTTGAAGATACGTTAGAAGTCGTCGAAGGTATGCAGTTTGATCGTGGTTATATCAGCCCGTATTTTGCCAATAAGCAAGATAGCTTGACGGCTGAATTTGAAAATCCATATATCTTATTAGTGGATAAGAAAATCGGTAATATCCGTGAGATCGTGCCTTTACTTGAGCAAGTCATGCAACAGAGTAAACCGCTACTTATTATCGCAGAAGACGTTGAAAACGAAGCACTTGCAACTCTAGTGGTCAACAACATGCGCGGCGGTTTGAAGACTTGCGCGGTAAAAGCACCAGGTTTTGGTGATCGTCGCAAAGCGATGCTAGAAGACATCGCAACTTTGACAGGCGGTACAGTCATCTCTGAAGAGATTGGTCTAAGCCTAGAGACGGCTACCCTAGAGCAGTTGGGTACGGCTAAGAAAGTCACTGTCGGTAAAGAAAACACGGTTATCGTTGATGGCGCTGGTAACAAAGCCGACATCGAAAATCGCGTCGAATCTATCAAACGCCAAGTCGAAGAATCAACGTCTGACTACGACAAAGAAAAGCTACAAGAGCGCATGGCAAAACTTGCTGGCGGCGTTGCCGTTATCAAAGTCGGCGCGGCGACTGAAACTGAAATGAAAGAGAAAAAAGACCGCGTTGATGATGCTTTGCATGCTACTCGTGCAGCGGTCGAAGAAGGCGTTGTTCCAGGCGGCGGTGTGGCACTCGTTCGTGCACTAAATGCTCTCTCTGAGCTACGCGGCGACAATGACGATCAGGATGCAGGTATCAACATCCTACGTCGCGCGATGGAAGCACCACTACGTCAAATCGTTACCAACTCAGGTGAAGAAGCCTCTGTTGTGGTCAACGAAGTCAAGAGTGGTAGCGGTAACTACGGCTATAACGCGGCAACTGGCGTCTACGGCGATATGTTAGAGATGGGTATCCTTGACCCTGCCAAAGTGGCGCGTTCAGCACTAGAGAATGCAGCATCCGTTGCAGGTCTCATGCTCACAACTGAAGTCATGATCACTGACTTGCCACAAGGTGATGACGGTATGGCCGGCATGGGCGGCGGCGCTGGTGGAATGGGCGGCATGGGTGGAATGGGCGGCATGATGTAATTCTACTTTTGCTACAAAGCGATTTCTCTTTGTCAGACGCGCTCAATGTACAATAAGTACTATTTTCGCGCGTCCTTCTCGATAAATCACTTTTCGCTACAAGTATGACTTTGTCATAAACGCTTGTTAAAGCCAGTAAAACAAAACCCCGATAGGCTATAGCTTATCGGGGTTTTTTATGCGTGCTTATCTAACAGATAAAGCGTACTACGAATCCGCCTCATCGCGTCTAAACGTCCAAGTAGTATCATCAGACAACTCATCAACATAATAATAGCCTGCTAAATCAAATTTCTTTAATTGCTCAGCTTTGGTTAGTTTATTATCCGCCGCGTATTTCACCATGAGTCCGCGCGCTTTTTTGGCATAAAAGCTAATGACTTTATATTGACCGTTTTTTTTATCCTCAAATCTTGGGGCTATAATAGTGGCATCAAGCGCCTTTTTCTTCACCGCCTTAAAGTATTCATTAGAGGCCAAATTGACTAACACTTTGTCATCGCTATCTGCCATCTGCTTATTGATCGTATCGGTAATCTGCTCACTCCAGAACTCATACAGATTATTACCTTGCTCATTTTTGAGTTTAGTACCCATCTCAAGTCTGTAGGGCTGAATCAAATCGAGTGGCTTTATAACGCCGTATAAGCCGGATAAAATACCTAAACATTTATTGACATAGATGACAGTGTCTTTATCCATGCTGTACATATCAAGGCCTGTATAGACGTCACCGTCAAACAAATAACCTGCTGGTTTGGCGTTGTTATCGTCAAACGGCTTGTCTATGTCCCATTGCCACGCTTGATTACGTTTGGCATTTAGTTGTGCCAAGTCATCTGAGATAGTCATCAACTCTTGCAAGTCGATCGGCTCTTTTGCCTTCAGCGTTTTCATCAGAGTTTGCGCTTGCACGATGAGCGCAGGCTGACTGTAATAATTGCCAAGGTTGATGGGAATAGCATCGGTTTCGTTCAAGGATTTGGCAGGAGAGAGGACAAAGTACATTACAATTCCCTTATTTTAAAAACGCTATAGACGTTTGATTGATCAAAATCTGTAGCAAGCTTTGAACACTAAATAGAACATTTTAACATGAGTGCTTTGAGTGTGTTTAAATGTGTTATATATTGTCGTCAAAATCTGTGTTGATTGGTATTGGAGTGCATGTAATAATAAAAGTTATAGTGATGGCTATATTTGCTAACTTTTTATTTACTTATGAGTCATCATTAATCAATGATAAATAGACAATGATGTCTTTATAATAAAAAGAAATGATAACTAAAGTATCATTTAATAGATTGATAATCTTTGATGAGCGCTTTATTTCAATAATGAGTGTTGATCAAAGATTTTTTGCACCATGCGTATGGCAAACAAAGCTCCATGCGGATAGGTTGGTCAGGTATTGAGATGTCAGGAGATGGTATGAAAATCGGTGTAATTAGTGCAGATGCCTCGCATGAGAGCCGCGTAGCAATAACCCCAGACGCGGTCAAAAAACTGCGTAAGCTTGGGTTTGAGGTCATTATTCAGTCTGGTGCTGGTATTGCTTCTTATTATTCTGATGAGAGCTATCAAGCCGCTGGTGCCACGATTGCAGCCAGTAGCGCGGACGTCATGAGTGACTCGCGTATCATCACCACTGTCAACGATCTACCGGCAGCGATGATAGACAACTTGACGACTGGTCAGATTGTCGTCGGTATGCTCGATCCTTATCGCAATACTCAGCTTGACGCTTACGCGGCCAAAGGTGCAACGGTCTACGCTATGGAGCTATTGCCGCGTACCCTATCTCGCGCACAGAACATGGATGTGTTGTCCTCACAGGCTAACCTTGCAGGGTACAAAGCAGTACTCATGGCAGCGAACGAATACTCACGTCCATTCCCGATGTTTATGACCTCTGCAGGCACAGTCAAACCTGCTAAAGTGGTCATCTTAGGCGTTGGTGTAGCAGGCTTGCAGGCGATTGCGACTGCCAAGCGTTTAGGTGCGGTCGTCGAGGCTAGTGATTTGCGTCCGAGTGCTCGCGAGCAAGTGGAGTCCTTGGGCGGTAAATGGTTAGATGTACCGATGAGTGAAGAAGAAGCACAAAAAGCCAAATCAACAGGTGGCTATGCGTGGACACCATCAGAGCAGTATATGACGGATCAAGCGGCAGTCGTTGACAAAGCGCTAAGCGGTGCTGATATCGTCATCACGACCGCGCAGATACCGGGTCGTCAAGCGCCGCGTTTGGTGCACAAGACCACGCTCGATAAAATGAAAGCAGGTTCGGTGCTCATCGATATGGCAGCGGGCACTGGCGGTAATGTTGAGGGCAGCGTCCCTGATCAAACCATTACGACGGACAACGGCGTACGTATTGTCGGAGCGGCTAATATCCCCTCGGAACTGGCAGCGCAGTCGTCAGATCTATACGCAAATAACTTAGTTAATTTTATAGCGACGCTAATCAAAGAACCAGCTACAGATGATGTGTCATCTCAAGCACTGGCACTACACTTAGATATGGAAGATGAGATTCAGGGTGCTCTAGCAGTCACACACGACGGTCAAGTTCGTCTTGCTAAGCGCTAAGTCTCGCCTGTCATACAACAGTGTGTTTACCAGTAATGAATAAATTTTAGGAGGATAAGATGATTGCCACTATTTTAGCCGCAGCGCCAGCAGGTGCGGCAATGGCTAGCACACCATTTGTAGCGATTTTTACCGTATTTGTACTTGCTATTTTTGTTGGCTATTACGTCGTTTGGGGCGTTACCCCTGCGCTACATACGCCGCTTATGGCAGTGACTAACGCGCTGTCGAGTATCGTTATCGTTGGCGCTATGCTACAGACGGTTACTATCGACGGTTCTGTATTTACCGCAACTAGTATATTGGGCGCTTTTGCTGTATTTTTGGCCAGCGTAAATATTTTTGGTGGTTTTGCAGTTACTGAGCGTATGCTCTCAATGTTCAAACCTAAACCCAAAAAAGTGGTCGTGACAACAGATACGACTGAGAGTGGGGGTAACGTATGAGTAACTTCTCAGCTATGATCGCTGCCAATGCAGATTGGTTTTATCTTATCGGTGCTATCTTGTTTGTTTTGACTTTACGTGGTCTATCTAGCCCAAAGACAGCGATTCGTGGTAATCGTATGGGTATGGCGGCGATGGCTATCGCTGTAGTGACTACTTTTTTCTTAGCTGAAGGTCCTATCCTTTGGATGATCGTTGGTGCCATGGTGTTAGGCGCAGTAGTGGGTCTATGGAAAGCCAGAACGGTTGCCATGACGCAAATGCCAGAAACCGTTGCTTTAATGCATTCATTCGTCGGCCTAGCAGCGGTGGCCATTGCTCTAGCTACGGTACTACACACGGAAGAAGCTTACAGTACAATTACGCGTCTAGAGCTATTCATCGGTTGCTTTATCGGGGCGATTACCTTTTCAGCGTCATTCTTTGCCTTTGGTAAATTGGCGGCTAAGAGCTGGGCTAAGACTCTGGTTGGTGGCTGGGTAAAACCAGTCCAAGCAATATTATTCATCGCTATGGTAGGTTTTGGTGCGGTCTACTTTATGACCGACTCCTTACCTGCCTTTTATGCGATGACTGTCCTTGCTATCGTCTTTGGTTGGATGTGGATTGCACCTATTGGCGGCGGTGACATGCCAGTCGTTGTGTCGCTTTTGAACTCATTCTCTGGTTGGGCTGCTGCGGGTATTGGTTTTACCCTTGGCAACTCAATGCTTATCATCGCAGGCTCGCTCGTCGGGTCATCAGGTGCGATTTTATCTTACATTATGTGTAAAGCTATGAACCGCTCACTGCTTAATGTCTTGTTCGGCGGTATGGGAACCACAGCAGTCGCAGCGGGCGATGATGATAGCGCGCCAAAAAAATACAAGTCAGGCTCAGCAGAAGACGCTGGGTTCTTGATGGCGAATGCTAGCGACGTGATTATCGTACCGGGCTATGGCATGGCGCAAGGCCGTGCACAGAATGCGGTCAAAGAGCTATATGAGTTACTCAAAGAAGAAGGCGTTAACGTCCGTTTTGCGATTCATCCCGTCGCTGGTCGTATGCCAGGTCACATGAACGTCTTATTAGCAGAAGCTGACGTACCTTATGATGACATCATGGAGATGGACGAGATCAACTCAGACTTTGCCAGTACTGATGTGGTACTCGTTATTGGTGCCAATGACGTGGTTAACCCGTCTGCCAAAGATGATCCAACGTCGCCTATCTTTGGTATGCCAATATTAGAGGTCACCAAAGCGCAAACCGTTATGGTCATCAAACGTTCGATGAATACTGGTTATGCAGGCTTAGATAATAGCTTGTTCTATATGGACAAAACTATGATGATCTTTGGTGATGCCAAGAAAATGGTTGAAGAGATGGTTCGTAGTATCAATGGTGCTGGTCATTAATTCCTAAGACGTTTAACCTTCCAAAAAAGTCACTCAAGTGGCTTTTTTTGCGTTAAGGTTGCCCGCATTTAGACAGACTTATTATCCAGACAGTAAAAGAGAGTTATTTATGAACATGTTGCTACGTTTTTTTATTATGACTAGCTTACTCAGACAGCAGCTCAAGCAACAGCCAGTGAGACAGAATCTCAGTGAAGAGAGACTAAAAATACCAGTCGTACGTCACTACCGAGTATTACCGCATGACTTAGGGTTTCGTGATCATCTGCCCAATTATCGCTTCTTATCGTTTATTGAGCTCAATGTCACTAAGTGGTTAAGGACTTGCTGTCATCAAAAAGGTATCAAAACTCCAGAGTGGATTATCGCTATGCAGGAGATTATCTACCTAAAGCAAATCAAGTTTTTGGACAAAATGACTTTAAAAAGTACTTTGGCAGGTTGGGATCAGAAGTATGTGTATTTTGAACACCAATTCTTTGTAAAAGATCAACTCATGGCCGTTGGAATGACTAAGTTTGTGCT
This sequence comes from Psychrobacter sp. DM4, assembly GCF_051307035.1. Taxonomy (GTDB): domain Bacteria; phylum Pseudomonadota; class Gammaproteobacteria; order Pseudomonadales; family Moraxellaceae; genus Psychrobacter. The sequence continues at coordinate 692,603 of NZ_CP195536.1, forward strand.
GGTAAGTACACAAGGTCAGCAAACGCCAGCCATATTAGACATGCAAGGGGAGCAGTTCACTGATGTTATTACCTCATGGAATAAACATCAAGTGGCGGTCAAATCAATGCCTAAAGGTCTTTGAAAAATATTGCTACTGTGTAAGACTTGCATAAGAATGCAGCCTTTTAATGCTTATCTATACAGTAGACGATAAACTTTGATAGGATGAGGCCACTTAGTTTTATAATAAATAAGGAATCACTATGACCCCGCAAAAACTTAAATGGACAGACAGCTTAGATATCGCGATTGAGCTCTATGAGAAGTTCCCTGAGACGGATCCACAATATATCCGCTTTACCGATCTACATCGTTGGGTAACTGAATTAGAAGGCTTCGATGATGATCCACAAAAATCTAACGAAGGCATCTTAGAAGCCATTCAAATGAATTGGATCGATGAAGCAGACTAGATCGACTTATAGAGTACAAGCAGTGCATTCATTAAAAAATGTTTCAATTCAATAAATATAATAGGCCGTATTATGAGTTCACAAATCAAAGAGTTATCTGAAGCTATTGCTTGTAAAGGCATAAGTGCTCGTACCACTAACAATGCTGAAATCAGTCACGATACTGCCAAATTAGGTCGATTATGGCAAAAGTTTTACCAAAACCATGTCAGCCATCTTAGCGATAACGAAGATATTTATGGGGTTTATCACAACTACGAGAGCGAGGATCTAGTTGGTGCATTTGATGTGGTCGCCAGTTGGGAGGTAAAGAGCGAGCCTGTAAAGAGAGAGGATGACAATGAGAATAGCCACGAAGATAATAGCAAAGACAATAACGTTCTAAGTCCTGAGAATATTCTTAGCGCCGCTCATGGTAGCGATGTGGTCACCATCACAATCCCTGAAGGCAAGTATCTAGTATTTACCGAAGAAGGTAGAATGCCTAACACCGTGATGAACGCGTGGGAGAAGGCTTGGGAGTACTTCCATAACCCAAATTGCGAGCATACTCGCACTTATAAGGTCGATTTTGAGCATTATATCGGTGGCAACTTGGAGTATGGGCAATTGGATCTGTATATTGGGATTGAGTAGGGTTTTAAAGTTTTACTCAATCTTTTAATCAGTTGTATGGTGTGGTTAGCGCAATCGCAACCCACTGATTGAGCCAAAAAAAAGCGCCGCTTATCTTGTAAGTGGCGCTTTTTTTGTATTCTAAATTAACCTATTTTAATCCAACAACAAATTCTCTAATATCCCTTCATAAATTTGCGCAAGTCTTCCCAAATCATCAACCTCTACTTTTTCATCGACTTGATGAATAGTCGCATTACGCACGCCCAGCTCAACCACTTGTGCACCAGTCGGCGCGATAAAACGTCCGTCGGATGTGCCGCCAGAAGTAGATAATGTCGTCTCTGTACCCGTAACTGATTTAATCGCGTTTTGGCAAGCGGATACTAATTTACCTTCAGGGGTTAAAAAGGGATTGCCAGATAACTTCCAATGGATATCATAACTCGCTTTGCTGTCAGTAAAATGTGTGTCTTCAAAGTGCTTATCAAAGATAGCATGCGTCTTTTCTTTTAACTCATCTTCAGTCGTTTCAGTAGAAAAGCGAAAGTTAAAGACCGCATCAAGAGTTTCTGGAATGACGTTGGTCGCGCCTGTACCACTATTGATATTGGAGATCTGCAAGGAGGTCGCAGGGAAATAATCATTACCTTTATCCCACTCAGCCGCAGTCAATTCAGCTAATGCTGCCATGGCGGCATGAATAGGATTAGATGCTAGATGCGGATAAGCCACATGACCTTGCTTACCTGTAACTCTAAGCTCTGCACCTAACGAGCCGCGGCGACCGTTTTTGATAATATCACCTAACGTATCGGTACTAGAAGGCTCACCGACGAGGCAATAGGTGATTTTTTCTTGACGCGCTTCTAAGGTTTCAATCACTTTGACTGTTCCATTGATAGATGGCCCTTCTTCATCTGAGGTAATCAAAAAAGCGATAGAGCCTTTATGCTGAGGATGGTTAGCGACGAAACGCTCAGCGGCAATAGTAAAGGCGGCGATGCCCGTTTTCATGTCAGCTGCGCCGCGCGCCCATAGATAGCCATCTGCGATAGTCGGGGTAAAGGGCGGATACGTCCAATTATTGACATCACCAGTTGGCACCACATCGGTGTGACCAGCTAAGCAAATAACAGGATCAGTCGTACCACGGCGCGCCCATAAGTTTTTGACCTCGGCATGCTCGCCGCTTTGATCGCGATCGCCGAAATACATAAATTCGCAATCGAACCCTGCCTGTTGCAGACGCTCAGATAGTATGTCTTGGCAACCGTCATCATCTGGGGTGACCGAAGGGCGTTCAAGTAGAGTGATACTAAGATTTAGGGTCGCTTGTTGATGGGTTTGAATGGTAGAGTCAGACATGAATGAACCTTTTAAATTATAAAGTGACTTGAGTTACAAAAATGAGATAGGCAAAATTGCGGTGTAATAAGGATTATTTGGATAAAAACCTCAGACACTAACGAACGGAACTAGCGTGTCACGGCGCATCCAAGTCGCGATAGAATAGCGCTGGCGATAAGCGGTTTGTACTTGATGACGCAAATCGCTATGAAAGATAATTAAGCGATTAGCTACTGGCAAAATTACATTATGGACGCCGTGATGATCAACGATCTCTAATGCGCCGCCATCATCCTTCTCCCAGTTGTCATTGAGATAAAATACCGCTGATAGCACCCGCTCATCGCGTCCCGTAGGATTATCACTGTGCCACTGATAGCCAAAACCAATAGGGTAGCAGGCATAATGCGCCTCGCTATGACGAATACCGGTATACAAGGTACGGTTTAAGACGCCAGCTAACTCATTGATGCTTTGTAGGTAGTAAAATCCTGCATAGAAGTCTTTATTAATCCAGCGGATTTTATCCCCGCGTATATGACTCAAGCGTACCCCCGCCGCCAGATGCGCATCCCGATAATCGATAAAGCCACTTTCTGCTTGTAGGGCGAGTAGGGCTCTATCTTCAAATATCTTATCAATGATAATAAAACCCTCAAAGCTAAGCTTATCTAGCTCATCATCAGTAAGCCTATGTTCCCAATCGACATGAAAGTGAGACGATAACAACGCATTTTGCTTCTGATCAACACTATGAGCTTCATTGCTAGTGTAATTGATATCTGACTGATGCGGTAGTAGAGACAAATTATCGGCTGCTATACGCTCGTTAATGCGCAGCTGCTTTAGATCAGCATCTATTACTTCAATACTACTGCTAATCGTTGTCATTTTTTATCCCTGTAACAAGCATAATCAAACACGCATAGTCAAACAACTCCCTGACCTCTATCGTCGCCCACCATTCAATGACGAGTTACCGAAACCTCGTTATCTTTTATGCTGTCTATGCTACCATAGATGCAATTTTTCTTATTTAAACTTTTGAGACTATGAACTATAAACACGCCTACCACGCTGGTAACTTTGCCGATGTGGTCAAACACATCTTGCTCGTACAGCTGCTCAATCAATTAAGCCAAAAGAATAAGCCTTTTTATGTGCTAGATGCTTATGGTGGCCGCGGATTATATTCGCTTAGTAGCGAAGAGGCACGCAAGACGGGTGAGGCCAAAGGCGGTATTCAAGCTTTGCTAAAATCGGCCGATGTCGATATGGAAAAAGCACCAGCCGCTATCAAAGATTATATGGAAGGCATCAAGCAAGCGCGCTTCACTTACGATAGCAAAGTCTATCCAGGGTCGCCGTGGTGGATTGCTCATCATGTTGAAAAGAACCCTGAGGGCGGCGTACGCGGTGAAGCCTTTGAAGCTAAAGCGAGCGAGTATGATGCGCTAAATTATCAATTGCATAAGCTGCCAATCGGTATTCACCACCGTGATGCCTTTGAGGGAATACGTGCAGTCATTCCCCCTGTTGAGCGCCGTGGTCTGATCTTTTTGGATCCGCCTTATGAGCAAGAGCACAAAGACTTTACTCGTTTGATTGACTTACTAGTAGCTTCTTATAATAAGTGGCCACAAGGCACTTATGCATTATGGTTCCCCATCAAAAATATTGAAGCCGTTGAGCTGTTTTATAAGAAACTAAAACGTACCGATATGAGACGTCAGCTGATTTGTGAGCTGAATGTTTACCCTAATGACGTTGCTGTTGGCCTCAATGGTACTGGTATGCTGATTATCAATCCGCCTTGGCAGTTTGATAATCAAGCTCGCGAGATATTACGCTTTTTACAGCCAGCACTCAAAGTCGCTGATGCCCCTAACATGACTCCTGATAGCGCTACCAACGTGCGCTGGCTGGTTGGCGAATAAAGGTAAAATGATGAGTCTTGATAATAAATCTGACAAAACCACTAATGACAGTGCGGCAACCCAGCCGCCCTATGTTGATGAGCATGAGTTTAATATCCGCTTAGCTGATAACGATGATTATGATGGGCTAACCTTTGAGGTGATAGAGACCGAAGTCGCTGAAGGGCAGCCAGTAGTCAGTCGTGGGGTTTACCTAGCGCCTAATTTAATCACTACTTTATCGCTGTTATCAGGATTTTATTCAATCTTAGCCAGTACTAGTGGCGAGTTTTATAAAGCTGCATTAGCTATTTTCTTGTCCGCTATCTTAGATGGTGCTGACGGTCGTGTCGCACGTATGCTTAATGCACAAAGCCCATTCGGTGAACAGTACGATTCGCTAGCCGATATGCTCGCTTTTGGCGTTGCACCTGCTATTTTGGTCTACAGTTTTGCTCTGCAACCGTTAGGTCGTATTGGTCTTGCTTGCGCTTTTCTGTTTACAGCATGTGGTGCGTTTCGTCTAGCACGATTCAACGTACAAGTCGGTATTGTTGACAAGAAATACTTCGTCGGTTTAGCCAGTCCGCTCGCCGCTATTTTGGTGACGGCTGCTGTTATGGTAGCCATTGACCATAACGAATGGGTTGGGTATTACGATACGGCTGTTATGTTCTTGTTTGCAGGATGGGTGGTGATTTGTGGGTTACTCATGGTCAGCAATGTTAAGTACTATAGCTTTAAAGAGTTTGATAAGAAGAAAGTGCCTTTTGTGGCGTTAATTGTCGGAGTTTTAGTTATAGGTATTGTGTTATATGATATTCCAGTTGGGCTACTAGCTATTGGTATTATCTATGCGCTATCTGGTATTGTGACTACGGTTAGAGCTAAGATGAAAAGTTAAAATTGATAGACCCTAATAGAGATCATGAAAAGGCCACCTTCTAAGATAATAGCTGGTGGCCTTTTTTAATAGTTAAACAGAGCACAATAAAGATATTATTTCGCAAGTATTTGCTGTAATTGTTGGCGTAGATTTTTGGGGTCTATAGGTTTGTGCAATACTAGTGGGTTGATTGCTTTGGTGGCCGTAAATAGCTGCGGTGACGTATCTGCGGTCAAGATAATGAATGGCGTTGCATTTGCAAGGTCACTGCTTTTTCGAATAGCAAGGATAATATCTTCACCCGTTACATTATTAGCCAAGCGAAAGTCAGTGATCACGATATCGGGTCTACGTGCAGCAAAAGCAGTTACCGCATCCTCTAATGTCTTTACAGCAATAGGCTGACAGCCCCAAGAGCCAAGCAACAATTGCATTGATTTTAATACGGCATCATCATCATCAATGATTAACACAACCTTTTGTTTGAGATGATCGATAGTCGTATTATTATCTAGATTCCCATCATTAATAGGCTGGCAAGTTGGGAGCACAATCGAGAACTGCGATCCGACACCAATACTTGACTTGACGTCGAGCTCAGCTTTTAGCAGTTGCGTCATACCTTTGACGATAGCCAAACCCAGACCCAATCCTTGATCTGTCGTTTTGTTACGCTCTATCTGATAAAACGATTCAAATATCTGTTCCGTTTCATCAGCAGTCATGCCGCTTCCTGTATCCCAAACACTAACGCGACAATACGTTATCAAGATAGATTGATTTACTATTGGAGATTTGCGTACGCCAACGACTATACCGCCCTCATTGGTATAGCGTATGGCATTACTAATGAGGTTTCTGAGGATAAGCGCGATCATAGTAGGGTCAGTCATAACCCAAGTACCTTTGGGTGTATAGCGTAGGGATAAGCCTTTGTTATCAGCCTGAATCCCAAACTCATCGATCAGATTCTGAATAATACTATCAAGATTGGTAGCAGTATACTGCGCGGTCATCTGACCGGACTCAATGTGCGCGTAATCTAATATCGTATTGAGCATCTCTCGACTAGAGTGGCTGGCAGATTTTGCATAGTCGACTATCTGCGATTGATGAAGATCAAGGTCAGTATCAGCCAATGCTTCGATGAATAGACTTAGCGCGTGGACAGGCTGACGCAAATCGTGACTGGCTGATGCTAAGATTTTAGTCTTCGCTAGGCTTGCTTCTTCGACTTGGCGAGTTTTTATTTGCAGTTGAGCAATCAGACTCTCGTTTTCTATATAAACCAAAATCGCCTTCAAGGTATTAATAGAGGTATGGCGAGCAAAGAAAATATCAAAGAACAATAGCCCAATGACAGCAAAAGCTAAAATGATGAGTCCAGTATCGGTCATATAGCTCAACAAAAAAATCCATACAAAAACACTAGGTAGAGCGTAGGCAATATAAACTCGCCAAAACGTTGCCAAACATGAGATGCCACCACTTAACAGACCCAAATGCAGTCCTAGCAGGACTATTACTTGCGTTGAGTTTTGGATGTTAGTCGTAAAAGCTTTACCAATAGCCAGTGCCCATAGACAGGCAATGGCAAGTGCACAGACAAATAACACACTATAAGCGGCGTAGTTAGCTAGATAATGAGCATGACTCACAGAAGTCGCCGCACTTAGAACTGGCATTTGAGTATGGTCTGTTTCTATAGGCTTGTCAGGCGCATTAAGCTTATGAAATAAAGCTTTTATTTTTTCCCAGTGGCTCCAGCAAAAGGTAAGAATAATACTATGAAATACTATCCAAACAACGACTAAAGCATTTGTAGCAAGCAGCATCATTTCAGGCGTATGGAGCAGCATAACGGTAAAGACTATAATACCCAAGATCATAGCCGACGAAAATAATATAGCAAAACTGATGAATATATTTTTTAAAAATTTAAGACTAAGACTCTCTACCCGCTTTAGTATTAGTTGAGTGATCTGCCACAATGACCCTAAAATAATCGCCTGATAGACTATCCAGAATATATTGAGTATCTTTTGATTGTTACTGAGATCGTAGGTGATGTACATCGTTGCCACAAAACAGAGTGCTGTAAAAAGCGTGCCTAACAATGCTAAGGGTAGATATCTATGAGCCAGTTTGGTCTGCTCTGCTAGTACTAGTTTGGGATCATAGTGGTTTGGGATAAGGCTAGGTAGAGCCTCTATATCGTCTTTAAACATAATCTATGACCATACCTTTTCAAACTATAGAGGAGTATAAAAAATACTAATAAAGATGATAATGAGCCGATTAGGTAAGATACCCTGCTTGCTGCGCTGCAATGATAATTTTGGTGCGATTATTGACTTCAAAATGCTTCATTAGTGTAACGGTATAATTGCGTACCGTATGCTCACTAAGAAATAGTTTGTCAGCGATATACTTATTACTATGACCTTCAGCCATAAGCCCTAACACCTCTAATAATCGAATACTAAGCAGCGACTTGGCTTCTGTAACCGCTGGCAGGGGTATAGCGGTGACCTGACTACTCGTATTTGACACATGCAATTTTAGAAGCGATTGTACCGTAGTGCAAATAACCGCAGGATCTGTATTTTTGTTCAAAAAACAACTGGCCCCTAATGCTAGTGCCTTGTTGATATCTTGATGGTTACTAAGTGCCGATAGCAACATAATACGCGCTTGTGGCCATTTTTTTTGCAAAATACTCATGCCGTCAATGCCATTGAGTCCTGGCAGACAGATATCCAATAAGATCACATCTACTTCTACATCTAGTTCAGTCACATCGCTAATTTTCTCAATTTCAGTAATATTTGCTTTTATTTTACTTTGTAAAATAAGACGTAACCCTGCGCGAAACAAAGCATGGTCATCTACTAGCAATAAACTTTTTTTGGCTACTTCTTCAGTCATATTCAATCTATTCTCTTTTCGTTTTACTCACTCATCGTGTCACAACCGATAAATCAAATGCTATGCCCTTTGACTCAAAAGAGCCTATACCGTCTGTCTTCATATTTGACCGTTCATACTTAATAGTATATTTGTACTATTACAAAAACAGAGTATATGTCTTACACTAAAAGTACAAAATTACAAACAGTAACTTTAGCGACACAAGTTGCAAATCTAATTAAATTCTTATTTCTATCATCTAGTCGTCTTATCAAAAATACTTTATTTCAATAATTACCTGATTCTAAAGCTATTATTCTCTGTTGTCTCCCTAAATATTTGCTTGCGCTATTGATTACTCACTCAATTACTAGGATATCCTTATGCTAAACCATGTCTACCGCGTCATCTTCAACCGCTCAACGGGCTGCTATATGGCAGTGAGTGAAATCACTAAATCGGGCGGCAAGTCAAGTCGCTCAACTCAAGTAGGTACTGTTGGCGCTATCCCAGCAACTACTACAGACAAGTTATGGCGTCGCCAAGCGATAGCGGTGGCGATAAGTGGTGCGTTGGGTCTGACGTTAGGACTGACAGCAGTTGGTGCTCAGGCAGAGGTATGTCTTCTCAATGGTAACCCAACGGGTGGTAGCTCTGGAAATGGTGTTGAAGCTACAGCTTGTGGTTTTGGTAATATAGCCTCAAATCAGGCCAGCTCAGCAATAGGTTTTCAAAACCAAGCGTCAGGCGTTGCCAGCTCAGCGATAGGCTCTTCAAACCAAGCGTCACAAAGATTTAGCTCGGCAATAGGCTTTCAGAACAATGCTTCAGCTTTTGCAGCTTCTGCAATTGGTCGTACTAATAATGCCTCAGGTCAAGATAGCTCGGCGATAGGTAGTAGCAACACTGCTCAAGGTACAAATAGCTCAGCGATAGGTTTTAACAACACCGCTTTCGCTAATAACAGCATAGCTATTGGCTCAAACGCGACGGCTAATATTGCTAATAGTGTGGCTTTAGGAGAGCGCAGCGTTACTACGGTTAATGCAGGCGTGCAAGGATTTGGTGCTAATGGTAGAACCAATGCCACATGGCAATCTACCCTTGCAGCGGTTAGTGTCGGCAACACTAATAATAACCTAACTCGTCAAATTACAGGTGTGGCTGCAGGGACAGCGGATACCGATGCCGTCAATATTGCTCAGCTAAGACAAGTGGCTAACTCTGTGCAAAATGGTGCTGATGGTGCTGATGGTGCTGATGGTGCTCAAGGGATTCAGGGCGAGCGAGGCATTCAAGGTGAGCGAGGCATTCAAGGTGAGCGAGGCATTCAAGGTGAGCGAGGCATTCAAGGTGAGCGAGGCATTCAAGGTGAGCGAGGGGTTACTGGTGCTCGGGGTGAGAGAGGTTTTCAAGGGGCAACTGGTGCTACTGGTGAACAAGGGGTAGCAGGTCAAGACGGTGTTAATGGTGCAATGGGTGATCAGGGTATCCAAGGCGAGCGAGGCGAACGAGGCCTTCAAGGACTACAGGGTGATGCTGGAGTAAATGGTACGAATGGCCAAGATGGTGCAACGGGTGCCCAAGGTATTCAAGGTGAAACTGGCGCAACAGGTGTTCAAGGCGAACAGGGCTTGCAGGGCGTAGCAGGGGAAAATGGCGCAATGGGCGCTCAAGGAGATCAGGGCATCCAAGGTGTAGCAGGTCAGGATGGCACTAATGGGATCAATGGTCAAGACGGTGCAACAGGCGCTCAAGGCGAACGAGGTATTCAGGGTGAAAGAGGCCTTCAAGGCGAACAAGGTGTTGCTGGAACTAACGGTATTGATGGTACAAATGGTCAGGACGGTGCAACGGGTGCCCAAGGTATTCAAGGTGAAACTGGCGCAACGGGCGCTCAAGGAAATCAGGGCATCCAAGGTATAGCAGGTACTGACGGAACTAACGGTCAGGACGGTACTAATGGCTTAAATGGTCAAGATGGTGCTCAAGGTGTTCAGGGCGAACAAGGTCTGCAAGGGGTTCAGGGTGAAACTGGTGCTCAAGGTCTTCAAGGTGAACAAGGCATAGCAGGTCAGGATGGTACTGATGGCAATGATGGCGCTGATGGCTTAAACGGTCAAGACGGCATTAACGGTGTCGATGGCGCTCAAGGCGAGCAAGGTATCCAAGGCGAACAAGGTCTTCAAGGTGAGCAGGGGATAGCAGGCACTGATGGTGTCGATGGTATTGACGGCTTAAATGGTCAAGACGGCATTAACGGTGTCGATGGTGCTCAGGGTGAGCAAGGTATCCAAGGCGAGCAGGGCATTCAAGGCGAGCAAGGTATCCAAGGCGAGCAAGGTATCCAAGGTGAACAAGGTTTGCAAGGCGAGCAGGGCATTCAAGGCGAGCAGGGCATTCAAGGCGAGCAGGGCATTCAAGGTGAACAAGGTTTGCAAGGCGTAGCAGGTCAAGACGGTGAAAAAGGTGACAAGGGTGATTCAGGAATTAGCGAAGAAGCTAGAGCTGAACTAGTAGAGCAGATTGAAGATAGTAAAGTTCAATTTGTAAGTATCAATAGCTTTGATGACGAAAACGAAGGCAACTCTAATGGTAACGGTGCGACAGCTGATGGTGCCATAGCCATTGGTGTCAATACCAAAGCAACGGGTACAAATAGCACTGCTGTAGGAACGGATAGCATAGTCACGGGTGATCAATCTACCAGCGTCGGCAAAGGCAACATCGTCTCAGGCGATCGCTCAGGCGCTTTCGGTGATCCTAACATAGTTGGCGGTAGTGCTAACTACGCCGTCGGTAATGACAACACTATAGGCAACACCACGAGCAATTCAGTGGTCTTAGGTAGCAATGCCACCGTTGGGGCCACTTCTGCAACGACCGATACTAATGGCAATCCAGTCTTTGCTAATGCAACCGATGCCTCAAACTCAGTAGCTATTGGTGAGTCAGTCAATGTTCAGGCAACGGATGCCGTGGCTATTGGCTCTAACAGCAGCGCTACTAATAACAACTCGGTAGCCCTAGGAGCGAACTCTCAGACTAGTGCGGATAATACGGTATCAGTAGGTAATGCAAACAACCAACGACGCATTACTAATGTTGCAGCTGGAGTTGATGCTAATGATGCGGTCAATGTTGGTCAGAGTCAAGCTGATGATAGTCAAACTTTAGATCTCGCTAACGACTATACCAATCAGCGTTTTGCAGCATTCGATCAGAACTTAGGCTTATTCAGAGGTGATATAGATTCACGCTTTAAAGAGCAGGATCAACGCATTGACAAAGTCGGAGCGATGAGTGCTGCTATCCAAAACATGGGTACCAGCGTCAGTGGCATGAATCAGCGCAATCGCGTAGGTCTAGGTATGGGTTTTCAAGGAAGCGAGCAGGCGGTAGCTATTGGTTATCAACGTGTCGTTTCTGATAATGCGTCAGTGACATTTAGTGGTGCTTTTAGTGATAATGAGTCCTCTGCAGGTGTAGGCGTAGGTTTTGGTTGGTAATAAATAACAGCAAGTGCACTTATACTCTCTAAATAAAGCGCTTAGGAGTTAGTTAGATGGATATTAAGCATCTAACTAACTCAAGAAACATGCTACACAGACGGCTATAACTTAACGACTTATATTTATATAAACATTAGGACTCTCTTATGCTAAACCATGTCTATCGCGTCATCTTTAATCGTTCAACAGGCTGCTATGTCGCAGTGAGTGAAATCGCCAAATCTGGTGGCAAATCTAGCAAGTCTACGACGGGTACCGTACCAGCCAGTACGACAGGCACAACGCTACGTCATCGTACCATCGCAGTGGCTATAGGCAGTATCTTGGGACTGACAATGATGAGCGCTCAGGCAGAGGTCTGTATACTTGATCCTGGTAACTCGACTAGCAGCAGCACCGCTACTGGTAATTCTGCTTTTGCTTGTGGTCTTGGCAACGAAGCCTCAGGTACCTTTAGCTCGGCGCTAGGTATTGGTAACACAGCCTCAAATTTTTCCAGCTCAGCGGTGGGTCGTGCAAACGAAGCCTCAGGTGACTTTAGCTCAGCGATCGGTAATTTTAATCAAGCTTCAGGTGGCTTTAGCTCAGCGATGGGTTATGAAAACACAGCTTCAGCTCGTAATAGCTCAGCGATGGGTCGTAGCAACATAGCCTCAGGTCTTTATAGCTCAGCAGTAGGTAGTTTCAGTGAAGCCTCAGAAGCAGGCGCTACTGCCGTTGGTAGTGGTAGTGCAAGTTCCTTTAAACAAGTTCCAGTAGCAGGCGCCGTCGTACAAGCCGACTTTACCGCTGCGACCACGCCCATACAGACAGATAGTCAGAATCGTCGTTTTAGAGATGACGGTAATGGTGGTCAGATCTTTGAGTTCGCAGATGCAGACTATGAAGCATTAGGCATAGGTGCAACCGCGAGTGGTATTCGCGCAACAGCGGTTGGCAATACCTCAGTCGCAAGCGCTCGCGATAGCATCGCGATGGGTACAGGATCAACAGCTAATATTGATAATAGTATTGCTTTAGGTAGCCAAAGCGTCACCACAGTCGATGCAGGCGTACAAGGCTTTGGTGCGGACGCTAGAACCACACCAGTATGGCAATCAACCTTAGCGGCAGTGAGTGTAGGAGATACCAGTGATGCTGATCCTGCTAATTGGCAAACCCGTCAGATCACAGGTGTCGCCGCAGGGACGACTGATACTGATGCGGTCAATGTGGCTCAGCTAAAAGATCAAAAGATCCGTTATGTCAGTATCAATTCAGATGCATCTGATGCAGCATCTAATCGCGATAATGATGGCGCGACGGGTGCCGGATCATTGGCTATTGGTATAAATAGTCAGACTTCAGGTAATGCTGGCTCAGCGATAGGCATAAGTAACAGAGCATCAAGTCAGTTCGGTGTAGCAGTAGGTTTCGGCAATCGAGTCAGTAGTACCGATAATAGTGGTAACTCAATCGAAGAGGCCTCAGCGGTAGGTAACCAAAACAGAGCATTAGGTAATCAAGCGTCTGCTTTTGGTCATACCAACACAGCGGTAGGTGACGATAGCTCAGCCTTTGGTCAAGGTAATATATCAGGAGGTAATGACAGCTCAGCATTAGGTCGCAATAACATTGCCCGCGGCGTTGATAGCTCAGCAGTAGGTTCGCAGAACTTTACGACCCTCGAAGCTGAAGACAGCTCAGCCCTCGGTAAAAGGAACCGAACAACAGCACTAGCGAGTTCAGCGATCGGCTACCGCAACGAAGCCTCAGGTATATTTAGTAGCGTAATGGGCAGTAGCAGTGTTGCCTCAGCTACGGGTGCGACAGCAGTTGGTAGTGGTAGAGAAGATGGCCTAGTAGCTATCGATGGCGCGATAGTTCAAGCAGAGTTTGCAGCAGCTACAACAGATATAGAAGTTGATGACGAAGGTCGACGCTTCAAATTAGACACTAATAATGATCCCATATTTGAGTTCGCAGCAGCAGATTATGAAGACTTAGGCATAGGCGCAACCGCGAGTGGTATTCGCGCAACAGCGGTTGGCAATACCTCAGTCGCCAGTGCTCGCGATAGCATAGCCATGGGTACAGGTTCTACTGCTGACATTCGCAACAGCATCGCTCTAGGCAGTCAAAGCGTCACCACAGTCGATGCAGGCGCACAAGGCTTTAGCGCTAATGGTAGAACCGATGCCACATGGCAATCGACCTTAGCGGCAGTGAGTGTTGGTAATATTAGTGATGCTGATCCTGCCAATTGGCAAACCCGTCAAATCACAGGCGTCGCCGCAGGGACGACTGATACTGATGCGGTCAATGTGGCACAGCTACAAAGAGTAGAGACGAACAGCTTCTCTCAAGCACAGAACCTAGCCTCTGCCTTTGGTGGTAATGCCGCGTTCAACATGAACGGCACTTTCCAAGCACCGACCTATCGTATTAATAATACTAATTATAACGACGTAGGTTCAGCATTCACAGCCGTTGATGGAAGACTGACTGACTTGCAAGGACAAATTAATAACATTGAACTTACACCAGGCCCACAGGGTGAACAAGGCATTCAGGGTGAACAAGGCGAACAAGGAATCCAAGGTATCCAAGGTGTAGCAGGTCAAGATGGCGCTAATGGTGCAATGGGTGTTCAAGGTGAACAGGGCATTCAGGGTGAACAAGGCGAACAAGGTCTTCAAGGCGAGCAAGGTATAGCAGGCCAAGACGGCACTAACGGTACTAACGGCCTAAATGGTCAAGACGGTGCAACAGGTGCTCAAGGCGAACAAGGGATTCAAGGTGAGCAAGGCGAACGAGGCCTTCAAGGACTACAGGGCGATGCTGGAGTAAACGGTGCCGATGGTGCAATGGGTGTTCAAGGTGAACAGGGCATTCAGGGTGAACAAGGCGAACAAGGAATCCAAGGTGAACAAGGTGTAGCAGGTCAAGACGGTGTTAACGGTGCTGATGGCGCTCAAGGCATTCAAGGCATTCAAGGTGAACAAGGTCTTCAAGGCGAGCAAGGTATAGCAGGCCAAGACGGCACTAACGGTACTAACGGCCTAAATGGTCAAGACGGTGCAACAGGTGCTCAAGGCGAACGAGGCCTTCAAGGACTACAGGGCGATGCTGGAGTAAACGGTGCCGATGGTGCAATGGGTGTTCAAGGCGAACAAGGAATCCAAGGTGAACAAGGTGTAGCAGGTCAAGACGGCACTAACGGTACTAACGGCCTAAATGGTCAAGACGGTGCAACAGGTGCTCAAGGTATTCAGGGCGAACAGGGCATTCAAGGTGAACAAGGCGAATCAGGTATTAGCGAAGAGGCCAGAGTTGAACTAGAAGCGCAGATAGAAGAGAGTGAGACTCGCTTCTTTAGCGTCAATACAAATGAAGAGAAAACCCAAGGCAATTTTAACAACAATGGTGCCACAGCTACAGGCGCAATCGCTATTGGTGTCAATACCAAAGCAACGGGTACAAATAGTACTGCTATAGGAACGGACAGCATAGTCACTGGCGATCAATCTACCAGTGTCGGTAAAGGCAACATCGTCTCAGGTAACCGTTCAGGCGCTTTCGGTGATCCTAACATCGTCGGTGGTAATGCTAACTACGCGGTAGGTAATGACAACGTCATAGGCAACACCACCAGCAACTCAGTCGTCTTAGGTAGCAATGCAACCGTTGGTGCTACAGCCGCTACGGCAGATGCGCAAGGCAACCCAACCTTTACTAATGCAACCGATGCCTCAAACTCTGTTGCTATCGGTGAGTCAGTAAACGTTCAAGCAACCAATGCCGTGGCTATCGGCTCTAATAGTAGTGTAACTAATAACAACTCGGTAGCACTAGGAGCGAACTCACAGACCAGTGCGGATAATACGGTGTCTGTGGGTAGTACCAACAATCAACGCCGTATTACTAATGTCGCATCTGGCATTAACCCAAATGATGCGGTGAATGTCGCACAACTTAACCAGTCTCGTGCAGATGCTTTTGGTTATACCGATAGCGCGGTTGATAGACTAGAAGACGAAACCTACTCAGCAGTAGCGGGCGCATTAGCCTTTGGCGCACTACGCTATCCTAACGTACCCGGTAAAGTCAGTGTTGGTCTCGGGGGCGGCACATGGGAAGGTGAGACAGGGTATGCCGTAGGTATTGGCTATACGACACCAAATGGACAGATTTCGTTTAATAGCGCGTTTGGTGGTAGCGGTAGTCAAAATGGAGGTAACGTAGGTGTGAGTTATACCTTTGACTAAATAGTAGTTTAGTTCGTGATACGAAACGCAAGTCTACTATCATTTGGTGGTAGGCTTGTTTTAGTTAGGAGAAATATAAATGTTTTTCTATAATGTTTAAAAATAAATTCTAGATATCCCTTGACCCCTCCGTTAAACTACGTATAATGCCACCCAGTCGAAAGGGAAGCTACTTAGACAAATGATTCATCATATTTTAAGCAAGCTATTAGAATGACGTTTTAACCGACTTACCTAGTAAGCCAGATAAAAACCTCAAACTAAATTAAATAACCTCTTGACACCACAATTTAACCGTCTATAATACGCACCTCATCGAGACAAGCTAGCGGTTAAACACTAAGAACACCTAGTGATAGCGACCAGCGAATCGGATGAAACAAATTATAAAAGAGCTTGACAATATCAATCATTATGATAAGATAGTCGGCTCGCTAGATAGCAAAGCCTGTAAGGGATTCGTTACTAGCAACCTTCAAATTGAAGGGATATACTTACCTACTGGACGACAGAGGTGAGACACTATTTAAAAGCGAAACTAAAGAACAACTTGTGTGGATTTTTGCTGAGACAAGAATGCTAAAAATAAAGTTGACTATCTTCTCTTTTCGGAGGAGTTATTAACTATAAAAATTATCATTTAGTCAGCAGAAAAACTCAAAGTTAATTCATTACGAACATAATTTTTAGCGATTTTGCCAGATTAGATGAGCCAAGTTTAGAAGCTTCTTTAAAGAGCTTCATAGCAAGATTAAACTGAAGAGTTTGATCATGGCTCAGATTGAACGCTGGCGGCAGGCTTAACACATGCAAGTCGAGCGGTAACATTTCTAGCTTGCTAGAAGATGACGAGCGGCGGACGGGTGAGTAACACTTAGGAATCTACCTAGTAGTGGGGGATAGCATGGGGAAACCCATATTAATACCGCATACGACCTACGGGAGAAAGGGGGCAGTTTACTGCTCTCGCTATTAGATGAGCCTAAGTCGGATTAGCTAGATGGTGGGGTAAAGGCCTACCATGGCGACGATCTGTAGCTGGTCTGAGAGGATGATCAGCCACACCGGAACTGAGACACGGTCCGGACTCCTACGGGAGGCAGCAGTGGGGAATATTGGACAATGGGGGCAACCCTGATCCAGCCATGCCGCGTGTGTGAAGAAGGCCTTTTGGTTGTAAAGCACTTTAAGCAGTGAAGAAGACTCTATGGTTAATACCCATAGACGATGACATTAGCTGCAGAATAAGCACCGGCTAACTCTGTGCCAGCAGCCGCGGTAATACAGAGGGTGCAAGCGTTAATCGGAATTACTGGGCGTAAAGGGAGCGTAGGTGGCTCGATAAGTCAGATGTGAAATCCCCGGGCTCAACCTGGGAACTGCATCTGAAACTGTAGAGCTAGAGTATGTGAGAGGAAGGTAGAATTCCAGGTGTAGCGGTGAAATGCGTAGAGATCTGGAGGAATACCGATGGCGAAGGCAGCCTTCTGGCATAATACTGACACTGAGGCTCGAAAGCGTGGGTAGCAAACAGGATTAGATACCCTGGTAGTCCACGCCGTAAACGATGTCTACTAGTCGTTGGGTCCCTTGAGGACTTAGTGACGCAGCTAACGCAATAAGTAGACCGCCTGGGGAGTACGGCCGCAAGGTTAAAACTCAAATGAATTGACGGGGGCCCGCACAAGCGGTGGAGCATGTGGTTTAATTCGATGCAACGCGAAGAACCTTACCTGGTCTTGACATATCTAGAATCTTGTAGAGATACGAGAGTGCCTTCGGGAATTAGAATACAGGTGCTGCATGGCTGTCGTCAGCTCGTGTCGTGAGATGTTGGGTTAAGTCCCGCAACGAGCGCAACCCTTGTCCTTAGTTACCAGCGGGTTAAGCCGGGAACTCTAAGGATACTGCCAGTGACAAACTGGAGGAAGGCGGGGACGACGTCAAGTCATCATGGCCCTTACGACCAGGGCTACACACGTGCTACAATGGTAGGTACAGAGGGCAGCTACACAGCGATGTGATGCGAATCTCAAAAAGCCTATCGTAGTCCAGATTGGAGTCTGCAACTCGACTCCATGAAGTAGGAATCGCTAGTAATCGCGGATCAGAATGCCGCGGTGAATACGTTCCCGGGCCTTGTACACACCGCCCGTCACACCATGGGAGTTGATTGCACCAGAAGTGGGTAGCCTAACCTTTTAGGATGGCGCTCACCACGGTGTGGTTGATGACTGGGGTGAAGTCGTAACAAGGTAGCCGTAGGGGAACCTGCGGCTGGATCACCTCCTTATAGACAGCATTCATCTTGGCAAGAATTCACAACAAGTTGTTCTTTAGTTTTAAGCTAGTTTATTAGCTTTGCCTTTACAGGCAGACATAGGCCTGTAGCTCAGCTGGTTAGAGCACCGTGTTGATAACGCGGGGGTCGGCAGTTCAAGTCTGCCCAGGCCTACCATTATTAAGCGGTAGTTAGAACAGTCGTTACATTGCATGAGCTAAAAGTAATTAAAGCTTTTTGAAAATCCTATTTAAAGGATTTTCCTTGCGAAGCTAAAATTGCAGTGCAATTTTTACACGCTTCTCAGGGGCCATAGCTCAGTTGGTAGAGCGCCTGCCTTGCACGCAGGAGGTCAACGGTTCGACTCCGTTTGGCTCCACCATTATAAACAGCGCGATTAGATAGAATATTATAGAGAGCATAAACAGAATTAAGTAATCGTTGATGATTATTTACTTCTGTTTTATACAGAACCTGGAATCTGACGAAGATACAGGAACTATTTAAAAACATAGATATGAGTCTGGGTTAGGACTAACGTGTTCACGCGTTAATCTTAACCTTAATAGCTCACCTCTTAACGACATCAGTTGTTATCCCAGGGGTGAGTTATTAAAAAGTAATAAGAGAACTGAATCAAGCGTAAACATAGGTGATATCGTTATAATTGTGAGACAAAGACCCTTTGGGGTTGTATGGTCAAGTAATTAAGCGCACATGGTGGATGCCTTGGCAGTCAGAGGCGATGAAAGACGTGACAGCCTGCGATAAGCTTCGGGGAGGCGGCAATATCCTGTGATCCGGAGATTTCTGAATGGGGAAACCCACCTAGCATAAGCTAGGTATCCTAATTTATTAGGAAGCGAACGAGGGGAAGTGAAACATCTCAGTACCCTTAGGAATAGACATCAAATGAGATTCCCCAAGTAGCGGCGAGCGAACGGGGAGAAGCCGATTGACTTTAGAATAGAAGAACAGCGTGGGAAAGCTGACCGTAGTAGGTGATAGTCCTGTATTTTAAATTCTAGAGTTGACATATTAAGTAGAGCGGGGCACGAGAAATCCTGTTTGAAGATGGGGGGACCATCCTCCAAGGCTAAATACTCCTGACTGACCGATAGTGAACCAGTACCGTGAGGGAAAGGCGAAAAGAACCCCTGTGAGGGGAGTGAAATAGAACCTGAAACCGTGTGCGTACAAGCAGTAGGAGCCTCAATTTATTGGGGTGACTGCGTACCTTTTGTATAATGGGTCAGCGACTTATGTTCTGTAGCGAGGTTAACCGTTAGGGGAGCCGTAGGGAAACCGAGTCTTAATAGGGCGACATAGTTGCAGGGCATAGACCCGAAACCGAGTGATCTATCCATGAGCAGGTTGAAAGTTGAGTAACATCAACCGGAGGACCGAACCCACTGTCGTTGAAAAGCCAGGGGATGACTTGTGGATAGGGGTGAAAGGCTAATCAAACTCGGTGATAGCTGGTTCTCCCCGAAAGCTATTTAGGTAGCGCCTCGGACGAACACCATTGGGGGTAGAGCACTGTTTCGGCTAGGGGGTCATACCGACTTACCAAACCGATGCAAACTCCGAATACCGATGAGTGATATCCGGGAGACACACAGTGGGTGCTAACGTCCATTGTGGAGAGGGAAACAACCCAGACCGCCAGCTAAGGCCCCAAATTCCTAGTTAAGTGGGAAACGAGGTGGGAAGGCATAGACAGCTAGGAGGTTGGCTTAGAAGCAGCCATCCTTTAAAGAAAGCGTAATAGCTCACTAGTCGAGTCGGCCCGCGCGGAAGATGTAACGGGGCTCAAACTAGGAGCCGAAGCTGCGGATTTGAATTTGTTTTCAAGTGGTAGGGGAGCGTTGTGTAAGCCTGTGAAGGTGTGTCGTAAGGCATGCTGGAGGTATCACAAGAGCGAATGCTGACGTGAGTAACGATAATGCGAGTGAAAAGCTCGCACGCCGGAAGATCAAGGGTTCCAGTCCAACGTTAATCGGGGCTGGGTGAGTCGACCCCTAAGGCGAGGCCGAAAGGCGTAGTCGATGGGAAATCGGTTAATATTCCGATACTTGTTTATAATGCGATGGAGGGACGGAGAAGGTTATGTCAGCCTGGCGTTGGTTGTCCAGGTGAAAGGATGTAGGCTTGTGGCTTAGGTAAATCCGGGCTACAACAAGGTCGAGATCTGATAGCAAGCTGTACTTGTACAGTGAAGTGGCAAATACCATGCTTCCAGGAAAAGCTTCTAAGCAATAGTTATAAACGAATCGTACCCTAAACCGACACAGGTGATCAGGTAGAGAATACCAAGGCGCTTGAGAGAACTCTGCTGAAGGAACTAGGCAAAATGGTACCGTAACTTCGGGAGAAGGTACGCTGTTGGTGGTGATAGGACATGCTCCTTGAGCTGCTGACAGTCGCAGATACCAGGCTGCTGCAACTGTTTATTAAAAACACAGCACTCTGCAAACACGAAAGTGGACGTATAGGGTGTGATGTCTGCCCGGTGCTGGAAGGTTAATTGATGGGGTTAGCGTAAGCGAAGCTCTTGATCGAAGCCCCAGTAAACGGCGGCCGTAACTATAACGGTCCTAAGGTAGCGAAATTCCTTGTCGGGTAAGTTCCGACCTGCACGAATGACATAATGATGGCAGCGCTGTCTCCAGCAGAGACTCAGTGAAATCGAAATCGCAGTGAAGATGCTGTGTACCCGCGGCTAGACGGAAAGACCCCGTGAACCTTTACTACAGCTTTACATTGAACTTTGACCTGACTTGTGCAGGATAGGTGGGAGGCTTTGAAGCAGACACGCTAGTGTTTGTGGAGCCAATCTTGAAATACCACCCTGGTCATGTTGGGGTTCTAACTCAGGTATAACAATACCGAGGACAATGTATGGTGGGTAGTTTGACTGGGGCGGTCTCCTCCTAAAGAGTAACGGAGGAGTACGAAGGTGCGCTCAGACCGGTCGGAAATCGGTCGTAGAGTATAAAGGCAAAAGCGCGCTTAACTGCGAGACCCACAAGTCGAGCAGGTACGAAAGTAGGTCTTAGTGATCCGGTGGTTCTGTATGGAAGGGCCATCGCTCAACGGATAAAAGGTACTCTGGGGATAACAGGCTGATACCGCCCAAGAGTTCATATCGACGGCGGTGTTTGGCACCTCGATGTCGGCTCATCTCATCCTAGGGCTGAAGCAGGTCCTAAGGGTATGGCTGTTCGCCATTTAAAGAGGTACGCGAGCTGGGTTTAGAACGTCGTGAGACAGTTCGGTCCCTATCTACCGTGGGCGTTGGAAATTTGAGAGGAGCTGCTCCTAGTACGAGAGGACCAGAGTGGACGAACCACTGGTGTTCGGGTTGTCATGCCAATGGCATTGCCCGGTAGCTACGTTCGGATGGGATAACCGCTGAAAGCATCTAAGCGGGAAGCCCACCTCAAGATAAGATTTCCCTAAAGAGCCGTTGAAGACTACGACGTTGATAGGCAGGGTGTGGAAGCACAGCGATGTGTGTAGCTAACCTGTACTAATTGCTCGTTTGGCTTGACCATACAACACCCAAGTGGTTTGTATCAAGCAACTATTTCGATATCACCTATATCCTTGATTCAGGAATAGTGATACTTAGTCAAAATAAGTAAAACAACACAGACTCATATCTAACCCCTTTGCTGACGACAATAGCACGATGGCACCACCTGATCCCTTCCCGAACTCAGAAGTGAAACATCGTAGCGCCAATGGTAGTGTGGCTCCGGCCATGTGAGAGTAGGTCATCGTCAGCGCTCTATTCTAAGAGACCTCCTGTGACATAAGTCACAGGGGGTTTTGCTTTGGCTTGAGTTCTTGTATGTAAAAAAGAGCTGTTGTATACAGCTCTCTATAGATTTACTTATTTTATCTGCGTTATACCTGTGATTTCCATTCCTGATTAGACTCAAATATGTCTTGGTATACTGCTTCTTTGATAGAGGCAGAATTAAAACGACGTCTATCTTCACTAAGTCGTAACACACGAGGTAGACGACTAATTCCTAAATCTCCGTCTGCTAGCGCATAATGTCTATATTTATTGTTGATGATCTCGTTACATTCAAACTCTGGATACACCATACCTTTATTCTGGTTTTTTGCCATGCGAACGATAAACATAAATAGATCTTCATTAACCGATTGTTCTGTTTCAATGATATCCTCTAACGAGTAGTTAGGTGTTTTACCTACCTTAAGTTTTGCCAAAAACTTCCATTCTCTTGAACCTCATTATAATTCGCTATACTGTCTTTAAAAGACTGAAGCTCTCCTAAAGATGTTTCGGTTTCTTCTAGTTTTTCTTTAACCGTAGTTAGTGGTATTTTGATATGATCAGAATACTCATCGATTCTTTGCTGCTCAGCATTTAATACCAAACGTAATTTGTCTAAGAGTTTACGCATAGCTATAAACTTAATAATCATGACTTCACCGCTATCAGAATACATCACTAGCGGTTGCAATCTAAAGTCCTGAATATTATCACTCATTTGTTTTGTTAATTGATCTAAGTGATAGAATAAATAATTTCTATCGTTTACATCATTTTCTGTGAGCTTAATTACATTAGGTAATTTTTGCAGTATCAATAGAGATAATTGTTTTTCGTACTTAATAAGACGATTTTTGATCACGACTTCAGGTTGGCTACCGTCTTGTTCTAGAGGCTCTTTGAGTAGTGGTCTTAAATAACAGTTATACAAACGCTTAATCTCATTGACGAACTTTAAAATAGTATCAGATACGCCTCTATCCAAAGTGTACAGCCTAGACATACAATAAGTTGCATGTTCCATATATTTAGGATCGCTTATATGTTGTTTATCCAGTACGACGTGAGTCAAAAAAACAAACTGATGATGACCGCCTCCACTGCTATCCTCGTGCAAAAACCTTCTAAAAGAGTAGGGGTTTTTATCAACTTGGTCAGCAATACCAATTAAAAACCAATAGTGTTGCCCCTCAACGATAAAGAATTTTCTATCCAAAGCTTCTTTTTTTATAAAAGTAGGAAAATGAGTAAACTCTTGAAATTCTAAATCTGATGAGTCCCAACTTCTAAAATCTCTACCTTGAACCTGCTGTTTGATGAAGACCTCTTTGAAGTAAGACTTTACGATATCACTATTTAGCTGACGCAGACCTGAATGTATGGTTAACTCTATAGTGTCAATCCACGCTGCCAGATCATACAAAAATGCTATGCGTATTCGGTGGCGGTTTTTTTGATCGAGCAAAGAACCCTGAACGTCCAAGTTATCTAAGTGACCTAATAAGGCTTCTACTTTATCAGCTAATGCTATAGCGTTATGGACCTTGTTATCAGAGTCAGTCACTTTGAGCATATGTGAAGCTATAGAAATAAGGTCCTTATTATTAGTTTGAATACTAGCAAGAGTAAAACTCAGAGTTTCAGGGCTCTGGTAAACTAGTTTTTTATCTGCGCTAATGGTTATACCGCGCGGCTTCAAAATGTTCTTGTAGACGCTGTACTGGCTTTTTTTGTGTAATTTGGGCAAGATTTTTTCGATAGAGTCATACCAATCAGAGCTAAGGGCTGGATCTATAGATTTAAGTTTATAGAGTTGATACTCTGATAGATCATGAATGTTCATGAGGGTAAAGTCCTTTACAAATTTGGTCAAGTCTATGACATACTCAGTGAGCAATTGTAATGCACAAATGTCACAGTATAAAGTCCCAATGACTAATTATTAGAATATAAGAGCTTTACTAAAACAAATCCTAAATTGTCAAAACAGGTTAGATAATTCATATAAAAGGCAGAACGATATGAGTACATCAAAGGTTAATTATCAAGGATCATTGCGTACTAGCGCAGTACATTTGCAATCTAGTAATGAGATTATCACAGATGCGCCAACAGACAACCAAGGAAAAGGCGAGGCATTTTCGCCAACGGATTTATTAGCAACTAGTTTGGCCAGTTGTATGCTGACAATCATTGGCATAAAAGCGGCTGAGATGAATATCGATATTACGGGTACTACTGCTGAGGTAACTAAAGTCATGGCAGTCGATCCTAGGCGTGTGAGTGAGATACATGTTGCTATGAGTTTTTTGCAAAAGTTAGATAAAAAAACTCAAACCATATTTTATAACACGGCGCTAACCTGCCCTGTAGCAAGAAGCCTTCATCCTGATATCGTTCAAAACGTTACGTTTACTTATACAGACGAGAGTTGATATGGCATCTAAAACGTTACTCATTGTCGCCCATGCCCCATCATTTAATACTCAAAAACTAGCACAAGCGGCCTACGAGGGCGCAAGCCATTCTGATATAGACATCAATGTGATTCTCAAATCGCCTCAAGATACGCACCCTGAAGACATACTAACCGCCGATGCAGTCTTGTTGGGAACGACTGAGAATCTTGCTTATATGGCAGGACTAACCAAAGACTTCTTTGATCGTTGCTATTATTCAGTGTTAGAACAAAAACAAGGGCTGCCTTTTGCTTTGTACATTCGTGCTGGTCATGATGGCACAGGGACTACACTTGCCATAAAGGCAATTATCACAGGACTCCGATGGAACCAAATCCAAGACACGCTTGTTCTGAAAGGTGATTGGCAAGAGAGTTTTACTCATCAGGTAGAGGAGCTCGCCATGACTTTGGCTGCTGGAGTCGAGGCGGGTATTTATTAGATAAAGAAGAGTTTTATGATCCAAGAAAGATTTTGATACTTAGATCAAACCATGTAATTGGGATTAAGAAATATGACTGCTCCTCAACCTTTTTCGCAAGCTTGCGAAAACAATAAAGATGCGATCTTGGAAGTTTTGCAACTAGAGCTACAAAGTTATGCACATGTATTGGAGATAGGCTCAGGAACGGGGCAGCATAGTGTATATTTTGCACCAAATTTACCTCGTGTAACTTGGCAAACTAGCGATGTCACAGCTCATCATGACCACATAAATACTTGGCATAGCGCTTATCCTGCGCCTAATCTAAAAGCGCCATTAGCGTTTGATTTAACTTGCGACTCAATTCCGTTCAATAATAATAGTCATAGCTCTTACGATGCGGTATTTACAGCGAATACCTTTCACATTATAAGCTGGTCTTTAGTTCAAACCTTAATTGAGTTGGTCAGTGATACCCTACCTATTGATGGTAAGCTGATGATTTATGGCCCATTCAATGAAGAGGGCAGATATACAAGCGCAAGTAATCGACATTTTGATTTGTCACTAAGGCAACGTGATCCCGCTAGCGGTATCCGAAACAAAGAAGACGTTATCGCCTTAGCGCAAAATCACGACTTAGTGTTGTCTAATCAATACGCTATGCCTGCAAATAATCAAATACTTGTCTTTCAAAAGCGAGCGCAGGTATAACCTATAGATATTACTATTACCCTGTATTTCGTAACCCTGCTGCAAGAGCATTGATGCTACGAATAAGCGGGTCTTCTACGTCCAGCCTGTCTTTATCTTCAGAGCTATCTGGTTGACGCAATCGTTTGAGCAGCTCAATTTGAATATAGTTAATAGGGTCTAGGTAAGCATTACGCCATTCTAAGGATGCCGCCAACTCCTGTTGATTAGACAATAAGGACTCTTGATTGAGCAAAGAGTTAAGACCAGAATGCGTCAGCTCATGTTCTTTGACCACATCATCCATAATGAGCTCGCGCAAGCTCTCATCATCACAGAGTAAGCTGTAAGCACGCGCAATAGTCATCTCAGATTTTGTAAATGCCATCTCTATGTTGCTAACAAAAACATTAAAAAATGGCCAGTTCGCATTCATCTCCTTCATCAACTCTTCGTCTCGTTTGACGCTATCCAAAGCACTACCAACGCCATACCAAGCGGGCAGGGTAAAGCGCGCTAGCGACCAGCCAAATACCCAAGGTATAGCGCGAATGGTAGATTTGCTAGGTAAGCCTTTTTTGCGGTGGGCAGGACGTGAGCCGATATTAAGCAGTGATATCTCTTGTACGGGCGTGGCCTCAGAATAAAAAGCATAAAACCCTTTGGTATTATCGGTCAACGCACGATACTGCGCTTCACCCGCATCAGCTAAGCGTGCAAATAAATTCTCATAATGCTCTAAGTTTGAGGGTTGCTCTAAAAACTTGGAAGAGCTGGCTTTGAGCGCACCTGTTATGCCCATAGTAAGCTGAAAGACAGCAGTGTCTGGATTGGCGTATTTGGCGTATAGCACTTCGCCTTGTTCGGTGAATTTGATTTGACCATCTAATGTGCCTGTAGGCTGAGCTGCAATCGCCTGATGAGTTGAGCCCCCACCGCGGCTAATTGAACCACCGCGACCGTGAAATAGACGAGTATTGATACCGTATTCGTTAGCGATACGCGTAATCGTTTGCTGTGCGCTATATAACTGCCAAGCCGAGGTAATAATGCCGCCGTCTTTTGAGGAGTCAGAGTAACCGAGCATAATCTCTTGGGTGTTGTCTGATTGCTCTAAAAGTTGACGATACAAGGGGTTGTCCAAAACCGTAGGCAAAATCTTATCGATGTTTTTGAGGTCATCGATCGTCTCAAATAAAGGCGCGACCGGTAGTGCTGCAAACAGATGTCCCTCATCATTGATACCAGATAATCCAGCAAAACGCATGAGTAGTAATACTTCTAAAATCTGACTGGCATTGTTGGTCATCGAAATGACATAGCTGCCAAAAGTATCAGCTCCGACCAGTTTGCGCAGCTTAGCCACTGACTGCATTAAATCAAGTTGCTCTCGGGTTTGTTCGCTCAAATTATCGATATATAGTAGCGGTGTCCCTGGGTTTTTGAGTAAGCGTGTCAGCCACTCTTGACGCTCAATCTCGCTAAGCTCCTGGTAATCAGGTAGGTTTGATGCGTGGGCAAAAATATCGGCAATAACCTCGCCGTGATAGCCTGAGTCTTGACGTATATCAAGCGCCGCTAGATGAAAGCCGCAGGTCTTTACAAGGCGTATCATATCAAGCACTGAGCCATCAGCATGCGCTTTGTCATGCTCATTGACACTACGACGAATCAGGCGTAGATCATCCAACAGACCTTGCGGCGTTAGATAAGCATCACCTGCCGCCTCGGTATTTGAATCAGTATCCAAACCTTGGCTTTGGATATACTCATTGGTCGCTTTCACTTTGGCAAGAATGATTGATAGTAGCCTACGATACGGCTCATTATTGTAATCGTTAAGATTATAGGCAAATACCTTTTTATCAAGTTCACTGTAGTCTGAGATACGAGTATAGATATCTGGCGCAATATCAACGACGGTATCGCTGTGAATTAACTCACGGCGCAATTGTTTGATTAGTACTTGATAATGACGCAGCACAGCATTGGCATGCATCAGTACTGCCATTTCAGTCGTCTCATGCGTGACAAACGGATTGCCGTCTCTATCACCGCCTATCCAAGAGCCAAAACTAACAAAGGCCGGCAAGGGATAGTCAGTGAGCTCAGGATAAATATCGACTAAGGCGTTTTTTATGTTGCGGTACACTTTGGGAATAGCGGTGAATAAACTGGCATTAAAATAGTGTAGACCGTTATTGATCTCATCATAAACGAGAGGTTTACGAGTACGCACCTCATCTGATGACCATAACAGATCGATGGTTTCAGCGGTTTTTTGCTTGGCTTGCTCAAACGCTAGGCTATCCTCAGAGACATGATTGAGCGCATCACTATGCTCATAGAGCGTCTGCAAAATGTTCATTGTCGTGCGTCTGCGCGCCTCAGTGGGGTGAGCGGTAAACACGGGGATAAATTTGAGCTGATCGATAAGCGCTTTGATTTGGTCAGGTGCGATATTGCGCTCACGGCATTCTAGTAGAGTGCGGCGAAAGGAACCCTCCCAGCTCTGATTGGACTCTGCACGCATAACTCGGCGCTGTTCACGTAGATGATTTTCTTCGGTTAAATTCGCCAAAAAAAAGTAAATTGAAAAAGCTCGAATGACATTTTTTAAGGTTTGATTGTCTAAGGAGGCAATGAGGTCAATCAGCTGCTGTTTGCTCTGCTCATTTGGTTCGCGGCGCTGTTGGATAAAGCCCTTACGCAGCGTCTCGATAGTATTTAATGTGTCTTTTCCTGATTGACGAGCTATCGCCTCTCCTAAAAATGACCCTAGTAACCTGACACGTGAGCGTAATATATCGTTTTGTAATAGCATATTGTCCTCCTTGTTAGCCTTTTCCTAAATTCTAAGTACAACATGCCTCAGTCTAGAACTGAAGCATGCAAAATAAAAAAAGTAACGCTAATAGCTCCATACAGAGTTGTACAATTAGACAAATCTATTTATAGCTATTTTCTAAAAAGGTCAGATAACGATTCCAAGAGCGCTCATCTGCACGCGCATTGTATCTATCAGGATTGTTAAAGTCAGTAAAGGCATGAACCGCGCCGCTATAGGTAATCATCTCATGCGCGACGTTAGCTGTCTCCAACGTTTTGCCAAGCGCAGTGAAATCTTCTAAAGGAACGGCTTCATCTGCTGTGCCATGAAAGACTAAAATCTCACCGCTAGTGGTGTTGTAATTTTGACCTGCCGGAAGCTCAAGCCCGCCGTGAAAAGGTACAAAGGCTTTTTGCTCAAAGCCTGATCGTGCAAGCTCAAGCGCAACACTACCACCGAAACAGTATCCCATCGTGGTGCCATTTCGAACATTATTGCCTTGCTGTTGACCGACAGTTAGGGCGCCGGCAAGTAAACGGCGCATTTTGGATCTATCCTCATACAGCTCGGCGGTGAGTCTTTTTTTGTCCGCCATTTCGGTAGGACGAATACCTGCGCCAAACATATCAGCAGCTAGGACGTTATAGCCCTCGGCAGCTAGCATATCAGCACGTTTTTTCTCGTAGTCTGTAAGCCCGTCCCAGTCATGAATAAGTAAGATAAAAGGTGCGTTCGCTTGATCAGCTTTAGCGTAATAGCCTTGATAATCTTGATTGTCTACCGTATAGGCAATGTCCTTGGTTGTGATAGCAAACGCGCTTTGACTCATAGTCAATGCTAGTACGCTAAGTGCTGCGCTACCAACTAATGAGCGATAAGTGCCTTTTGACAAGCGCGCAGATAGGGGAGTGTTTGGCAGGAGTGACATAAAAAGCCTCTTTGAGTGGATGATTAAAGCGTGAGTACGCTCAATAGATAACTTATATCTTATAACTTCACATAAAATCATACCTTATAGAATAGCTACATTACAAGCGCGAGTTATTAATATACGTTTAAGATAGAACTGGTCAAAAATAATCCCTAAACAGTGCAAAAGTTAACTAAATATCAACAAGGTAACCTATGTATCGACTATGTTTTTTGGGTACTATTAGTGGTCGCTCTTCTTAAAGCATATCATTAACTGAAAACCAAAAAATCTAGGACGCCCAATGAAAACCAATATAGATCATACAGACCCTGCAAACGACATGAACCCTACGCGCGGAAATGGTGGCGAGACGCACCAGCGCGCAGGTGAGGACACCAAAGCTTTGACGACTCAGCAAGGCGTCGTTATCGCAGACAACCAAAATTCACTAAAAGCGGGTAGCCGTGGCCCAACGCTCCTAGAAGACTTTGTCCTTCGCGAAAAGATCAACCACTTTGATCATGAGCGTATCCCAGAGCGTATCGTTCATGCTCGCGGTAGTGCTGCGCACGGCTACTTTGAACTGACTGAATCACTAGAAGAATATACGACCGCTAAAATTTTGACCGAGACTGGTAAGCAAACACCGCTCTTTACGCGTTTTTCTACCGTTGCTGGTAATAAAGGCTCAAAAGATACGCCACGTGATGTACGCGGGTTCTCGGTAAAAGTGTATACCGAAGAGGGTAATTGGGATATCGTCGGTAATAATATGCCGATCTTCTTTATCCAAGACGCTATCAAGTTCCCAGATTTGATCCATGCGGTCAAGCCTGAGCCAGATCGCGGTTTTCCGCAAGCGGCATCTGCTCATGATACTTTTTGGGATTTTGTGTCTCTTAGTCCTGAGACCATGCATAATCTAATCTGGCTGATGAGTGACCGTGGATTGCCTCGTAGCTTGCGTATGATGGAAGGGTTTGGTATTCATAGTTATCGTCTTCTAGACAAAGACGGCAAAAGTACCTTTGTTCGTTTTCACTGGAAACCAGTACTCGGTGTTCAATCAACAACGTGGGATGAAGCAGTAAAAATCTCAGGCGCTGATCCTGATTATCATCGCCGTGATCTATATGAAGCTATCGACAATGAAGATTATCCAGAGTGGGAGTTTGGGGTTCAGCTCTTTACAGAGGAAGAAGCCAACGATTTTCCATTTGATCATTTAGATGCGACCAAGCTTATTCCTGAGGAAACTGTACCTGTCAAGATTATTGGTAAGATGGTATTAAACCGTAATGTTGATAACTTTTTTGCAGAAACCGAACAAGTGGCCTTTTGTCCATCACATCTACCCCCCGGTATTGATTTTAGTAATGACCCATTACTACAAGGTCGCTTATTTAGCTACTTAGATACGCAGCTTTCACGTTTGGGTTCACCAAACTTCGCACAAATTCCTATTAATGCGCCAAAATGTCCGTTTGCTAATAACCAACAAGATGGTCATATGCAAATGCAAGTGCCAAAGACTCGTGTACTGTATGAGCCACAAAGCTTAGATCCAACGCGCCCACGCGAAAGCGTTAAAAAGGGTTTTGAGTCATACGCTGAGCGCTTAGATGATGGCGTCAAAGGTCGCGTACGTGCTGAAAGCTTTGCAGACCATTATAGCCAACCTCGCATGTTCTATCGTAGTCAAACCTCAGCGGGACAAGCTCATATCGCTTCCGCCTATGCATTTGAGCTCGGTAAAGTAGACACCGCCCACGTGCGAGTGCGTACGCTTAGTCATTTGCTTAATATCGATGAAGATTTGGCAAATCGTGTTGCTACAGCGCTCGGTATGGAGCTACCAAAAGCGGCTGATCCAGCAGCACCAGTACTAGATATGAATATCTCAAAAGCGGTTCAGACTATTGGTCTATCACCTAAGACTCTCAAAGGTCGTCTAGTCGGAATTTTGGTAGCTGAAGGATCTAGCCACAGTGAAATTGAGAAGTTCGAAAAAGCAGCTGTCGCTGCTGGTGCTAGTGTCAAGATTGTTTCACCAAATAAAGAAGTCAAGTTAGATGATGGCACTCGTATACAAGCTGACGAGCGTCTCGCTGGTGGTCCCTCAGTGCTGTTTGACGCTATTGTAAGCATTATTATGCATCCACCAGCTAAAAAGCTTGCAAAAGACAGCGCTGCATTAGACTGGTTCACCGATGCTTATGCACATTGCAAAGCCATCGCCTATTGCCCTGCAACTAAAGAACATATATTGAGTAAACTGCCGATTGAAAAAGACGCATTTGTTACCCCGCTTGATGATGTTGATGGCTTTATCGAAAACGCCAAAACTCGTCTGTGGGAGCGTGAGCCAAAGGTACGTGACCTCGCTTAATTGAACTTATTTTAATATATAGAAACCCAGCCTGAGTGCTGGGTTTTTTGCTTTTGTAAGGCTAAATTTTTATCTGCTCAATAGTATAGTCACAAGCGTTCACTGAATGTCACTGACTATTGAAAAGCGAGGGTTATAATAGGGGGACTGCATTTGATGATATAAGTAGCCTGATTGAGTCAGGCATAGGGTTAGATAATGGATTTAATGAACATTGTGGCGATTGAAGGCTATATTCAGACCACTTATATTGCCGTGTACCCTGATAAGTTATTATTGCTAGACTCAGGGTGTAGATGTGATGTTGATAATATTTTGACATACATTACTGAAGTTTTAGAGCGTCCAGTTGCGCAACTCAAAACTGTAATGGTTACCCATATGCATCCTGATCATGCTGGTGGTGCTGAATTATTAAAACAAAAAACAGGATGCCTAATAGTCAGTGCAAAATCCAAAAAAGCGTGGTACCAAGGTATTTTGGGTAGACTATCGCATTTGAACGATCTGGGACTGACTTATTACGTGGCTAGTAGACAAGGAAAGTCAGTCGCTAACGTTTGGTATAATCCTATATTAAAAGTCGATGTTGAAGTACAAGATGGCGACCCTATACCGAGCTTTGAGGATTGGACCGTTCTAGAAACACCAGGCCATACTGATCGCGACTTGTCGTTGTGGCATGCGCAAACTAAACAGGCCTATACAGCAGATCTAATATTAATTATCAGAGATAAATTTGTATCTCCGTATCTAATCACCTTACCTCATGCTTACCGCGCCTCACTAAACAAGGTCAAAGCCTTGCAGCCAGAAATTATCTTACTAGCACATGATAAGCGAGCTAAAATTTGCGACAAGGATTTTGATCGTTTGATGGATAGAGCGCCACGTAAACCGCGTAAGACCTCGTTGAGGAGCGTTTTGAGTACCGCTGTAGTAAACTCTAGGTTTGCACGAAAGAGGGTTAAAACCCCTTAGTCAACATAGCTATCCATAACAATCGAATTTAAGCAATAAAAAAGCCCAGCCATTATAAGTAATGGCTGGGCTTTTGGTATATGGTGGGCCGACCGCGACTCGAACGCGGGACCAATTGATTAAAAGTCAACTGCTCTACCAACTGAGCTATCGGCCCTGAGCGAGGATAAAACGAAGCACTGCTTCGTCCGAGCGCAAGAGAATTTACATTGTCGTAAATTCTAAAAGCTATATATCCAAACTAGGTTTAGAACTAACACACTGCAATTTTAGCTTCGCAAGAATAATTTCCTTAAAGGGAAATTATGTAAAACTCAACACCTTGACGATGCCTTTACGACTCATTAATCAACTACCGGATAGGGCAGAACAAATAACAAGCATACTACTAAAATGGTGGGCCGACCGCGACTCGAACGCGGGACCAATTGATTAAAAGTCAACTGCTCTACCAACTGAGCTATCGGCCCTGAGAAGCGTTAAAAAATTGCACTGCAATTTTAGCTTCGCAAGAATAATTTCCTTAAAGGAAAATTATGTAAAACACTAAATGTTAAAAATTCTAAAAGCTATATATCCAAACTAGGTTTAGAACTAACACACTGCAATTTTAGCTTCGCAAGAATAATTTACTTGAAGGTAAATTTCTTACAACTTGACGATATCTCATTAAAAAAATCAGTTCACAAACGAATACCTGCTCATTTGTAATATGAATTTTCTAACTCACACCCAGAGATATTCTATCCCTAAACGTGAGAGCACATTATATATATTATTGGGATAAATACAACCCCAAGACCGCAAAAAAAGGTGATTCCTAAGTAAACTAGACAACGAGTTTCAAATTTATAGGCTATTTACTTCGCTGTAGCTTTAGTCAAGCTAAACACCTTAACAGGTAGACTATCAATCTCTAGACAGTGCTTCAACAGGATCAAGTCTGGCGGCGTTACGGGCAGGCAAGAAGCCAAAAATGATACCAATTAGCGTTGAGCAGATAAAGGCCGCTATGATAGAGGTAGGAGAGTAGATAACTTTGAAGCTATCACCGCCAACGCTATTGATCAGCTCGCCTATAGCGAATGCTAAGCCAATGCCTAATAATCCGCCCAAAATACAAACCAATACAGCCTCGATTAAGAACTGTTGCAAAATATCGTTTTGGCGTGCACCAACTGCCATGCGTACACCAATCTCATTGGTGCGTTCAGTCACAGACACTAGCATAATATTCATCACACCAATACCACCAACTACCAATGCAATAACTGCGATAGCTGAGATGAGTAAGGTTAAGGCGGTCGTCGTCGACTCAATAGTTTCACGAATGGAGTCTGAATTTCGTATCCGAAAATCATCAGTGCCATGTCGACCAATCATCAAGGTAGAAATAGCAGATTCAGCAGCAGTGGACGATATATTATTATCAATAAGCGCCACAAAACTTTCTATATTTGTGCCCCCAACCAATCGTGACATCATCGTCGTATAAGGCATATAGAATGTTGGTGTATCTGTATTTCTAAAACCACTATTATTTTCTTCGAGCACTCCAACGATACGACCAGGAACACTACCGATAAGAACAACTTCGCCAATAGGATTAGCGTTATCTGGAAAAAAAGTAGTCAAAGCACTATTATCGATGACAACGTCTTGTGTACGCCGCGAGATACTTTGCTCATCAAATCCTTGACCTAGGGCTAAGCTCTCACCATTAACGTCAAAATAGTCTTTGCCTACGCCACTAACGGAAGCGGCTTCTTGTACATTGCGGTAGCGCACACTTAAGTTGCTGTCGAGCTGCGGACTAACACTGATGACATAAGGCTGATCGGCAACCGCCTGTGCATCATCTGGGGTTAAGTTATCATCCGCAAAACTTCGTCTAGGGTCGCCGTAAGGATAGCCGTCAGAGACAGTAATCGTATTGGTACCTAGTGAGCTAATATTAGATAGTATCTGCTCTTGTGAGCCTTTACCCAGTCCCACAACTGAAACAACAGAGGCGATACCAATAATAATACCTAACATAGTGAGCAAGGTACGCATCTTATGAGCGCGCATCGCTAGCAACGACATTTTGAAAGCTTCAAATAAGCGGTCGATAAAGCTACCAAAAGCACTTTTTCGATGTTGATCGAGAATAGGCTCGGGTTGAGTGTTCGTTGGGTTGTAGTGCTCTGTCTTATAATCCGCAATCTTGTAACCATCTTTTAGCTCGATCACACGTTCAGCTTGCTCGGCTAAATTGGGATCGTGCGTTACCATAATGATGGTATGACCTTGAGCTTTTAGATCATGCAAAATTTGCATGACATCATCGCCAGACTTACTGTCTAGTGCACCAGTCGGCTCATCCGCTAAGATAATATCGCCGCCATTCATAAGGGCGCGAGCAATAGAGACCCGTTGCTGTTGACCACCAGAGAGCTGATTAGGACGATTGCGAATCTTGTCTGCTAGTCCCAGATCTGAAAGCAATTTTTCGGCGCGATCGCTGCGTGCCTGCCCATCCATACCAGCGTATACAGCAGGTACAGAGACGTTGTCTTGAGCACTAATATCGCCTAATAAATGATAACGCTGGAAAATGAAACCAAAGTGCTCACGGCGTAGCTCTGCAAGCTCATCTGCATCGAGTTTACTCACTGATTTACCAAATATTTTATAGTCGCCAGCACTAGCTTGATCTAAGCAGCCCAAAATATTCATCAAAGTGGACTTGCCAGAACCTGACTGCCCGATGATTGCGACCATCTCACCTTGATTGATAGTCAAGTCTATATCGTGTAGCACGCGAATCGTTTGTTCACCCGCTCTAAACTCTTTGATCAGTCCCTTAACTTGCATTAATGGAACGTCTGCTGTGGTATCTACGATAAGAGACTTAGTATCCATTTACACCATTGCCTATATTAATCTATCACTCAAAAAGTGCTTGCTCACAGCTCGTCGCTGATATCTCATTGCTAATGTCTCTGATTAAAAGGGACGTCCACCACCTCGACTACCGCCATTTGGATCTTCTTCACTTAAGATAACTTCATCACCGGCTTTTAAACCGCTTAAGATTTGCGCGTTAACTCTATTGTTGATACCGACAGTAACCGTTTGTTCGACGACTTCACCCTCAGCTTTAAGCACGCGTACCATCGCTGTAGTAGCATTTGGAGTGCTGTTCTGTACACCTTGAGCGCTCTCTTGAACCGTATTTGGGGGAAGGGTGTCACTGTTACGCGCCGATGCATTAGGCGCACCTGTTTGTAATGCTGCAGAAGGGATAAGTAAAGCGTTTTTAGCTTCATTGATAACAATATAAACTTGTGCCGTCATATCAATGCGAAAGCGGCGCTGAGTATTAGGAACTTCGATATAGCCAACGTAATAAATGGCAGCATCGGTGGAGCTCGTATCGCTGATGGTCTCTGGAGCAGGCTCAATCGCTTTTAGGGTTGAATCAAATTTTTCATCAGGATTACCAATAACATTGAAATAAACAGGCATGTTTGCTCGCACATTGATGACATCGGCTTCAGAGATTTGCGCATTGATTCTGACAGTAGATAAATCAGCTAGAGTCACAATCGTCGGTGCGGTTTGGTTGGCGTTAACCGTTGTACCCTGTTCAGTCGTCACTGAGACGACTGTACCTGATATTGGCGCGCGAATCGTCGTGTAGCTCAGATCCTCTTTAGCCGTATTGACATTGGTTTGCGACTTACGTAGCGCAGCTTGTTGACTATTAACATTAGCATCGGCAGTAGCGATAGCGGCTTTGGCAGTATCAATAGCGGCGCGCGCATTAGCAACGGCTGCTTGTGCGGTTTCGACACTTGTCGCCTGAGTGTCATACTCCTGCTGGGAGATGGCATCGATAGCAACCAAACCTTGCAAGCGTGAAAAGTCTGATTGGGCTTGTCTTAGTGCCGATTGACGACTAGCAAGATCAGCTTGTGCACTCTTCAGACCAGCTTGACGGCTTAATGTATCCGCCTTAGCGCTTTCGATAGCAGCAACACTTTGTTCAAGGGTTGCCTGCTCATTACTCAAGTTATTATTTTGCGTCACTTGATCAATTTGAGCGATTAAGTCTCCTTGCTGTACCTCATCACCTACTTCGACATAAAGCCGAGTCACTTCACCTGATACCTGTGCGCCGACATCGACTGTATTTAGAGCCTTGACTTTCCCTGAGGCCATGACGTTGTTCTCGATATCGCCAATCTCGGCTTTTGCCGTCAGATAGTTAGGAGTTTCTGCTTCTGGCTTCAAAAAATAATAGGCTAAAGCCGCTAATGCAATGACAACTAAGGCAATAATGCCCCATTTGATAGCAGGTTTCTTTTTCAGTTTGGCCATGATTTAATCCGATTGCGGTGATATCAGGTACAGCTTATGAGGTATAGCTATAGTAAAGGCTCTATTGCCAAAATGAAACGGTAATTAGTTTGCGAAAGGTTAAGGGCGCAGTAACACAAAACGGACTAAATGTATGACCGAGTTAAATTGTGAATAGAGAAAGATAGAGAGACTATATTGCAGAAATGCAGAGATTTTAAATAAATATACTTATCTAATGATTAAGGGGACTTGACTGGATACACTATTGATTTTGTCAAAATAATCAACTCGCAAACAGTTTATGCCCTGATAGCTCAAGTGCCGCCTGTAATAATAGCTCCCAAGCAGGCTGACGAACCAGACCTTTGATTGCCTGATCTGAGCGATATAAAAGAGCAGGCCAAGCTGCTGTAGCTTCTCTTAACTGACGGCGGCAAGCTTGCTGATATAGGCTCTGTTTGCTACGCCAAATACCTAAGCTCTGCGGGTCTTGACCATCCATTAATGCCAAAACCAGTCGCATATCTTTACTAATCGCCCAAAGTACCAAGGTCGTTGGCTCATCAGTCACTTTGAGCTGAGAGATTATTTTGACGACTTGAGAGGTGTTGCCTGCTAGCATGGCGTCTGACAAATCAAAGACACTAAACTGCGCATCGCTAACCAAAGCTGCTTGCAAGTCACCAATGTCTAGAGCGACATCATCAGCATTTGCTGCTAGCTTTGGTGCAAAGAGGTATGAGAGTCGCCATAGCGTCTGATAGGCGCTAAGTAGATGATGCTCAGTATGTGACATGAGTAGCTGCCAAGCGTCTTGTGATAATCTCAAACCAAACTGCTGAGCTTGAATCTGTAATAACTGCTGGCGTGCCCGTTCATCATAAAAGTTACAATCGATGATATAACCGTATTTGGCAAAAGGGGTGAACCATTTACTACTTTGCGCGCGTTTGTCTTGCTTTGGTGTCAGCCAGAGCAGGCTATTACTATGCGCACCCGTTTGCGCGTCCGTCGCAAAACGCTCTAATTCTGCAATAACCGTTCTATCAGGCTTATGATTGCCTGTCACAATTATTGCGCTGGCATCATCGAATAAGGACTGACTACCAAGCTCCGATAATACCTCTTGCCAGGTTTTGACTGATATGAGCTCTATACGCTTGATCGTATAATTTTGTGCTCGCCACTGTGGACGCAGTGCATCTATAAGCCATTGATGAAGTAAGGGCTCATCCCCATGCGCAAGCCACAACCCTGCAACTTGAATATCAGGCTGCAATAGTTTGGGATAGGCTTGTATAAAGGACTCTGGCATAAAGGGGTCAATTTATTAAAAAGGGCAAACTTAAGGGTCAGGCGTCACTATAGTTGGCGTTATGACGATAGGGGTTCTAGAGTTTTCTATCGCTCGTGATGCTGCCTGATTAGTGGCAGGCGCGACTTTGGGTAGTCCAATAGCGACGTATTGATCGGTAATGCGGCGCGCTAAGCTATCATACAACCAGTCACGTATTTGACTGCCTTGTTGATCATCAGTGCTGACAGAGGCCTCATTGTACTGATAACTGCGCTCCACTTGAATCGGGTTAGATAGGGTAATGGGCTGTCCGTTATGTGTGGTCTGATAGGTAACATCAGCCGTCAGCACCAAGCGAATCTCTGTTAAAACACCCACCAACTCGTAACGTCTAAAACGCACATTATTGACAGCGATGGTCGCGATTTGATTAGAAGCGTTGGTGATATCCCCTGAATTCTCAATGATGGTCATAGCGTCGACAACAGTAACGCCCAAAGCCTCTAGGCGACGAGTAAGCGGTAGCTCAAGTGGGAATGAGATGCGATTGTCTTCAATAATAATAGCAGTCTCAGGGGCTTCAAAACGCAGTGGCGCTTCATAACCGCGCAACTGAAAGCCGCAACCACTCAAACTAGCGCCAGCTCCCAGCATAGCAACCATCGGTAAGCTGGCAAGAAGTGCAGACGCTAGTTTATTTTTGCCTTTTTTTTGCATGAGCTTATATCCTTGTGTGCTATTTTGCAGGGTTATGAGCGTTCACTATTGAATCGACTACACTTAGCATTTAGCCAACGACGACAATATTGACCAGCTTATTAGGAACGACAATCTCTTTTTTGATTTGACCGGTAATGAATTTAGCAACGCTTTCAAGCTCGCGAGCTTGTACTTTTAGTGCTTCAGGATCGCTGTTAGGTGCTACATCCATTCTACCGCGTACTTTGCCATTGATTTGCACGACCATCGTGATCGTATCTTGTACTAAAGCGCTAGCATCGATAGTAGGATAATCTAGTGCTTGAGTGTCGAGCCCTAATTGCTCAAGTAAGTGCTCACCAACATGCGGCGCGTAGACCGACAACATAATAAGCAGATCAATAAGCGCTTCATGCTGTACTTGTAAGTCCTGCTCTCCAGTTACCCTAAAGCTTGCCAGCTCGTTAGAGAGCTCCATAAGGCTTGATACTGGTGTATTAAGCGCCAAGCGCTCGCCCAAATCATTGTCAATTTTGCCAATCGTTTCGTGAGTCTTACGGCGTAGACTTTTGGCCTCTTTACTCAAACTATCAACAGTTAACGTAGTATTGTTGAGCGTGTTTAGATCTAAGTTTGCAGCTGTCAGAGCTTGCATATGATCATTTGCAATGCGCCAGACTTTTTTGACGAAATTATAAGGACCTTTGAGGGCATCATCTGACCATTCAAGGGTTTGATCGGCAGGCGCGGTAAATAGCGTGTACAAGCGCACCGTGTCTGCGCCATACTGATCTATCGTGGTTTGTGGATCAACGCCGTTATTTTTTGACTTAGACATTTTCTCTATTTTACCGATGGTCACAGGCATGCCATCCGCTTTTAAAATCGCTTTGATCGGTTGACCGCGCTCGTTGTAGTCGATATCGACATCATCGGCGAAATAATACGTAGTACTGCCATCGCTATTGACACGGTTAAACGTGCCCGCAAGCACCATGCCTTGAGTCATCAGATTAGCAAAGGGCTCATCACCAGATACTAAGTTTTCGTCGCGCATGAGCTTATGAAAAAAGCGGGCATAGAGCAGATGCATAACCGCGTGTTCAACACCGCCCACATACTGATCGACGGGCAACCATTTATTCGCCGCTGACTTGTTGACCATGTTCTGCGCATCGTTCGGACTAGCAAAACGGGCATAGTACCAGCTCGATTCAACAAAAGTATCAAAGGTATCGGTCTCACGCTCAGCGGGATTACCACATTTAGGGCAGCTGGTATTGACAAACTCTGGGATGTTTTTGAGTGGATTGCCGCGACCATCAGGGACAACATCAGTCGGCAATACTACAGGCAAGTCCTGCTCTTCAACAGGCACCGTACCGCAATTCTCGCAATTGACCATTGGAATAGGGCAGCCCCAATAGCGCTGACGCGAGACGCCCCAATCACGCAAACGGTACTGAATCTTTTTGTTAGCAAGCTCTTTTGGCTCCAGTTTTGCGAGCATAGCGTCAAACGCTTGCTCAAAATTTAACCCATCAAATTCGCCTGAATTAACCAAAGTATTGCGCTCGGTATAGGCTAGATTGACATCGATGCCATCAGCTTCTGCAGCAGCCTTCAAGGTATCAAAATAGCCCTCAGGGGTATCGATGACCTGCTTAATAGGGAGATCGTATTTAACCGCAAATTCATAATCGCGCTCGTCGTGGGCAGGCACAGCCATAACCGCGCCTGAGCCATAACTCATCAAGACGTAATTGGCAACCCAAACAGGCACTTTTTCACCTGTCAATGGATGCGTCACTGTCAGCCCCGTATCCATACCGATCTTTTCGGCTTTGGCAAGATCCGCTTCGGCAACAGAGCCTTTTTTGCATAAGGCGTTGAACTGCGCGATAACTTCATCGTTTTCAGCCGCATACTGCGCTAGTGGATGCTCGGCGGCAACCGCAACATAAGTGACACCCATCAAAGTATCAGGACGGGTCGTAAACACATCTAAGGTATTGTCCTGACCTTCGATCTGATAAGGAAAATGTACCTCCATACCTGCACTACGACCGATCCAGTTGCGCTGCATGGTCAGCACTTCTGCTGGCCAGTGACCTTCTAGCTGATCTAAATCATCTAGCAACTCATCTGCATAGTTAGTAATATTAAAGTAGTACATCGGAATATCGCGCTTCTCAACAGGCGCGCCACTTCGCCAGCCTTTACCATCGATGACTTGCTCATTCGCTAGCACTGTATTGTCAACCGGATCCCAGTTGACAGTCGCAAGCTTCTTGTACACGAGGCCTTTTTTGTACAATTGCAAAAACAACCACTGCTCCCACTGATAGTACTCAGGGCTACAAGTGGCAAATTCGCGGGACCAATCAACCGACAAACCAAGTAATTTAAGCTGCGCGCGCATGCTTTCGATATTAGCAAACGTCCACTCGGCAGGTGGGGTTTTATTGGCAATCGCGGCGTTCTCAGCAGGTAAACCAAAACCGTCCCAGCCCATAGGTTGCATGACCTCGAAACCTTTTAGGCGGTAATAGCGGCTGAGTACATCAGATATCGTATAGTTACGCACATGACCCATGTGCAGCTTACCGCTAGGGTAAGGGAACATCGATAGCATATAACGGCTAGGCTTGTCGCTTGGCTCATTGCTCACCTCGAAACGCTTGTCCGT
Source organism: Psychrobacter sp. DM4 (assembly GCF_051307035.1). Classification (GTDB taxonomy): domain Bacteria; phylum Pseudomonadota; class Gammaproteobacteria; order Pseudomonadales; family Moraxellaceae; genus Psychrobacter. The sequence goes on from NZ_CP195536.1 coordinate 734,307, forward strand.
CGCCCATTTGGCCTGCTGCTGTGCTTCTATAAGCTGCGGCTGATACTGGTTGTTATCGTTATCTCTATTGTTAAGACTATCTGTAGGATTGGTATTACTTGGGTCTGCTGTCACGGCGTTGTTCATAATTGGCTCAAAGTTGTATATTTTAATAAAAATTTAGATACGCTAGAATAGCGCAAATCGCTTAAAAATGCGATGGGGCAGCGCAATAATAGACTGATCGAAAATAAGTGCCTCACTCTGTCAGTTTTGACAAAGTCTACGAAAATAAAGGAATCACAATGACTATTACTATCTACGGTATTAAATCCTGTAGCACGATGAAAAAGGCGTTTGCCAAACTCGATGAATTGAGCGTTGACTACAGTTTTCACGATTATAAAAAGCAGGGTGTAAATAAAATAGACGTACAGCACTGGGTCGATGCGCTTGGAGTAGACAAAGTGCTTAATAAGCGCGGGATGACATGGCGTAAACTAACCGATGAGCAAAAACAAGCGGCTGATGCGACAGTCGAGGATGCGATTGATCTGCTAGTCGTAAATACCAGTATGATTAAAAGGCCTATAGTAGAAGGTCAATTTGCAGGTCGTTCAGTACTGCTTTGCGGCTTTGATGAAGAAGCTTTTGATAGTGCTTTTCATCAAAACTAGTTTTCACTTAAAAAGTACAGCTTTAGGGTTTATTAATCTATAATAGTTTTATAGATTAAAGTTCGCTATTCATAAATCATAACTGACAAGGACCACACCATGAAAAAGTTACTATTGCTCTCTACGCTGGCAGCACTACCATTGATGACAATGAACGCACAAGCGGCAGAGCCCTCGACCAAAATTACTTTTGCCGATAACAGTTATTGCGGCAGCTTTACAGGTAATATCAAAAACGGTAAAGAGTTCCGTTTGTGGCTTATGGCCAATCAAAATCTGGTTATTCGCAACGTTGGGGACGATCAGATCAGCGTGGCTTACGTTACAGGACCCAATGGGCGCCTGAGTGGCGATCGTTATGACAATGAAAATTCGTATTTCACTGAGCGTAAAGGCAACCATCGTATGAAAGTATATGGCACTAGTAGTCATAGCTCAGTTGAGTTCTGTGCATATTAATTCGTTATAGCAGTAGTTGAGACCAATAAAAAAGCCCAAGCTGATAATATTAGCTTGGGCTTTTACGTTTATGCGTTTATATTTATATTAGTGGTTTAGCTCATTGCTGAATCAACTTCGCGGCTGATGAGGGTGCCGACACCTTCATTGGTAAAGATCTCAAGTAGTGTGGCATGCGGGACGCGACCATCGACAATAACAGCGCTCTTGACGCCGCTACGTACCGCATCGAGCGCGCATTGAATTTTGGGAATCATGCCGCCTGAGATGGTGCCATCATCGATAAGTGCGTCTACCTTTTTAGGCGTCAGACCCGTGACCACTTCACCATCGCGGCCTAATACACCTTTTATATTGGTTAAAAGCATCAGCTTTTCTGCTTGCAAAAACTCAGCGACTTTACCTGCGACTAGATCTGCATTGATATTATAAGTGTTGCCCTCGCTATCGACCCCAAGCGGTGCGATAACAGGGATAAAATTGGAGGATATAAGCATATTAATGACGTCTTTATTGACACTGACCACATCACCAACGAAGCCCAAATCAACAGGAACTTGCGATCCATCTTCGCCCATTTTATTCATGACTAGCTTTTTGGCTTGAATAAGGTTGGCATCTTTGCCCGTTAACCCAATAGCGCTGCCGCCATGTTTGTTGATTAGGCTGACAATAGATTTATTGACGCTACCGCCCAACACCATCTCTACGATATCCATCGTGCTCTTATCTGTCACGCGCATACCGTCGATACGCTCAGACTGACGACCGAGCTCTTTTAGTAAATTATCGACTTGTGGTCCGCCGCCATGGACGACGACAGGGTGCATACCAACGGTCTTTAGCAAGACAATATCACGAGCAAACGAGCTTTCAAGCTTGGGATCAGTCATCGCATTACCGCCGTATTTGACGACGATGAGCTTACCGACGAAGCGCTGGATATAGGGCAGCGCTGTAGTTAAAACCTCAGCAGTATTTTTGGCATCATTCAAATTTAGAGACATTATAAACTCCTAAAATGTAGTGTTAGTATCTTAAGTACAGAAATACTTTTATTAAAAAATTATTGATTATAAAACGGGTTACTCACTAAAAATGTTATTCAAAATAATTATTCAGGATCAATGGCGGCAATTTGCTCCGCTAAGTCTTGATCGATCCACTCGCAAATAGCCACGAATTGCGCTTGAATATTCTGAAGATCGGTGGTGCTATCTGCCGCAAAACGCACCGTTAGACTCTGGCTCGTATTTGATTGACGTAGTACGCCAAAACCGCGCGCAAAATCTAAACGCACCCCATCAATGCAGGTTATCTGTGTACCCTCTGGTAATAATTGCTGTGCTTGAGCGGTGGTCGCATATGGTAAACAGCAGGTATCGAGGCACTTCGTTAAAGGGTGTGAAGTGTTTTTCTCAACTTCACTATTATGATCAACAGAATGGTTATCGCTAATAGAAGTATGAACTAAACGTTGTAGATGGTGACAGTGCGTCGCCAAGCGTTTTATGATGGAGCACTCCGTCGATACCTCGGTAGCCATAGGAAGATAGTGGTCTGAGGTTATTACTATATCGGGTAGCTGGCTAGTAATATCAGTCAAACGATACAGGTCGGAGAGGTTTATCGGCGTGCCCAAAGCATCAAAAGCAGGCGACAAGGTGTGGTTGTGATCTGAGGTATAAGCGAGCCAATGGAGTAGTCGCAAGCCTGCGTACATCGCATCATCATAAGCGGTAAAATAACCGTCATTAAAGATAAAGTGCCCGGACAACTCTCCTGCAAATACAATGTGACTATCGTAAGATCTAAGTCGCTCCCGCATAAAACCACTGCCCGTTCTACTCATAACAGGCGCGGCGCCCAACGCTTCTAATAAAACAGGCAGGTGGTGTGAGCATTTGACATCGAATAACACTTGCGGCGTTCGCTCGTTGTTCGTATCAGTACGAGCATCTATATCGTTATTATTGACAGAATGGTCGCCGCTCTTATTATAATGTGCTGGTTCGATTTCATGAAGACGAGACTCTGGACGTTCAGTAATTGCTACCCTTGCCAATAAATAGAGTAGATGATCTGACATCACAACCTTTCCGCTATCATCAACGATCATCAGCCGATCGCCATCACCATCAAAAGCAAGGCCGATATCAGCTTGGTTGACAATGACCATCTGTTGTAACTCTGCTAAGCGATTGGCCTCAGTAGGGTCAGGGTTGCCCATAGGAAAACTACCGTCAGGGGTGTCGTTAATAATAATAACGCGCTGGCAAAATGTTGTGAATAGAGGCGCTGCAATGCGACTGGTTGCGCCATGCATACAATCGATAACGACAGTCATATCGAGCTTTTGCTTGAGAGACTGCTTAGCCGCTACTCTTTTGTGACCAGAGTTTTCAGGACTAGCGTTTTTTTGACTAGCGTTTTTGTGATTATACTTATGGCTATAAATGTCGGAAAATACTCGCTTAATGGTTTCGATGTAGGGTGCGGCTACGGCATCAGTAGGCAAGCTGATGACAGTAGGTGAGTTGTTTACAGGTATGTTTAAGTGAGTTAGCTCTTCTCTGGGCGCCGCGCATACTAAGTCTTGATAAAGTGCTTTGATAGCGGCCTCACTAGGAGAGGCATTCTCATACAACCACTTAATACCTAAAATGTCTCTATGAGAATGACTGGCAGTCACCATAATGCCATGACCATTATACTGCTCAGTCCAAAATGCCATCATTGGCGTGGTGATAAGGCCCAAATAGAAGACCTGAAGCCCTTGTTGTTGTAGACGTTCTGCCAGTGCTTCAGCAATACACTCGCTACCGCAGCGCACGTCAAAACCTAGGATAACGGTGGTCTCTTTTGCTCGATATTGAGAGGAAAATTCGTTAGTCGTGGCGGGTTTGTCGTGAGAATAGTTAGTAGGGTTACGAGTATATAGCCGAAAAAAAGCGTCGCCTAGTGCCTGTATAAAACCAGCGGTAAAGTACTGTTTATCGCCGCGAATGTCATAGGCACGAAACAAGGAGTGCTGCGTAGCAAAGGGCTGCATAATTACTACGTCTCCTTATTATTGTTATTGATGCCAAAAACAGCGCGAATGATCTGGTTTTATCGACGACCTGAATGACCAAAACCGCCTGCGCCGCGCACGCTGATATCAGCAAATTCAGTGACAATCTCAAAATCAGGTCGTACAACGGGCACAACAATATACTGCGCCATACGATCAGCAGGATTTAAGACAAAATCCTCATCGCTACGATTCCATATACTGACCATCAGTTCACCTTGATAGTCGGCATCGATTAATCCGACTAAGTTACCAAGTACAATACCATATTTGTGACCCAATCCTGAGCGTGGCAATATCATGCCTGCATAATTGGGATCAGCGATATAAACGGCTAGCCCTGTACCAATCAGATGCGTAGTTCCTGCTTTAATCGTCAAAGGCTCGTCTATACAGGCGCGCAGATCGATACCTGCTGAGCCATCGGTTGCGCGCGTTGGCAGTGAAAATATATTGTCTTCTATCAGTTTAGGATTCAAAACTTTGACTTGTACCGCTTGCATAACTTGCTCACTTTCTCATACATAGAGTTTATAGAATTAACACGCTGGCCAAGCCCAAAAACGACAGGAAGCCGACAATATCAGTCACTGTGGTCAGAATGACTGAAGCAGATAGCGCAGGGTCGATATCCATGCGTTTGAGCATCAAGGGAATACTGATGCCAGAGACATTGGCGGCGGTCATGTTGATAGCAATAGCACAGCCAATCACGCCACTGATTCTGATGTCATGAAACCACAATTGGGCGATAAACGCCATGATTATCGCCCATATGATACCGTTTATCGCACCCACCCACAGCTCTTTATTAAGTAGCCAAACACGGTTAGAGCCCCCGATCTGACCCATAGCCATACCACGAATGACCACGGTAAGCGTCTGTGAGCCTGCGATACCGCCCATACTCGCCACAACCGGCATAAGAATAGCTAGTGCCACCACTTGCGCCAGTACCTCTTCGAATTGTCCAATGACTGCTGCGGCTAGGAGCGCGGTACCTAAATTGATACCTAGCCATATGCTACGGCTTTTGGCGCTGGTTAAAATAGGTGCGAATAGCTCTTCGTCTTGACTGACACCCGCGAGGCTTTTCATCGTGTTATCGACATCATCTTGGATAATCTCCATGATGTCCTCACCATTTAATTGTCCGACCAGCTCGCCAAAGTCATTGATAACGGGTGCATAACGGATATCTTCTGAGCGAAAAATCGCGGCGGCATCCTGAATATCTAAACGATCATTGATGGTGACTGCTGCATCAATAAAGTCTGCAACCAGTAAGTTTTGATTGTGTTTAATGAGATCTACTAGACTCAGTAGACCTAACAGCTGCTGGCTTTGATCCACAACCAATAGCTCTTGGCTTTGATCATCAAGTAAATCCTGCTCCGCACGTAGCCAGTCCTGAACGTGCGAGAGACTAATATCATCACGGACTTGAATGATATCTGGATCCATGTAGCTGCCTACTTCCCAATCCTCATAGGTGTCCAGCTTATTGACCTGAACGCGAATGTCCTCATCCAAAGTTGCCATTACTGAGGTACGCACGGTATCGGTGACGGTCTCTAAGATCTCAGAGATGTCTTGCGCGTCAAGGTCTTGGGTGAATAGGGAGATCTCCTTTGAGGAGATGTTCTCCATCAAAGGCTGGCGCGTCTCAACCTCTAGCTCTGCTAGAACTTCGCCCTTTAACTCCTCCGGTATCTGCTGCCAAATAAGCAGACGAGTTTGAGTTGGAAAAGATTCTAATAGGTTAGCAATCTCATATTCTGATTGCTTGGCCAAAAACTCAGTGATCGCGTCATATGACTTGTCAGCGACCAACTCTTGAAGGTAAAGTAGCTTGTACTCAGCGCTATACTCTAACGGATTGTAGTCTACTGGTAGCGTGGTCTGACGATTAGGATTTGGCGTAGTCGCAGGCATAATCAATCCAATAAGTTAAAGTTATCAAAAGTAGAGGGTATGCACTAACGTTTAGCGGTTGCCTAATAACGCACGAATATTAGCCAGATACTCATCAGCAACGGCCTCTGGATCTTTGGTCGCTTTTTTCTTTTTGGCTTTGGCAGGCCAATCGAGATGATCCTCTGGTAGCTCATCCAAAAACCGTGATTCTGAGGTCACGCGCATCTGCCCGCCAGCTCGGCGCTGCGTTGCCAAGGTTAATGTCAGCTCACGACGCGCACGGGTAATGCCGACATACATCAAACGCCGCTCTTCTTCAACCGTCTCGCTCAAGATGGAGTTTCGATGCGGTAGCATCTCTTCCTCCAATCCCATGATATAAACAAAATCAAACTCCAAACCTTTAGCCGCATGCAAGGTCATTAAGTTTACTTTATTGGTATTTTCTTCTTCTTGCTGCTGTTCGAGCATATCGAGTAAAACAAGTTTGCGAATAATGGTATCAATAGTACGATCTTCGTCTTCTTCAGCGCGATTAATCAGCGATTGAATACTGGTATAGAGCATATCGATATTGTCGATACGGTTTTTTTCTTGCTGCGGGGTTTTAGCATCGCTACGCACAAAATCAATATAACCCGTCTCATCTATCATCTGACGCACGATTGGCACGGGGTCCGGGTGCTGATCAAGCTCACGAGTATAGTGCTCGATAAAGTCGCCGAACTCTTTGAGCGTGCCATAAGCTTTGCTCGGCAATACATGAGACAGACCACCATGAGTACAAGAGGCGAGTAGTGAGATACTATGCTCTTGTGAGAACAGTCCTAATTTTTCAAGGGTCGCAGGTCCCATACCGCGCTTGGGCGTATTGATAATACGCAAAAACGCACTATCATCCTCAGGGTTTAGAATCAGGCGCAAGTAGCCCATGATATCTTTGATCTCACTACGAGCAAAGAACGACTGACCGCCCGATAGCTTATAAGGTATCTGTAATTGACGCAGTTGTGCCTCTAGCATACGTGCTTGAAAGTTGCTGCGATAGAGCACCGCGTACTGCTCCCACTCATTACCAAAACGCAGTTTATGAGTGATGATTTCTTTTGCCACCCGCTCAGATTCGTCATCATCGTTACGGCAATTGATAATACGGATTTTTTCGCCTTGACCTTTATCTGACCACAGCTTTTTTTCAAATAAATGCTCGTTATTGGTAATCACCGCATTAGCAGAGGTCAAAATACGACTGGTCGAGCGATAGTTTTGCTCAAGCATAACGATTTTGAGTTTAGGGAAGTCTTCTTTGAGCAGCGCCATGTTTTCAGGTTTTGCGCCGCGCCACGCGTAGATTGACTGATCGTCATCACCCACGACGGTGAAACGCCCTTGCGGCCCGACCAGATACTTAATCATCTCGTACTGAGCAGTATTGGTATCTTGATATTCATCAACGAGCAAGTAGCGAATACGGTTTTGCCATTTATCACGCAGCTCGCGGTTTTCACGCAGGATTTTAGTCGGCAGTACGATTAAATCATCAAAATCGACCGCATTATACGCTCGCAAGTTACGCTCGTATAAAGCATAGAGAGTCGCAAAAATCATCTCTTCTGGGTCGTCCAAGGTCTCCATCGCTTTATCAGGTTCGATCAGATCATTCTTCCAGTCGGAAATCATCTTAATCGCTTTGCCCACCAGCTCACGACTTTCAGCGCCTGATAGGTTGTCACGCATCATAAGCTCCATCAGCAAACGCTTGCTGTCATCGCTGTCCATGATAGAGAAGTTACCCTTGAGCGGCGTATGCATCAGCTCATAACGCAAAAACTGTAAGCCAAACTGATGAAAGGTTGAAACCGTCAATCCACGTGTCTTTTCGCTGGGCATCAACTTGCTGACCCGCGCTTTCATCTCACGCGCCGCTTTATTAGTAAAGGTCACCGCCGTAATGCGCTCAGCGGGCATGTTGCATTCTTCGATAAGATACGCAATTTTGCGGGTAATAACCGAGGTCTTGCCTGAGCCTGCGCCTGCCAATACCAAGAGCGGCCCTGATACATAGAGCATGGCTTCTTTTTGTCTAGGATTAAGTTGACTCATATGATGACCTTCATAAAAAATGTGACAAATAGTACAAAACCAAAAAGGATAAACGCAGCTTAGCTTCAATCAGAGCAGTAGCCTATCTAAAACTACAAAATGAGCTATCCTGATGGTAACGCAAGACAAATAGTAGCAAGATATGCGCAAAATCTGGTGGGTTATTATAAAGCAAAAGAATGAGTTTTTGGGGTTTGGTCTAAAGATAGCGAGATGATATTATGCGAAAAAGAATAGTAAAATTAAGCAACATGATGTCAGTCTAGTGGGTTAACTGACGTCATGTTTTTGAGCTTTTTAGTATTGTAGACAAATTAATCGTTAAGCATTATTTAACTGGCGCGCAGCTTCTAACGCAAAATACGTCAAAATTCCATCGGCGCCTGCACGGCGAAAGCCAATGAGCGACTCTAAGATCACCGCATCAGTGAGCCAACCGTTTTGAATCGCTGCCATATGCATCGCGTATTCACCAGAGACCTGATAAGCGAAAGTTGGTACGCCAAAGGTGTTTTTGACTTCACGAATAAGATCGAGATAAGGCTGACCGGGTTTGATCATGACCATATCAGCACCTTCCGCGATATCCATTGCGACCTCGTGCAAGGCCTCCGCACGGTTACCAAAGTCCATCTGATACTGCTTCTTGTGACCGCCTTTGAGGTTGCCTGCACTACCGACGGCATCGCGGAATGGCCCATAGTAGGCAGAGGCGTATTTGGCAGAGTAGGCCATGATAGCCGTATTGGTAAAGCCTTCGCTCTCCAACCCATCACGCATAGCCTTGATACGACCGTCCATCATATCACTAGGTGAGATGATATCTGCGCCCGCACGCGCATGGACAAGGGCTTGTTTGACCAGTACCTCTACCGTTTCATCATTAACGACGTAACCGCTGTCATCAAGCAAACCATCTTGACCGTGTGACGTATAGGGATCAAGCGCCACATCCGTCATAACCACCATCTCTGGCACTGCATCCTTTACCGCCGCAACCGCACGAGCGGTTAGACCATTTTCGTCATAAGCTGCCTTGCCATCAGGCGTTTTTAGCGAGTTATCGATAACAGGAAAGATATCGATAGTCGTCACGCCTTCGGCTAACAAGGCTTTGGCGTATTCAATGGTCAAATCAATGGATAAGCGCTCAACGCCAGGCATACTAGCGACAGCTTCACGCTGATTATTACCTTCTAATACAAAGACAGGAGCAATAAAGTGCTTGGGGTGCAATTCAACTTCGCGAATCATCGCGCGCACGTTATCGTTATAACGTAAGCGGCGCAGACGCGTTTCGGGAAATTGACGGTTAAAAGTATAGGACATTAGTATTCCTTATTATTTTAAAAAGTGACAACTGTAAAAGTAAAAAAGCCCCGCCAAAGCGGCAGAGCTGATCTTATTTTCGATAACTATGACTCACTCTTGAACGAACAACTTATGGCTCACCAATTTGTGTGACTGGTACGGTTTCAACGCGACTTTCATCAATCAGTAAACCCACAGCCGCGTCAGCATCGTTGTCATTATCAATATCGACGATAGCGGTTGGTTTGAAAGTCATGTCATCCGAGCTTTCAGCTTGCTTGATGGCGATGGCGTCGGTCATGGAGACTACACGTGCTGAGCTAGCAGCGTCAATCGCCTGGGCAGCTTTGGCTTCCGCATTGTTAGTGACCAAAGTTGCGATATTGGTCAAGTTGGTGTACTGCGGCACAGGGATAGCGGTAGTAGGCACATCGAGATTAGCACCGCCGCCGAGCGCTTGATATAGCTCAATTTGACTGATTAATTTTTGCAATTCTAAATCTAAGATACCTTGCTGCGTCGAAAATAGGGAACGCTGAGCATCAAGGACATCTAGATAGTTTGAGATACCGGCCTTGAATCGTGCATTAGCGATCTCATAGGTTTGATCAAAGTTATCTTGTAAGCGGTACTGCGATGCCAACTGCTCGCCTAAAGTAGCACGCGTGGCTAGCACATCTGAGACTTCGCGAAAGGCAGTTTGAATGCTTCTCTCGTACTGAGCAAGGTTTTGCTTGCGCTCAACTTGCGCCACTTCATAATTAGCATCGAGCAGGCCACCATCAAAGATAGGTACGCTGAGATTGGGACCAAACGACCAACCAAAGGAGTCACTATCGAATAGATCACTCAAGCCATCACTACGCAGACCTACGCTACTAGCAAGGCTAATCGTTGGGAAGTAAGCGGCGCGCGCCACATCGATATTGGCACCAGAGGCCTTGAGATTATACTCTGCCTGTAAGACATCAGGGCGATAGCGGAGGAGCTCACTGGGTAGACCTGCGCTAAAGACTTGATGGGTTGTGATATTGCTGACCGCAGGCGCTGGGATCAGCTCGCCTGGTATTGGGGCGCCAAGCAAAAACTGTAGTGCGTTGCGTGAAGTTAAAATACTACTTTGCGCTCGCAGGACCGCAAGGCGTGCATTCTCAAGTGCAGCTGATGATTGCAAAGAAGGCAATTTAGGATCGATACCTGCTTTAAAGCGCGCGTCAGCAATAAACAGTGAGCGTTCACGACTCTCAACGGTCGCTTCTGCCAGTCGAAGCTGCGCTAAGCTATAACTCAAGTTAGCATAGCTTTGAGCAATGTTACTAATTAGGCTAATTTTGGTCGCGTCTTTAGCTGCTGTCGTTGCCAAAAAATTCTGTAACGCTTGATCTTTTAGGCTATCAATCCGGCCCCAAAAGTCTAGCTCATAGCTGGCAAGACCTAAGTTCACACCGTAACTGTCTGATGTTTGACGACCGCCAACACTACCACCGCCAGGCAAGCTGGTTCGAGGCGTGGCTTGGCTTTGGCGAGAGTAGTCCACTTGACCATTGATCGTGGGTAGATCACGAATATCGGTAATGCGGTACTGCGCGCGCGCACGCTCAATCGCTAGGCGTGCACTCTCAAAGTCTTTGTTATTGTCTAGCCCCAAAGCGATGAGGGCCTTTAGACGCTCGTCGCTATAAAAGTCCTGCCAGCGTTGTCCTGCTAAGCTTGGCTGCTGCGGGGTGCTGACGGTTTCTTTATCAAAGTTGCTGTACGACTCATTGATTGGAATATTAGGCTGAGCCAATACAGGAGTCGTATCTACCTTAGGTATAGTGTTGCAGGCGGCCATGCTTATTGCCAATACACTTAAGCCTAGCAGGCGAGTAGAGCGACCCACTAAGGTTTGTTTGAATGGTATACAAGCAAGCGTCAGTCTTTTGGCAGTGACTGATTTGCTGGTCGAATGAACCGTAATAAAGGGGCTAATATTCATTGTGTATTGTCTCCAAAGCTTGCTGTCTGATAACTCTCAGAGGTAACCAAAGTTTGAGTATCATCAGTTGGGGAACCGCTAGGGCCGTCTTCATTGCTATTTTCTGCATGGTTATCGTCATCTGGATCACGCGGCTTATTGTTTTCGTATTTGTGTGGAAACAAGCTACGTACCCAAATATAGAACATAGGGATAAAGAACACCCCTAAGAACGTCGCAGTAAGGACACCGCCGACGACACTCGTACCAATAGCGTTTTGACTACCAGAACCAGGACCGCTCGCAATGAACAAGGGCACAACACCTAAGCCAAAAGCGAGAGAGGTCATAATAATAGGACGCAGACGTTGACGTGCTGCGGTCATAACAGCCTCTTTAAGACTATACCCTTCTTCCTGGTGCTCTTTTGCAAATTCAATAATTAAGATAGCATTCTTGGCAGAGAGACCGACGACTGTGAGTAGACCAACCTGCAAGTAAATATCATTGGCAAAACCTCTTAGCCAAGTAAATATGACTGCGCCTAAAACCCCAAGAGGAATAACCAAAAGTACTGAGAACGGAATAGACCAGCTCTCATATAACGCGGCCAAACATAAAAAGACGACTAAGATAGATAGAGCATAGAGCATAGGGGCCTGTGCACCAGATTTTTGCTCTTCAAGTGACATGCCTGTCCACTCATAGCTCACGCCTTCAGGCAACTCACTTATCATCGCCTCCATCGCGCTCATCGCCTCGCCAGTACTGAGACCAGGTGCAGCGTTACCTTGAATATTCATAGACGGTAGGCTGTTATAGCGAGTCAAACGGGGTGAGCCTGATTGCCATTCGCTATTAGAAAACGCATCGAATGAGATCATATCACCCGTCTCATTACGCACATACCATTTACCAATATCATCAGGATTAGTACGGCTGTTAGGTTCTCCTTGTACAAAAACGCGCTTGATACGACCACGATCGATAAAGTCATTGATGTAGCTTGAACCCCAAGCCGTTGAGATGACGCTATTGATATTACCAAGCGATAAGCCGTAAGCAGCTGCCTGCTCTTGATTAATATTGACTTTGAGCTGCGGCGCATCTTCTTGTCCGTTCGGACGCACGCCTGCGACTTGCTCGTTCTGCGCAGCCATACCGAGCAGCATGTTACGAGCCTCAAGCAATCCGTCATGCCCAAGGTTGCTAGAGTCCTGAATCATTAAATCAAAACCACTGGCATTACCAAGCTCAGTAATAGCGGGAGGGACAATAGCGAATACTTGTGCTTCGTTCAATTGGGTAAAGAAATAGCCCATTGCTCGACCAGCAACAGCCTGCGCGGTATTGTCGCCGCCGCCGCGTGCCTCCCAGTCAGAAAGCCGTACAAACGCCAGTCCCATATTTTGCCCATTTCCGGCAAAACTAAAGCCTGCAATCGTAAACACAGAGGCGACATTATCGGTCTCTTGGGTATCATAATACGTTCGTACTTTTTCTAGAACGTCTTGGGTCTCATCGAGCGTGGAGCCCGCTGGGAGCTGGACTAAGGTAAACATAATACCTTGATCCTCCTCTGGCAAAAACGAGCCTGGTATACGCAAAAACACCACGACCATAACACCGATGATAGCTGCGTAGCCGATAAAATATAACCACTTAAAGCGGATACTCTTACCTACAAAACCTTCGTATTTTCGGCTAAGTGTAAAGAAACCACGGTTAAACCAACCAAAAAACCCTTTTTGCTTTTCAGTGTTGCCTTTTTCGTGGCTCTTGCTACGTTTGAGCAAAGTCACACAAAGGGCCGGAGTAAAGATAAGCGCGACCATTGCTGAGAGCACCATTGCGGTGATCAGTGTGATTGAGAACTGACGATAAATGACACCTGTTGAGCCCCCAAAGAAGGCCATCGGTACAAATACTGCGGACAAAATCAGCGCGATACCGATAACGATCTTGCTAATTTCGCCCATCGATTGAATGGTCGCGTCTTTAATAGAGATATCTGGATCTTCTTCTAAGATACGCTCGACGTTCTCTACGACGACGATGGCATCATCGACTAGTAGTCCAATGGAGAGGACCATCGCAAACATAGTCAAGACGTTGATACTAAATCCTGCGACATACAAGACCGCAAAAGTACCTAGCAGAACGACTGGAACCGCTAATGTTGGAATAATAGTCGCGCGCCAATTTTGTAAAAAGACGAACATAACGATAAACACGAGTACGATCGCTTCGATCAGCGTCATGACAACTTGTTCAATAGACAAGCGTACAAATGGTGTGGTGTCATAAGGAACAACTGAGGCCAGACCGGTTGGGAAGCTGGCTTCAAGCTGTGCCATGCGAGCGCCTACTGCTTCACGGGTTTCTAGCGCATTAGCACCACCCGCCAAAGAGATACCTAAAGCTGCGGCTTGTTGCCCATTATATTGAGAGACAACGCCATAATTCTCACTACCGATTTCAACATCGGCCACGTCACCTAAGCGGACTTGAGCGCCTGCAACGTCTGTCTTTAATAAAATATTGGCGAATTCTTCAGGGGTCTGTAGATAGCTCTGTACTGTAACCGTAGCATTAATAACTTGCTGATCAGTGTCCGCTGGCGCTTGTCCTAATTGACCTGCTGAGACCTGAGCATTTTGCGCGCGAACCGCATTGACAACATCACTTGGTACCATATTGTAGCTACGCAAGCGACTGGGATCGAGCCAGATACGCATAGCATAGGTAGAACCAAATAACTGTACCTCACCAACGCCTTCGACGCGGCTTATCGGATCGACGATATTTGAGCTGATATAATCAGCAATATCGGAGCGATCCATAGTGCCATCTTCTGAGATAAAAGCCTCTACCATCATAAAGCTACTAGAGGATTTGTTGACATTGACCCCTTGCCGCTGAACAGACTCAGGCAATGAGCTCATTGCTGATTGTAGCTTGTTCTGAACTTGCACTTGCGCGGTATCAGAATCGGTACCGTTCTCAAAGGTAAGCGTAACCGTAGCGCTGCCATTAGAAGAGCTTGATGATGATATGTACATCAGACCGTCAAGACCTTTCATGCGCTGCTCAATGATCTGCACCACTGAGTTCTCAACAGTCTGAGCGTTTGCTCCAGGGTAGCTTGCACTGACTGAAATAGTCGGCGGCGCAATACGTGGATACTGCTCAATCGGCAAGTTAATGACCGATATGACCCCAATAAGCATGACCAATATGGCCATTACCCATGCAAAAATAGGGCGATTAATAAAAAAACGTGACATAGTATATCCCTAAGTCTTCCTATCTTTGGACGGAATTAATTAGCAGCTTGGGTAGGTTGTTTAGTAGCAGGCTCATTCGTTGTTTTTGAAGCTTGCTGCGGCGTTTTGGCAGCATTTGCCGATGTTCCAGATGACGTAGGGTTGGCATCTTCGAGTGGCTTGGCTACTACCTCTTGATCGGGTTTGACTTTTGCGCCGCCGATAATGACGACTTGATCGCCTGCTTGCAAGCCATCAGTGATAACCCATTGACCATCAAAGGTGCCGTTGACGGTCACGGGTCGCACTTGAATCTTGTTGTTAGCATCGACGATGTAAACTTGTGTCTCGCTTTTTGGTGTGCGCATAACCGCACTTTGCGGTAGTAGGGCGGCATTAGTAATGACACTTTGTGTTAAACGCGCCGTCACATACATGCCTGGCAATAATACTAAATTATTATTGGGGAAAATAGCACGCAAAGTAACGGCGCCTGTTGCTTGATCTACCTTAGCCTCTGACAACGCAAGACGACCGCGAACTGGGTAGACTGAACCATCCTCTAATACCAATTCAACCGTATTCATGCCTGCTTCTGCTTTGCCTTGAGCGAGCTGTTGACGCAATTTGAGTAGCTCGGATGAGGACTGACTAATGTCAACGTAGATAGGATCAAGACGGGATATCGTAACTAGCGGATTGGTTTGACTGGCGCTTACTAGCGCACCAGCTGTTACGTTAGAGCGTTCAGTACGACCTGATATGGGGGCACGTACGATAGTACGGTTCAAGTCCAAAGTGCTAGCGTCCAAGCCTGATTGAGCCGTCTGAATACCTGCTTTTGCACTCTCAATACCCGCCTGCGTTTGTCCTACCGCTGCTTGGGCACTTTGTACCGCCGCTTGTGCGGTACGAACCTGTGTCTGTGCTTGATCGTACTGTTGCTTTGAGATTGCATCGATACTGACAAGACCCTCTAAGCGCTGCAAATCATTGAGCGCTTGTGCAAGAGACGCTTGACGGCTGGCTAATTCAGCTTTAGCGTTAGCGTTATTGGCAAGCGATGTTTGATAGTTTGCTTGCGCCTGTGCTATGGCAGCTTCTCCGCTGGTGATAGACGTTGTGTAGTTGTCAGGGTTTATACGATAAAGCTCTTGTCCCTTTTTGACGTTACCGCCTTCTTGAAATCTCACCGCATCAATGACCCCATTTACTTGCGGGCGTACATCAGCGGTCTCAAAGGCCGCCGTACGACCAGAAAACGTTTGAACTTGAGGCACCGTGCCTAAAGTGACGGTTTGAACATTGACAACAGCAGGCGGCATCTGTTGCTGCGCCGCTGCGGCGTCTTCATCTTTTTTGTCACAGCCAACCAGTACAGCTCCAGATAGTACAGCGGCCATTACAAGCGTAAGAGTAGAGTGCTTCATCAAGGTCCTCGTCGATATAGATACGATATAAGTAAAGTGGGCGAACATATAAGTGAGCGTAGATAATCTAATGCTTGACAAGCAGTGGTTGTACCTTTCGCTCGTTAGATGTTGTCTAAGTATTGAATTAAAATGGGAGTGAATAAAAAAGTATTCATTATTATAAACTATTGGGTACACCCTATAGTCAAGTCATAAAGAGCGACCTAAGCTAAAATCTATTTATTTTAGCTACCTATAGAGCCTATAAGTTGACTTAACAATCAGGCCGTATCAAGGGATAAACAGATTTTACGAACAAATTGTTAACTTTTGTTGTAGACGATAATTTTGTCTAAATAGATGTACTAAAGCAGTCGGGCGCTAGCAAGCTCAGTCAATTGATAGAGTCCGAGTCGATAGCGATTATCTGGTAAATCTCTAAGCGCTTGCTGTGCCAGTCTCGTCTCCTCCAGGGCTCGCGCTGTACAGTAAGCGAGCGCACCTGACTGACGTACTAATTCAATCAGGTGTTCAGCATTTGGTGTTTTGCCCGTCTGTACCGCTACCCGCAATTGCTCATAACCTTTTTTATCACTGTCTTTTAATAGCTCTAATGCTTTGATTGTTGGCAGGGTAGGTTTACCTTCACTAAGATCATCACCTAAGTTTTTGCCCATAAGCTCGCTGTCACCACTATAATCAAGCACATCATCAATAATCTGAAAAGCATTACCGAAATGCTGACCAAAGTCAGAGAGCGCCTGCATATGCTCCTCTTGCCTTTGCAAAATGGCTGCGCCCTGGGTTGCCATCATAAATAGCCGCGAGGTTTTGCCATCGATAATGTTGAGATAGTCCGTTTCGGTCGCCGCTGGATTATG
This sequence comes from Psychrobacter sp. DM4, assembly GCF_051307035.1. GTDB lineage: Bacteria > Pseudomonadota > Gammaproteobacteria > Pseudomonadales > Moraxellaceae > Psychrobacter. The sequence goes on from NZ_CP195536.1 coordinate 751,342, forward strand.
CTGATGCTGAAGTTGTAATACTTCTCCCTCTGCAATATCGCAAGTGCCATCAGAGAACAACTGTAAAAGAGGCAAGCTTCCAAAACCGACGAGTAGATTAAACGCCCGAGCAATCAGATAATCACCAACGAGCACGGCGGTTGCATTGTCCCACGTCGCATTGGCAGTCGGCTTGCCGCGGCGCTGTCCTGACTCGTCAATCACATCATCGTGAACCAAAGTTGCGGTATGTAGCATCTCAGTAATTGCCGCTAAATGCATTGCCTGCGTAGAGGGTTCGTCGTTTAGCATCCGCGAGCATAAGAGCGTTATCAGCGGGCGCATACGTTTGCCGCCTGCATTGATAACATGCTGAGAAACACTCATTACTAGCTGTACTTTGGAATTTAAGCTGCCAAAAACTTGCTTATCCATAATCTCAAAGTCTGATGCGACTATGTTCTGAATATCACTATAGCTTGGGGCGGAGGTGGTTTGCGAATTAGATAAAGAGGCATTAGTCATAATCAGTCGTCGTATCAAGGGAGTAAAAACTCATTTATAAAACAAGCTAATAAGAAGAAAATAGTAAAGTTATAAATTTGCCTATAATAGCATAGCTGTCAAGTCTAATCGCTGTATTAAAAAGACTCATTCAGTGCGCGTGCTCTATTAAATCGTGTTTAAACAGTCGGTAATCCCTAGGCAATAATAGTATTATTTATTATGATAATGTACATCATCTCATCAGACGAAAAACGCAGTTTGTAAGTCGTTGATTGGATAAGCTATAATAGCGAGCGCTATATTCCAATGTTGCGCGTGCGCTTACTTTATTTAACCTAGGTATAGCGATACAAAAGTGCAAAACGAACAAGAGAGATGACTTGCTTTTGCTGCAAAAGCCAAGTAAAATCTTGCCTTTAATTTTTCCCTGTCGTGTTCGTCATAAAAGCGCTGGTATAATATCAGCCACGGCACACGGGTTAAACGGAGTCAGACAATGTACGCAGTAATTAAAACTGGTGGCAAACAACACCGTGTAGTCGTCGATGAGCTTTTAAAAGTTGAATTACTAAAAAGCGAGAAAGGCGAAACGATCACATTTGAAGACGTGTTGATGGTTGTTGATGGCGATGACATCAAAATCGGTCAGCCTACTGTAGACGGCGCTAGCGTAGAAGTTGAAGTGGTTGAGCATGGTCGCGGGGACAAAATCCGTATCATCAAGCACAATCGCCGTAAGCATTATCATAAAGAGCAAGGTCACCGCCAATGGTACACCTTGTTAAAAATCAAAGCGATCAACGCCTAACTTTGAATTTGGCTCAAGAAGCCAGATGATATAGCGTAGAATGCTTAAGAATTATCGCATAAATGATAAGTCATATTAACAAGGAGAATTATCCATGGCACATAAAAAAGCTGCCGGCTCAAGTCGCAACGGTCGTGATTCAAACCCAAAAATGCTTGGTGTAAAAATCTTTGGTGGTCAAACGATCACTGCTGGTAACATCATCGTTCGTCAACGTGGTACAGAATTCCACGCAGGCGAAGGCGTTGGCATGGGCCGCGACCATACTCTGTTTGCACTAAATGACGGTGTGGTAAAGTTTGCAACCAAAGGCAAATTTAACCGCCGCTACGTCATGGTTGAAAACGCATAATTGCAAGTTATTCATGATCCTTTTTAGATCATAGCAGAGCAAGCAATAAAGTCCCTATTACCCGTTGGTAGTAGGGACTTTTTATATGAATACTGTTTATGATATAAAGCCTAAAAATTATATTGACGATGATAGTTATATTTTCACAATACAAATTTACGTGACGTGGATATGTAAATTATCAGGTTTAAAAATCGTATGAGCTAAGTTGATATGGACGTTACTGACCGCGTTACAAGCGCGTATGTCCCGCGTAGTAATGATTGCAAATCATGTCTAGGCGCGTAATAAAAAAGCTGGCACACTGTTGTCATTGCCCAATAGCGTCGTTTGAATAGATGCATTAGGTATTGAACAGTAGATATCAAATAACACTAAAAATTTTGATTTTCATTTATGCGATAGCGCATTTTAGAGAGGAATAGCAATGACTTATTCAACCAAGCAGACAACTTTTAAGCAAAAGATTATAGGTGGCGCTCTAGCTGGCGTTTTAGTAACCTCACTAGGGGTTGCAGCTCCCATGATAGCGATGACGCAAGCCGCTACAGCTGCACCTGCTGATAATCTGACCGCAGCCAAACGTCTAAACAAGTTACTCACCAACACTAAGAGTATGAGCGCTAACTTTACGCAAACGACCAAAGGCGCAAGCAGTGGCACCTTTAAAGGCGTTATGAGCGTTGAGCGTCCCAATAATTTTCGCTGGGAGACGACATCACCCTCTGAGCAATTAATCGTCGCAAACGGCAGCTCAATGTGGATTTATGATAAAGATCTAGAGCAAGCCACCAAGCAAGGGGTAGATACTCAAGTTGGTAATACGCCAGCACTACTACTCTCAGGTGACCCTAGCAAAATCAATAGCAACTTTAAGGTGACCCAGCCTTATGCGAGCAAAAATTATTATGTGCTATATCCAAAATCAAATGATGCCAGCTTTAAAAGTTTGTCTATGAGCTTTAGTGGTGGTAAACCTGTGATGATGGTACTTAACGATACTTTAGGTCAGACCACGTCGATCAAGTTTAGCAATATTAAACTCAACCCCAGTATCAATAGCAGTCAATTTAAATTCACGCCGCCAAAAGGCGTTGACGTTATCAATCAGTAGGCTTAAAATTAGTAAGCCTAGAGTAGAAACACAAAGGGACAAGCCGTTATTGGGCTTGTCCCTTTTTTATTAAAAGTTTAGTTTGTCATACGTATTGTTTGGGTGAGCGTGCTTATTACTCAGCAAGCACACTCTATGTGATTAGAATGTCTAGCATTCTATTTCTATTCTTTACTTTAACGCTCATGATCTAAACCATTGAGAGTTTGAAATGGGCGTCAAACGTATATTTTCTAGCACAACATGCGCGTAAAAATACACGTTTTGTAGCATATAAAGTGACCCGTCAATACATCTAAAAACTGGCTTTTAAACCTTGATATGCGTATAGTGTGTAAACATTTTATACCAGTTGTCACCCTATTATTGACCGTACGTTATGAGCTATTAAATCAATTAAAAAATATTGATTTAATAAGTTTGTACGCAATCATCAACTCAATACACTTAGCATAATGTTTTACTCGCGCAACTTAATGCTTAAGCTAGTTGATAGCAGATGCACGTGTTCGCTAAGTGAGATGAGTTGTCAATAATATGGATAATTGGTCATTACCAGCACAGGCTGTCTGTGATTTTATCTGTATGATGTTTCCTTTAGGGTCAGCATTTTATATAGATTGGGTGAGGAGCAAGGATTATCATGTCTGCTTTTGATTGGTCAGCAGTTGCTTTTATTCTAGCCGCTATTGGTTTGGTCGTATTCATGCTGGTCGTACCGCGGTTACTCGGTGGACGCTCAAGCGGATCACAAAAAGAAGAGGTGTTTGAGGCGGGTGTTGTCGGCTCTGGTAACGCGCGTATTCGCTTGTCTGCCAAATTTTATTTGGTGGCTATCTTTTTTGTGATTTTCGATCTAGAAGCGCTCTACTTGTATGCTTATTCAGTGTCGGTGGTAGAGGCGGGCTGGGTGGGTTTTGCTGCTGCCGCTGTCTTTATTATTATTCTACTCATAGGCTTGGTCTATGAGCTAAGTTTGGGTGCGATGAACTGGGCACCGGCTGACAAGCGCCACAAAACGGCTCGCCTAACCGCTGCGCCTGCAGGTTTCAATTTAGCCAGCATTACCAAGTTCGATGGCGTCGATGAGCTCATGATTGATCCAACAGGCAAGATACCTGCACAGTCCTCAGGTCAGATTAATGTCTCAAACAATATCGAAACCAATCGTCGTCATTTGCAAAATATTGATCATATCAATACGACAGGCAATGTGACCACAGTGGATTTTGCCAGCTCAGCGTCGTATGATAACGTGCAAAAACCGATCAAATAATTGCTCCTATATACCTAATGCCTTACCTCTAATGTCATCGCGTATTTAAATAAAGGTTATCTGTTATGAAATACACACTAACAAAAGCCAATCCTGACGCTGAACAATATCCTGCCCAGACTCGTCAAACGGTCAATGATCCTATCGAAGATGACGTTAATAAAAACGTCTTTATGGGTCGACTTGAAGACATGGTGCACTCGACCGCCAACTGGGGTCGCAAGCACTCCTTGTGGCCATTTAACTTTGGTACCTCGTGCTGCTACGTCGAATACGCGACGACTTTGACCGCTGTTCATGATTTGTCACGCTTTGGTGCTGAGGTCATTCGCGCCTCGCCACGTCAGGCTGATGTTATGATTGTCGCAGGTACTTGTTTTGTCAAAATGGCACCGGTTATTCAACGTCTATATGAACAAATGCTAGAGCCAAAATGGGTTATATCTATGGGCGCCTGTGCTAACTCAGGTGGCATGTACGACATCTATTCTGTGGTACAAGGTGTGGACAAGATTATTCCTGTTGATGTCTATGTGCCAGGTTGCCCGCCGCGCCCAGAGGCTCTGATTCAAGGCTTGATGCTCCTTCAAGAATCGATTACCAAAGAGCGTCGTCCGTTGGGTATTCACGTCAATGAACAAGGCATTTATCAGCCGCAAATGACGCCTGAGCGCGATCGCAAACAAGCGGATCGCATTGCAGTCAAAAATTTGCGTAGTCCAGATAGTATTTAAAGCCTCATTTTGCAATTGAGCATTTGAAGTTTAGCGTTGCGCTTATCACAGTCAGTTATGAGTAATGAAGGGAACCCTCATTCATGGTCACGGTAGTCGATAATATAGATCCCAAGATCAAGCCTATACCGGCAGTCATTCAAGAACTGACGCATAAGTACGCGGGTAAGTTCGTCGTACAGCATACGGTTGATGAGATTCCAACAGTATGGGTGGCACGCGCCGATCTGCTAGATATTCTCCTATTTCTACGTAAGCTGCCAAAGCCCTATGTCACGCTATTTGATTTATCGGCGATGGATGAGCGTTTGCGTCAACATCGTAGAGGCTTGCCTGATAGTGACTTTACCGTGTTTTATCATCTGATGTCATTTGAGCGTAATAGTGATGTGCGTATCAAGGTGGCTTTGGATGAAGATGATCTCAATGTGCCAAGCGCGACTAATATCTGGCCCAATGCCAACTGGTATGAGCGCGAAGTCTGGGATATGTTTGGCATTGTCTTTAGTGGACACCCGCATCTGACTCGTATCTTGCTACCTAAGTACTGGGAAGGTCATCCGTTACGTAAAGAGTATCATGCGCGCGCAACAGAATTTACGCCATACTTTTTGAATGCGGCAAAACAGCAGTATGAGCAAGAAAACTTGCGCTTCGTCCCTGAGGAATGGGGCATGAAACGCTCAGGACGTGATGAGGACTTTATGTTCTTGAACATCGGTCCTAACCATCCATCCGCTCATGGTGCATTCCGTTTGGTATTACAGCTTGATGGCGAAGAAGTCGTCGACTGTATTCCCGATATTGGTTATCATCATCGCGGCGCGGAAAAGATGGCGGAGCGCCAAACCTGGCACTCCTATATTCCATATACCGACCGTATCGATTACCTTGGCGGGGTGATGAATGAGCTTCCATATATCATGTCAGTTGAGAAACTAGCTGGTATTACTATTCCTGCGCGCGCTGAGACCATTCGCGTGATGATGAGTGAGTTTTTCCGTATTACTAACAACTTGCTCTTTGTCGGTACCTTTATTCAGGATGCAGGCGGGATGACGCCAGTGTTTTATATGTTTACTGATCGTCAAAAAGCATATGATGTGATTGAGGCGGTAACCGGTTATCGTATGCACCCGGCATGGTTCCGTATTGGCGGTACGGCCGCTGATTTGCCGCGCGGCTGGCAGCGCTTGGTTCGTGAGTTTTTGGACTGGATGCCCAAGCGCTTGGATGAGTATGTCAAAGCGGCATTACAAAATAGCGTACTCAAAGGTCGTACCCAAGGCGTCGCACAGTACAACGCCAAGCAAGCATTGGCTTGGGGCGTAACAGGAGCGGGTCTGCGAGCGACGGGTATCGACTTTGATTTGCGTAAAGCTCGCCCGTACATGGGTTATGAGAACTACGACTTTGAAGTACCTATTGGCTATAATGGCGATGCTTATGATCGCTGTATGGTCAAAGTTGAAGAGATGCGTCAGTCCCTACGTATTATCCGTCAGTGTATGGATAACATGCCGCAAGGCCCGTACAAAGCTGATCATCCTTTATCAGTACCACCGCCAAAAGATCGTACTCTAAACGATATCGAAACCTTGATTAACCACTTTATCTCCGTCTCTTGGGGCCCTGTCATGCCAGCGGGGGAATGTGCGACGATAGTCGAGGCCACTAAAGGCTTGAACAGTTATTACATCACCTCAGACAAAGCAACCATGAGTTATCGTACCCGTATCCGCACGCCGACATTTGCACATATTCAGCAGATGCCGTCAGTGATCAATGGCTCGCTTGTGTCCGACGCTATTATGTATTTGGCATCAATTGATATCGTCATGGCGGATTGTGATCGCTAGTACATTATTAGCCGTACCTTTAAGAGATAAGATTGATCTATAGTTTATCGCCAAATGGCACCCCAAATTGCGATTCTATTTCAATTGATTAGCGATAATAGCGCTTAACTATTGAAAGTAAGCAAGATGAGTAAGGATTGATAAGAGATTATGAGAATTGTTTCTGACAAAATGCCAAAAGTAGATGTGGCCAGTATTTTGACCACAAGTGAGATTGACGCTATTCATGAATTTATGCATCATTATCCGCATGCACGCGCAGCCTCATTAGATGCTCTAAAAATAGTACAAAAGCGCAATGGCTGGGTCGATGACGCACAAGTAAATGCCATCGCCAATCTATTGGATATTCCCGTCACAGACATGGACGGCGTCGCTACCTTTTTTAATCGTATTTATCGTCAGCCTGTTGGTCGTCACGTGATTTTACTGTGTGATTCTGTGGCTTGTTACTTGACGGGATACGAAGCATTATCGGCCGCGCTACGTTTGCATCTAGGTATTGACTACGGGCAGACAACGCCTGACGGCCGTTTTACTTTGCTACCGATTTGCTGCTTGGGCAATTGCGACAAAGGTCCTGCGGTACTGATAGGCGAGGACACTTATGGCCCTATTCAGCCCACTGAGGTTGCGCAACTATTGGAGCTATACGCATGAGACTTACCTTAACAGAGCAGATCGCTAAGCGCACTCAAGGCAAAGCGCCAAGCCAGCTCAACGAGCAGCGCGTGCCAATCTATGGCGACAAAGCAACCGCCACCAGCGAAACTATGCCATTGACATGGCGTCTTGCGCACCATGACGCGGTAATTGATCTAGCAACTTACGAGTCGCTTCAAGGATTTAGCGGTCTAAAAAAAGCATTAGATAAGCCGTTCAAAGATGTCGAGAACATGATTAAGGCGGCTAATGTCAGAGGTCGCGGCGGTGCAGGATTCAACGCCGGTCTTAAATGGTCTTTTATGTCGCCGCCTGATGGCTTGCCGCGCTATCTTATTTGCAACGCTGATGAGATGGAGCCGGGTACCTTTAAAGATCGCTTGTTAATGGAGCGCCTACCGTTTCAGCTCATCGAAGGCATGCTTATTACCGCTCACGCCATTGGTGCCACCGACGGTTATATCTTTATTCGCGGCGAGTATATTTTGGCAGCTCAGCGTTTGGTCACCGCTATTGATGAGTGTATCGCTAATAATTTGATGGGCGATAACATTCTAGGAACAGATTTTAGCTTTAATTTGCATGTACATACGGGCGCAGGTCGCTACATTTGCGGTGAAGAGACGGCATTAATCAATTGCCTAGAAGGCCGCCGTGCCAACCCGCGTACCAAGCCGCCATTTCCACAAATCTCTGGCGCTTGGGGTCGTCCAACGGTCGTCAACAATGTTGAGACTCTGTGTAATATGCCCGCTATCTTAGATCATGGCGTAGAGTGGTATCAGTCACTATCAGAGGCTAAAGGCAAAAGCAAAACGCCTGGCACTAAGCTGTTTGGCTGCTCAGGCTTGGTGAATGATCCTGGTCTATGGGAACTACCGTTTGGCTATACTGCGCGCGAGATTATCGAAGACTTCGCAGGCGGTATGATAGAGGGCAAAACCCTAAAAGCATGGTTGCCCGGCGGCGCATCCACTGACTTTTTGACCGCTGATCACTTAGATATTGTCGTTGATTTTGATAGTATTCAAGACGCCGGTAGCCGTATGGGTACCGGTCTTATTATGGTGGTAGATGAGTCACAAGACATGGTGCCACTACTACGTAACCTTGAGATTTTCTTTCAGCGCGAATCGTGTGGGTTTTGTACTCCGTGCCGTGATGGTCTACCTTGGGGCGTCAAGTTGCTTACCGCGATCAATGACGGTGAAGGACAGATTGGCGACGTCGAAAAACTAGAAGGGTTGACTCGCGACTTATGGATTGGCAAAACCTTTTGTGCTCACGCGCCAGGAGCGATGGAGCCACTCATGAGTGCTATCAAGTATTTCCGTCCTGAGTTTGATCAAAAAATCACGCAGGCGGTTGGAGTGGACGTCATAGACGCCGCGGCCAACCCTCAGTCAGTAGTGAAATAAGGAGAGCGACATGGCAGTCATCCATATTGACGGCATCACTGTCGAAGTAGATAGCAGCGATAACTTGCTACAAGCCTGTCTATCACTTGGTATTGATGTGCCGTATTTTTGTTATCATCCTGCGCTCGGCTCAGTAGGCTCATGCCGTCAGTGCGCCGTCAAGCAGTATCAAAGTGAAGATGACATGAAAGCGGGCAAAGGGCGTCTAGTGATGTCCTGTATGGTCGCACCAGACAATGATATGTATATCTCAGTCACCGATGACGAGGCCAAAGCGTTTCGTAAGTCAATGGTTGAGCTGCTGATGACCAATCATCCGCATGATTGCCCCACTTGTGAAGAGGGTGGACATTGTCATCTGCAAGACATGACGTATATGTCAGGTCACAATACGCGCCGCTATCGCTTTACCAAACGCACCCATCATAATCAAGAGCTTGGGCCTTTTATCGGCCATGAGATGAATCGCTGTATCGCTTGCTATCGCTGCGTTAGATTCTACAAAGACTACGCAGGCGGCGAAGATTTAGGCGTTTATGGCTCAAACAATCGCGTTTATTTTGGTCGTGACAAAGACGGTCAGTTCGAAAGCGAGTTCTCAGGCAATCTAACAGAAGTCTGCCCAACAGGAGTGTTTACGGACAAAACTCACTCAGAGCGCTACAACCGCAAATGGGATATGCAATACGCGCCTAGCATCTGTCATGGCTGCTCGGCAGGATGTAACATCTCTCCTGGTGAGCGTTATGGTGAATTGCGCCGTATTGAGAACCGCTACAATGGCGAGGTCAACGGCTATTTCTTATGTGACCGTGGTCGCTTCGGGTATGGCTACGTCAACCGCGAGGATCGTCCTACCCAAGCGCTTGAACGTATTAATGACAAACACGTCAAAATCAACATCGACTATGCGTTAGACGAAACCATCAAACGTCTCAAAGACAAAAAAGTTATCGGCATTGGATCACCAAGAGCCAGCTTAGAGACTAACTTTGCACTCAAAAACCTCGTTGGTTTTGATAACTTCTCAACAGGTTTGAACCATCAGCAGCAAGCGATAGTCCATAAATGTATCGAAGTGCTGAGTACTGAGGGTATCTATAACCCAAGTATGAATGAGATCGAAAGTCACGATACGGTGCTGATCTTGGGTGAAGACATCACTCAAACGTCATCTCGAGTCGCATTATCAGTCCGCCAAGCAGCAAAGAACGAAGGACTAAAAATGGCGGCGGCGCTCAAGACTCAGTCTTGGCTTGCTGAACCTGTCAAACGCATTGCTCAGGACGCCTTAAGCCCTGTCTACGTCATTGATGTCACCCAGACCAAGCTCGACGACATTAGTAAAGTGAGCGTGGTCGCAACGCCTGAAGATATCACCAGCCTTGGCTTCAAAGTCGCTGACAAGATTGCCAGCTTTGCTGATGATCTAGGACAAATAAAAGATCCACAAGCGTCTGAACAGAGTAGTGATACTGCTACTGATCCTATGCAAGCACTCGCTGAGCAAATCGCTTATGATTTGATTCAAGCGGACAGACCACTGATTATATCGGGCAGCAGCTTGTCATCTATTGCTTTGATAGAGGCGGCGGCGCAGATTACTCAAGCGCTCACGCAAAAACGCCAAGCTATCAAGGCCACCGAACAGCAGCAAGTTGAGACACATAACGCAACGATAAAAGAAGTACAAGCGCAGTCTGCTAGCGATCAGCCAAAAGAAGACAAAGAGTTAGAGGCTAAACCTGCCAAACCAGAAACGGGTACCAATAAAGACGCGCAAGACGATATCGAGCGTGAGCCTGCTGATACCCTTGAGCTTAAAGAAGTCAATAAAAAGTACTACGGGCAAGCAGGTATCTATCTGACCGTATCTGACGCCAATAGCATGGGCGTGTGCATGCTTGGCGGTCACTCAGTCGAAGAATTGCTCGCTACAGATTTTGATGTTGTCATCGTCGCTGAAAATCAGCTGACCGATGCCATCGATGCCAACAAGCTTACGCAACTGCTTAGCGACAAAACGGTTATCGCGCTTGATCATCAGCTGCTTGAATGGCATAAAGACGTCGATATTGTATTACCAGCTGCAAGCTTCGCTGAAGCGGATGGCACGCTCGTATCAAGCGAGGGTCGTGCTCAGCGCTTCTTTCAGGTCTACGACAACAACTACTATCATCCCCTAAGCAGTATTAAAGAAGGGTGGCGTTGGCTCCATGCGATACATACTAGTGTTGAAGGCAAAGACGTCGACTGGACACAACTTGATGATGTCATCAATGCTTTGATTACAACGCATCCTAAACTTGCTCGTATTAAGGGTGCTGCGCCCGATGCGGACTACCGTATTACAGGACTTAAAATCGCTCGTGAACCGCGCCGTTACTCTGGTCGTACCGCAATGCGCGCGCCGATATCAGTACACGAGCCTATGCAGCCAAAAGATCTTGATACTGGTCTGACCTTTTCGATGGAAGGGTATAGCGGTGACAAAACGCCAGGTTCGATGATTCCTTTTGCAAGTGCTGCTGGTTGGAACTCGCCGCAAGCTTGGAATAAGTATCAAGACAAAGTTGGCGGTCACCTTAAAGGCGGTGATCCAGGGGTGCGCTTGTTCGATAGTCTTGAGCGCTTGCCGAGCCGTCAATATGTGGCACCAGAGGCAGGATCTCGCGCGGTAACAGATATGAATGAAGGTAAAGCCAAATTGGTACCTATTTATAATATCTATGCCAGCTCTATGATGGCCTCGCGTAGTCCAATCGTGACTGAGCAACTACCGGTCGCCAGTTGGCGCGTTGGTATGGATGATGCCAAGGCTTGGGGTTTGCTCGCTGGAGACTACTTGGCTATAGAGATTAGCAATCAGCAAATGACTCTGCCTGTGCAACTGGTACAATATCTAGCTGAGGGCTGTATCGGCTACCCAGTAGGACAAGTAGATATCATTCATCCGACGCTACCTGCGTCAGTACGCAGGGTCGATATGCCCGTGGGTATCACAGGTGATATGGCGGATGATATGAACAATTTAGATGAGGCGCTAATAGCACCAACTAGCGATCAAGGGGCGTAGGATGCAAGTGACTCGTATTATCCCTGATGTGCCTGCTTTTTTGGCAAATATGATGACCTTTGATGCCTGGTCTATTTTGTTTTTGGTCGTGCAATCGATTGTTATATTTTTGGTCGTCGTCATGGTTGCCGCCATGATGATTATCTATGAGCGCCGCATGCTTGCATTATGGCAAGATCGTTATGGTCCTAACCGTGTGGGACCTTTTGGCTCGTTGCAGCTTGTAGCAGATATGCTCAAAATCTTCTTTAAAGAGGATTGGACGCCAAACTTCACTGACAAGTTCATGTTCACCTTAGCACCTGCGGTGGCGATGTTTACCGCATTGGCATCGTTTGCCATTATTCCTATCTCGCCCACACTAGGCGTTGCAGACTGGGACATTGGGATATTATTCTTTTTTGCTATGGCAGGTATTGCCGTTTATGCAGTGATGTTCGGCGGCTGGGCGTCAGCAAATAAATTTTCGCTACTTGGTGGTCTGCGCTCGGCGGCGCAAACGATCAGCTATGAGGTTTTTTTAGGCCTATCACTTATGGGCGTAGTCGCGTTGACGGGCTCTTTTAATTTGCGTGAGATCGTTGAATCACAAATAGATGGCTGGTACATTATCCCGCAGTTCTTAGGGTTTTTGACCTTTGTAGTCGCAGGTGTTGCGGTCACTCATAGACATCCCTTTGATCAACCAGAAGCGGAACAAGAGCTTGCTGAGGGTTATCATGTCGAATATTCTGGCATGAAATTTGGTATGTTCTTCATCGGAGAATATGTCAACGTCGTGCTCATCTCTGCCCTGATGACTTGTCTGTTCTTTGGGGGCTGGCTTGCGCCTTTTAACTTAGATATTCCCTTTGTGCCGCCTGCATTTTGGTTCATGATAAAAACGCTATTCTTTATGACAATGTTCATCTTGGCACGTGGCTCGCTTATGCGTCCACGGTATGATCAGGTGATGAACTTTGGCTGGAAAGTTTGCTTACCTGTCACCTTAATTAATCTGCTGGTTACCGCCGCTGTCATTTTGCTAATGAGATAGGGCTTATGCCAACAAGGATAATAAGACAATGATTACCGCTATAAAAAAGACGCTCGTCGGTATGTTTACTATCGTTCGTAGTATGTGGATGGTCAATAGCCATGCGATAAGGCCGCGCGATACCATACTCTATCCTGAACAGGCCGTACCTGTACCGCCGCGTTTTCGTGGGCGTATTGTTCTGACCCGTGATCCAGATGGGGATGAGCGCTGTGTGGCTTGTAATCTATGTGCGGTGGCTTGCCCTGTCGGCTGTATCTCGCTACAAAAAGCGGAGCGTGATGACGGGCGCTGGTATCCTGAGTTTTTTCGCATTAACTTCTCGCGTTGCATATTTTGCGGAATGTGTGAAGAAGCTTGTCCGACCACGGCTATTCAGATGACCCCTGATTTTGAGATTGGTGAATACAATCGTCAGGATTTGGTATATGAAAAAGAGCATCTGCTTATCTCAGGCCCTGGCAAGTATCCTGATTATAACTATTACCGCGTTACCGGTATGGCGGTCGCAGACAAGCCTAAAGGTTCTGCGCAAAACGAAGCGGCGCCTATTGATCTGAGGAGCTTGCTGCCATGATGACTATTTTGAATAATCCTGACTTAGCAGGGTTCTATGCGCTGGCGGCAGTGGCTATCTTTGCAAGCTTACGCGTTGTCATTCATGCCAATCCAGTCCACGCGATATTATCAATGATCGTCTCACTATTGGCAGTTGCAGGTATCATGTTTATACTAGGTGCGCCATTTGCAGGGGCGCTTGAGATTATCGTTTATGCGGGTGCCATCTTAGTGCTATTCGTCTTTGTCATTATGATGCTCAATTTAGGCATGGCAAGCGAGGCACGAGAAGAGCGCTGGCTGGATGCTAGAACGTGGGCTATCCCGACAGGGTTAACATTTATTATCGCTGTTGTGCTCTACGCGTTTATCGGTATCAATCACGACGAGGCGGCGGTTATCGGCGGAATTACTGTACCCGCCAAAGCAGTTGGTTTGGCCTTATTTAGTAAGTATATTATGCTCGTTGAAGTAGCCGCATTATTACTACTTGGAGCTTTGGTTGCCGCTTACCATTTAGGCAAGCCGACATTGAATGATGAGATAGCGATCGATGATACTGTTCGTGACCCCAGTAAACGCTTAACGCTTAATAATGTCGCTCGTAACACGGAGCGCAGCATCGACAATAGAGAAGCTAATCATTCCGATCGTAGCGGTGATAGTGACGGGAATACGCTTAATTCAGCTGAGCCTTACGAGTATAAAGACGTTGATCCACACAACTATGTGGGCAAGCAAATAGGCACAAAAGCTACGCGCAAGGAGTCAGACTGATGGTACAAGCAGTAAGCGTAGCCCAGGATGTATCAACTATGCCGTTCGCCCATGAGGTAGCGCAGATAGCAATGCCTGCTCTTGAAGTACAAAACGTACTGGGTATCATACCCATGAGCCATGGACTTATCTTGGCAGGTATCTTATTTGCCATTGGTCTATGCGGCGTTATGGTACGGCGCAATTTCTTATTTATGCTCATGAGCCTTGAGATTATGATGAACGCCGCAGCGCTAGCGTTTATCGTTGCAGGCAGCCGCTGGGTCGATCCAGATGGACAGATTATGTTCATCTTTATTCTGACTTTAGCAGCTGCTGAAGCCTCAATCGGTCTGGCTATACTATTACAGTTTTATCATAAGCGTGGGCATCTCGATGTCGATAGCGCCAATGAGATGAGAGGATAATGTCATGAGTTTATTACCATTAACCTTCATACTCCCGCTCATTGGCTTTTTAATTTTAGCCTTTATGCGTGACAAGCTCACAGAGCAAGCCGCCAGCTTTGTCGGTGTGGGCAGTATGGGGCTATCAGCGCTTTGTACTTTGGTCGTTAGCTACACCTTTTTGACCACTTATCCTGCGGGCACGGTCATAGAAGTACCGCTTTGGACTTGGATGCAAGTCGGTGATTTTGCACCGAGCTTTGGTCTTAGCTTCGATGGCCTTGCTTTAACCATGACTGGGGTCATTACTGGCATTGGCTTTTTGATCCACCTATTTGCTGCTTGGTACATGAAAGGTGATAAAGGCTTTGCACGATTTTTTAGTTATATGAATTTGTTTGTCGCCAGTATGCTACTGCTAGTACTAGCAGATGATCTATTGCTGCTATATCTAGGCTGGGAAGGCGTAGGTATCTGCTCTTATTTGCTGATTGGTTTTTATTACGAGCACCGTGCTAATGGCCGCGCTGCGATAAAAGCCTTTACCGTTACCCGCGTGGGTGATGTGTTCTTGGCCTTTGGTTTATTCTTGTTGTTCCGCGAGTTTGGAACCTTGAATATTCAAGAGATTATCACTCGCGCACCTGAGATGTTTAGCATCAATGATCCGGTAATGATTTTGACCACGATGATGATCGTTGGCGGCGCTATGGGTAAATCTGCGCAGATTCCACTACATACGTGGCTCGCTGATGCGATGGCAGGTCCAACACCTGTATCGGCACTGATTCACGCGGCGACGATGGTTACCGCTGGGGTATATCTTATTGCCCGTTTGCATCCATTATTTGTTCTCACGCCAGGTATCTTATTGTACTGGGTTGGGGCAGTAGGCGCATTGACGTTGATGGTCGCAGGATTCTGTGCGTTAGTACAAACCGACATCAAGCGTATATTAGCCTACTCAACGATGAGTCAAATCGGTTATATGTTCTTGGCATTAGGCGTTGGCGCTTGGCAAGGGGCTATCTTCCACTTGATGACGCATGCCTTTTTTAAAGCCTTGTTGTTCTTGTCGTCAGGTGCGGTCATATTAGCCGTTCATCATGAGCAAGATATCTTTAAGATGGGCGGTTTGCGTCGTAAGATTCCTTTAGTATTTTGGTGTTATATCATCGGTGGCGGCGCTCTAGCAGCTATTCCTTGGATAACCGTAGGCTTTTACTCTAAAGAAGCGATCCTTTGGGAGTCCTATGCAACCGGACATCAGGTACTGTTTTATATGGGTGTGTTCGGTGCTTTCTTGACCGCTATTTATACCTTCCGTATGATTTGGATCATCTTCTTTGGTGAAGAGAAGACTCACGCTCATAAGTTAACGGGCGTCTCTTATTGGTTGCCGCTTACGGTGCTACTGGTGTTATCGACCGCAGTCGGCGCTATGATTGTACCGCCATTACAAGGCGTATTACCTGAAAGCGTTGGTCATCTATTAGAAGTGGCTGGTCATGCAGAAGCCAAGCACACCGCAGAGTATATCGCTATGGGCGCTATGGGCGCAGGACTCGTGATAGCTGCATTGCTGTACGTCGTTGACAAAGGCCGCATGCTGACGCGTTTTAAGCGCTCGAGTATCGGCGGTGCGCTATATTACTGGTGCTACCACGGTATGGGATTTGATGCGCTATACGATATAGTTTTTGTAAAACCTTTTTTATTCATCGGCCGCTTATTCAAAGCTGATCCTATTGATAAAACGTGGAATGTATTACCGATGCTGGCATCAGCTGGTAATAGGATGTTGTCTGTGACACAAACAGGGTCACTTCGAGGTTATGCCGCAAGCTTTGGCTTGGGCGTTGCTGTATTACTCGTACTGGTCATGATAACGGTGGTATAAGATGATTGAGTTACAACAAACGTGGATGCTACCGGCGCTGATTGCAATACCCTTTATAGCAGGTTTGCTGTGCTGGCTGGTTGAGCGTTTTAATAAGCGTTTACCGCGCTGGATTGCTCTAATAGGTATGACGCTGACCTTTTTATTGTCGCTCGTGCTATGGCAATATGGCGACTTTAGCGGTATGAGTAAACAGGTCATCGCGCCGCAGTCTGCGGTGCCTTGGATGGCTGAGTTCAGTGTGCCTTGGATACCGAGCTTCGGTATTAGTTTCCATTTGGCGATGGATGGCATGTCGCTACTGATGATTGCGCTGACAGGACTTTTAGGGGTTGCCGCAGTCGCTTGTTCTTGGAACGAGATTCAGCGCCGCGTCGGGTTCTTCCATCTCAACTTACTTTGGAGTTTGGGTGGGGTCATTGGGGTATTCTTAGCGATTGATCTATTTTTGTTCTTCTTCTTTTGGGAGATGATGCTTGTACCTATCTATTTCTTGATCGCTATTTGGGGTCATGACGTTGTAGGTAAAACCAAAGAATATGCAGCGACCAAGTTTTTCATTTATACCCAAGCCTCTGGGCTTATTATGCTCGTTGGTATCTTGGTGCTGGTGATTATCAGTTATTCTCAAAGCGGCGTAGTCAGCTTTAACTACAATGATCTGCTCGGTACTAGCCTTGGTGGCTGGGAATATCCGATCATGCTGTGCTTCTTTATTGGCTTTGCGGTCAAGCTGCCTATTCTACCTTTTCATGGTTGGCTGCCTGATGCACACGCACAAGCACCAACCGCAGGTTCGGTGGATTTGGCTGGGGTACTGATTAAGACCGCCGCTTATGGTTTGATTCGCTTTGTCTTGCCGTTGTTTCCTAACGCTTCACAAGAGTTTGCACCGATAGCCATGACTTTGGGTACGATCGGTATCTTTTATGGCGCGTGGCTTGCCTTTATGCAAACCGATATGAAGCGCCTATTGGCTTATACCAGTATCTCGCATATGGGTTTTGTCGTATTAGCGATTTATGCAGGGACGCTACTCAGCTTACAAGGGCTAATGATTCAAATGCTCGCGCATGGTTTAAGTTCAGCGGCTCTGTTTATTATGGCAGGGCAGCTATACGAGCGTTTGCACACGCGCGATTTGACCGTTATGGGTGGCATGTGGGGACAGTTCCGTTATTATGCCCCTACCTTAATGTTCTTTTGTGCCGCGCTACTGGGTATTCCTGGTACAGGTAACTTTATCGGCGAGTTTATGATCTTGTTTGGTGCTTTTGCTCAGTATCCAGTGTTCGTTGTACTGGCAACGTTTAGCTTGGTATTGGCAGGACTATACTCGCTTATATTGATTTACCGTGCTTTATTTGGTGACAATAAAACTAAAGAGGTTGCCTTGCATCATACGCGCTCACACGGTTTGCCTGAGCGTCCGTTGAGAGACTTGGGTCGCCGCGAGATATCATTGCTGCTCGTATTAGCAGTCGGGCTGGTTTGGCTTGGATTGTATCCGCAACCCATATTGGATACTTCAAGTCACTCTATGCAATGGATCAATAACGCTTACATTTACAGTGAAGTGTCACAAGCAAATGTGTTGCAACCACTTGATGCAATGGAGGCACGTTAATTCATGAATGATTTTATGATGAATGATTTGATGGGGCTGATGCCTTATGCGCCTATTATTATCGTCGTGATAACGGTGCTGCTAGTAATGATAGCGATTACTATCAAGCGCTCGCATACGATTACAGGCACGATCACTGTTGCTGGATTAAATATCGCACTATTTACCTTAATCGGTCAAATGCTAGGCATAATTGAACGCGAGTCTCTATTACCTACTGCCGAACAGCTGTTTGTAGTGGATAACTTTGCACAGTTCAACATGATGATTATTCTCGTCTGCGCGCTGGCTTGCTGTACGTTGTCTTATGCTTATCTGGCAAATTTAAAGGATAATAAAGAAGAGCTGTATATGCTCATCTTGATTTCTACTGTCGGTGCGCTACTGATGGTGTGCGCGCAGCATCTAGCGGCGTTCTTTATGAGCTTAGAGCTGCTCTCAGTGCCACTCTATGGCTTGCTCGCTTATACGTTCTTACGTGAGAAGTCCCTTGAGTCAGGGCTTAAGTATCTCGTGTTATCGGCGGCGGCTTCAGCGACTTTGCTCATGGGTATGGCGTTTATTTACGCGCAGGTCGGCTCATTAGGGTTCAAGTCTATTAGTATTATGCTTGCAGATTCCTTTGAGTCGCCGCTATTGATACTTGGCGTGGCTATGATGATGTTCGGTATCGCCTTTAAACTATCAGCAGCTCCTTTTCATGCTTGGACGCCTGATGTCTATGAAGGCGCTCCTGCACCTATTGCGACTTATCTAGCTTCAGTCTCGAAAGTGGCGATGATGGCGCTTGCGGTCAGATTCTTGATTGATACCTCACTGCTTGCTCTACCGTCTGTACAGATGCTATTGATGGTTATGGCCACGTTGTCTATCTTGGTGGGTAACCTGCTAGCGGTACGTCAGACTAACCTTAAGCGCCTGCTTGGGTATTCCTCCATCGCTCATATGGGTTATGTGCTGATCGTTATCGTAAGTCTTGGCGCGGGTGCTGATAGTATCTCTAGTATGTATATGGCAGTGTACGCTTTTACATCCATCGGTGCGTTTGGCGTTGTGACCTTGATGTCAAGTCCTTACAGACTCTCAGGAGAGGCAGATGAGTTGGTACATTACCAAGGTCTGTTTTGGCGTCGTCCCGTACTGACTGCCGTCATGACGATTATGATGTTATCGCTTGCCGGTATTCCGCTGACGGCAGGCTTTATTACCAAGCTATTTGCAGTACTCGCTGCGGTACAAGGTACCAATTGGTTCTTGGCGGCGATGATCATCTTGGGTAGCTCTATTGGTCTGTTCTATTACCTGCGCGTCATGCTAACGCTATTTAAACGTCCAAAGGCTTATGTAGAGTTCGATGTGTCTGGACAATGGGGCCTGCGTACTGGCGGTATTATGGTCATTGGCGTGACTTTGGCTATTCTCTTCTTCGGGATTTTACCGAATAGTATGATTGAATGGGCAAGTATCGCACGTGTCTGGTAAAAGCTAAAATAGTAAAGATGAATAGGGTCTATTACTGATAACAACACTGACAAAACCAAGGTGCGCTAAGTTTATGTTAAGCTTAGCGCACTTTTTTGCTATTAGCTTTTTACTATTAGCCATCAAAATCTTGATAATAAGATCTATAAGAGGTTACTGCTATGAGCGACAACATTCAAACTGTCAAAGTACTAAGTAAAACCACTTGGACGCCTAATTTATTTAGCTTTACCGTTAGCCGTCCTGATAGCTTTAAATTTACCGCAGGACAATTTGTACGCTTGGGTGTCAATCCTAGCCAGTTAAAGTATTACCAGCACTTTAATAACCAAACTGACGTCAATGCGCCTGATGAAGATATCTTTCGTGCTTACTCCATCGTGTCGTCACCCTTTGATGAGGTGCTAGAGTTTTTTTCTATTGTCATCGCTGATGGTGCATTTACATCTCAGCTTCAGTATCTAGAAGTGGGCGATGAGTTACTACTTAATATGACGTCGTTTGGGTTTTTGACCTTGGCTCGCTACCAAAAGCCAGAACCAAAAGATCTATGGTTACTAGCGACAGGTACAGGCCTTGCGCCGTTTTTGTCAATGCTACAGGACTTGCAGACGTGGCAGGATTATGAGCAGATTATCTTGGCCTATAGTGCGCGAAGTCTTGATGAGCTCGCCTATGTTGAGCAGATTGAGCGCTTGCAAGAGGATTTTGGCTCACTAGTTGATAATCCTGCGACGTTCACCTTTATTCCTATTGTCACTCGCGAAACGATTGAGGGTGCATTAAGCGATCGATTACCTAAGCTACTCACAGATGGCACCTTACAGGAACGTGCTGGCCTAGCACTCGATATCGATAGTACTCATATTATGCTGTGCGGTAATCCTGATATGGTGGAGGATACCAAAGAGACTCTAAAGGCTCTAGGTTTAGTCATGAATCGCCGCGGTGAGGGCAATATAGCTGTCGAAAATTATTGGTAATTAGTGGTCAAAAGATTAGCGTAGTAAAAACAAAAAAGACGGACTAGCCAATTGCTAATCCGTCTTTTATTGTTGAGATAAAACAACTTATACCTTGCTAGGTTCAGTCGCATCCTCTACAGGATGGATCGGACCTTTCATCAGCTCAGGCTCACCGCCCGTACCGTAATAGCTATCGTCTAAATCATTGTTCTTATCATCGTCATTGATAATGTCCTCACCACTACTACCACCGAGCAAGTCACGATAGTTAACTTGAGTCTTTAGTACCATTTGCTGCTCTTCAACTGTGCCATAGTTCACTTGCACCTTGCGTAGGGTGCTCATGATTTTTTGATTCTTTTTGAGCCAGCGATTGATATCGAGATAGATAATCTCGTCTTTGGCGCGTGCGATATTGATATAAGATAGAATAAATCCCAAAGGATCTTTTTTGAGGATACTATGATAAAACCAAACAACGAGTTTGACGCCTTGACGTTTAATAAAGGATTCACAGCGCAGATTGAGCACGTCAGTGTTGGTTAATTGACCAAAGACAAAACGTTGAACATTACGGTCAAGTTGCACATGGACTAAGCTAAAATTACTCGCCACTTCGGCATAAATCCCAGCAGCATTGATAGTACAAAACAGACGGAACCAATCCTCATGAAGCTCGACGCGTATCTCTAAGATAGCACCTACATTGTCAGTGACGAACTTTTGCAGCGCATCGTTAACATATTGCTCAGCTACTGGTATTGATAGCTCATCTTCAATCTTGTTAGTCGTCTTGTTATATAGATTTTTGATCGCTTGCGAGACATTGCTCCAGCCATCACTAAATGAATCGCTGAAGCGATCACCCATGTTTTCAAAGAAATGATCAAATTTGTCTGAACGATCAAAGTTACTCAAACTGATTATCCTTGTGCATAATTATAATATATCTGATGAAAGGTGGTGAATCGTACAAGAGTAAAAACACACTATACTTTATAGCATGTGCTCATGACTAAAAATAGTATATAGCATTGAGCGGTACTACAAAACCGATAGGCCGACATTGTAGCAAATCACCTCAATAAAATAGTACAAACACAACAGCGCATAGTTGCCATGATTTGAGGGTATAGCCGTTTAATCGCGCCTCATGTTATGATAGTGTCCAGATCATTTTAGTGGTTAAAGCTGAGATTCCTTGTGACTCCTATTCAAGACTCATATCATCATCATTTTTCAGCGAAAGCGCTCAAAAAAAATATCAGCTTGCCGGTCGCTATTTTTATAGCTATTACTGTGCACGCTATGGTTATCTTCGGTATTGGCTTTTCAGCAGGGCAAGAACCTGCGGCCGTCATGCAAGATGTGGCTCAAGTGTTGACGGATAATATGACGCCCAATAAAGAGGCAAACTTTATCGCTAATGGCTCACAAGAGGGCAGCGGTACGGTCGCTGAGAGGGTTAGACAAGAGAGCGCTCATATCAGCTCTATGCCAGCACTACAGATCAGCCAAACCCAAGATATCGTTACCTTACAGAGACAAGTGCGGCAACAGCGGCATCAAGAGAGCTACCTGCGTACGACGCTGAGCTGGCGTCAAGCGAGCATTGAGTCTGACAACGACAGCAAACAGGCACAAGATAATGTAATTGTACAAGAGGCGCGTTTGCGCAAACAGATTGCAACTTTGGAGACGCAGCTATCGCAGCGCCAACAGGTCTATGCCACCCAATCAAAAGCTGTCACGTTAGATAGCAATTCGACGACCAAAGGCGCGGCAGCTGATTATCTCAATACTTTTCGTGAGTACGTAGAGCGCGTTGGCAACCTGAATTATCCAGCGCAGGCGCGTACGCAAGGTATCACTGGTGAGGTGCGGTTGATGGTTATCTTAAATAACGACGGTACGATCAAGGCCATTAGCCTGCTTGAGAGTTCAGGATCGACGATATTAGATGAAGGGGCTAAACAATCGGTACGTAAAGCCGCGCCCTTTGGCAAATTCACTAAAGATATGAGCGATATTTTTGAGCTACGTCTGATTCGTACTTATCGATACAGCGATACTGTCGAAGTCATTTATTAAAGATGTTACTTACTAAGTGGTCTTGCAGATGAATAATTAAAGCTTGAGACTGCTAACCTTCAAAATTATTAAATGTTAAAGAGTTAATATGGAATTTTTAGGATTTACTTTCGATATCGCAGCATTGACCCACAATACGCTAACCGTACTTGCCAAGATTGCTTTAGCGCTTTTGATATTTGTCATAGGACGCTGGATTGCCAAAAAGCTGGTGACTTTTATCAATCGTATGATGGTGCGCAGCCACTTAGAAGCCACTGCGGCCAATTTTTTGAGTCGTTTGCTCTATGGTATTTTATTGGTCATCGTCATATTGGCAGCGCTTAATGAGATCGGGGTACATACTACTTCTGTTGTCGCCATCTTGGGCGGCGCGGCAGTAGCGATTGGTTTATCGCTTAAAGATCAGCTATCAAACTTTGCTGCGGGTATTATAATTGTGACCTTTCGCCCTTTTGTAAAAGGCGATTATGTGCAAATTAGCAGCTACACTGGAACGGTCACTGAAATTACTTTGGTCAACACTCATCTAACCACAATCAACAATCATGACGTCATTATCCCTAATGGTGATATTACCACCTCAGCGGTCGTCAACTATACTGCGCTGCCCAATCGCCGCGTCGATATCACTATAGGTGTCGGTTACGACGCTGATATCAAAAGAGCTAAAGATCTAATACTAAAATTGGCTAAAGAGAACCCTGTTGCTTTTGATGATCCCGAGCCTATCGTTCGAGTCACCAATTTGGGGGATAACTCAGTTGATTTAACTCTAAATGTTTGGACCACTAATGCTGATTGGTGGTCGATGCAATGCGCTTTGCTCGAGCAATTTAAAGAGGTGTTCGACAGTGAGAAAATCGACATTCCTTTCCCGCAGCGGAGCGTTCATATCAAAGGCTTGGATCAGATGATGACTAATATGGATCAATCACAGAAAATACCGATGGATAAGGACTAAAGCGATTGAGTCAACTATCAAAGATAAGGGTTAGATATCTCTAATCCTGCCAGTATCTCAATCTCAAAGCGCTCCATCTCGTCTTGTTCAACTTGACCGATTTCATGATCGAAGCCTAGCAGATGCAAGATGCCATGTACTATTAAATGGCTGATATGCTGCGCTAGGCTTTTGTTTTGCTCGGCAGCTTCGCACGCGACTACCTTGTGACAGATGATTAGCTCACCCAAAGGCAACGTCGGCATCAACTCTATGATACTGGCAGGTAAATCACTTGGATAAGACAAAATATTAGTCGCATAATCCTTATTTCGCGCCTCCCTATTGAGCGCGCGTCCTTCAGGCTCATCGGTAATATAAATATCTAGTGACTTAGCTTTGCTTTGCCAAAGCGCCTCACTGATATCTGCAAGGTAGGGTAGCACTAAATCATCCGTCATGCGCTTATCTATATAATCAAGCGTTGCTACCATGACACTTGTTAAGTTTTTATAATTATAAAATGTCTCTACGGTGTCAGCATCTATAGTCTCAATAGCACTAATATCTAAATCGGCGCTGTATGAGTCGGCGCTACTTTTGTCATCTCTATTATCTTTGCTCATTACAGTATCCCTGTTATGCAAAAAGTTATGCAAAAAAACCGAACATGTAGTCCGGTTTTAAATCAAAATTATTATGCTAACTAGAGCTTAGCTGCTGCATCTGTTATGGCCTGCCGGCGCTCTTGCTCTTTAATCCGTTCAAACTTACGCTTTTCTTGTAGCTCAAACTGTTCATCATCGAACACATCATATGCTTCGACAATCTTTTGCACCAGTTGATGGCGTACTACGTCTTTTGAATCAAACTTAGTGATATGAATCTCTTCGATACCGCTTAAGATATCCATCGCTTGTGCAAGACCCGATTTGCTACCACGCGGCAGATCGACTTGAGTGATATCACCTGTAATTACCGCGCGCGAGCCAAAGCCTAAACGTGTTAAGAACATTTTCATTTGCTCAGGAGTGGTGTTTTGCGCCTCATCCAAAATCACAAATGAGTTATTTAAGGTACGACCACGCATATAAGCGAGTGGGGCAACTTCAATAACTTGACGCTCAAGCATCTTACCGACCTTTTCAAAGCCGAGCATCTCATATAAGGCGTCATAAAGCGGACGTAAATACGGATCGATTTTTTGCGTTAAATCACCCGGCAAGAACCCAAGTTTCTCACCAGCTTCTACCGCAGGGCGCACGAGCAAAATCCGCTCAATCTCGTTACGCTCAATCATATCGACCGCACAGGCGACAGCCAGATAAGTCTTACCGGTACCCGCAGGACCGATGCCAAAGGACACATCAGAGTTTAAGATATTTTTGACATAAGCTTGCTGATTGCCGCCGCGTGGGATGATTCGGCCTTTGCGCGTACGCAGACTAATGGGTGTGAACTCGTCCGCATCATCGTATTCATCTTCATCATGCTCTCTATTCAGCTCGTCATCTGCCATATCCTGTTCACGCGAGATACTCGCTTGAATAATGAGGTGAAGTTCAGCTGCACTAATATCTTTGGTGTTCTGTGCTTCGTCCACCATCTTATAAATGATGCGTTCACCGCGCTCAACATTAGTGATATCACCACTTAAACAAAAATCACCTTGGCGCTGACTGATCTTGATATCGAGGCGCTCTTGGATATACTTCATGTGATTGTTGTATTCACCAAGCACAGTTTTGAGCTGTGCTGGGGTAAGCGATTCAAACTTGATACGGCGGCTCATGGAATCAGTCAAATGATTATCCTTGTATGGTTGACCCTTATCTTTAGGGCTAAATAGCTGACAGAATGATTGGTGCAATAAGTAAAATCTCTACTCTCATTATGGTTCATAGAATATAAATTTCAAGCCAAGCCGCACGCGATAAGGGTCTGTTTTTGTATGGCGATTGCAACTGTTACCGTCGATAATAGCTCTTTGGTTCAATAACTGCTATTTGCTAATCTATCTACGGTATAGGTATCGTCAAAGTCAGCAAGGAAGCAGAATGCAAGGGGTACAACTTGTGGTAATCTATCCTTTAAACCTCACTTATACTTATAAAAATAACACGCCCTAATATTTAAAGTAGACTTATTCAGTCAAAATAGGACAGACAACTATGCATAATGAAGAAGAGACAATAGAGCAAATTTCAAGTGATTATTCTAATAATAAAGACAGCTTAACGTCTCAGCAAGTACTGATCGCAGGTGGCGGGCATGTCGGCTTGTCTTTTGCCTTACTGCTTGCGCATCATGGCATAGCCAGCACGCTACTCGAAAAAAACAGCTATCCTGATATCAGTCCCGACGACGACGAACAGCGCAGTCACTACTTGGACAGCCGTAATACCGCTTTATCACGGCGTACGGTACAGATTTACCAAGAGATTGGTCTGTGGGATAAGTTACAAAGCCATGCCTGTCGTATCGATGCCGTACAGATCAGCGAGCAGGGCAGTTTTGGGCGCGCGCAGCTGAGCAAAGAAGAGGAGGGCGTTGAGTCGTTCGGACAAGTGATGGAAAACGCTTGGCTTGGCCGCAAACTACTGCTAGCAGCCAAAGCGTCGCCACTCATTACGCTCATCGATAATGCCGATGTCACTAGCGTCGAGCAGACCCAAGATAGCGTCAGCTTAGCCTTCTATGATCAGGGCGATGCGAACGTACAACAGTTGCAAGGCTGCGTACTGGTCGCTTGCGATGGTCGTGATTCAACCGTGCGTCAACTGCTAGATATCGGTACAAAAACTTATGATTATGGTCAGACCGCTATCGTTGGTGTTATCGAGACTGATAAGCCGCACGAACATGTCGCTATTGAGCGCTTTAGCCCAGCAGGGCCGCTCGCTGTGTTGCCACTGACTGATCCTGAGGGTGATGGCAATGATGAGTTCCAAACAGGCTATAGACGCTCGGTGGTATGGGTGTGCCCTACTGGAGATGAGACGCAATATTTAGAAGACGATGCGCTCTTCTTAGCGACGATGCAACAGGCCTTTGGTACGCGCGCAGGCACTTTCATTAAAGCAGGTCGTCGCGGCGCGTATCCGCTAACACGTGTGCTCGCTGATCAACAAGTCGCTGGGCGCTGCGTTATCATGGGTAATGCCGCCCACACCTTACATCCTGTTGCAGGTCAAGGCTTTAACCTCTGTATGCGAGATGCGCACGCGCTGGCGCAAATGATGAGCGCGCAGGTGTTAAAGAGTGCTGATATAGGTGATGCCGCTTTGCTAAAACGCTATGAAAAAGCACGCCAAACCGATCAAAAACGCGTGATACTTTTTTGTGATGCCGTTGTGCATGGCTTTACCCATTCCAATCCAGCGATTAAGCTTGTGCGTAATGTCGCCTTACTTGCCTTTGATAAATTACCAAATATCAAACCCTTAGTAGCGACTTATGCGATGGGATTAAAGTCTTAATGACTACCTTTAAAGCTTAATAACCCTTTATCATATATCTTACAGCTTATATTCTGGATACTAATTATGAAGCACAATCATACCTTGATCATCGGCGGCGGCGTTGTTGGCGCGACGCTCGCGCTAAAGCTGGCACAAGCTAAAATGCCCGTTACCTTGGTCGATGCCAGTCCTACCCGTAGCGAGTCTGAATGGCAAACCGTGCTAGAGCGCCGTGATGCCCGTGTCTATGCCTTAAGTATGGCAAGTATTAATTTATTAAAAAACGTGAGCGTCTGGCAGAAGATAGCCAAATCTACGCGTAAAGCCGACTACTCACAAATGCAAGTTTGGCAATTAAACGGTAGAGGTGAGCTGTTATTCGGTGATGATAGCGATACACAGAATGATAAAGTGATGCTCGGCAGTATGGTGGAGCCGTTAGTCATTGAACACGCACTATGGCAGCGTCTGTTAGAGGACGATATAAGCGATTATTTAACCGTCATCAAAGGGCAAAAGGTGACGCAAATGGATTGGCTTGGCACAGAGTTGGGCTACCGCGTCACTTTAGATGATGATACGGTTATTAATGCTCAACTGGTCGTTGGTGCCGATGGTCGCAGCTCGTTCGTGCGCCAAAAGGCTGCTATTGGGCTCGATATCCTCGACTATAATCAAACGGCGATTTGCTGCGCGATTCAAACGGCCAAACCGCATAATGCCACTGCCCGTCAAGCTATGCTGCCTACTGGTACGTTGGCACTATTGCCGTTAGCGGACATCACAGAGGAAGACAAGGCACGTCCAGAGCATTGGCAATCGGTCGTCTGGACACTACCGCGCAATCAAGCACTCGCACTACTAGAAGAAGACGAGCGCACTATCGCTGATAAGCTCGCTTCGGCGAGTAACTACGAGCTTGGGGCAATAGAAAAGATAGAGTCGATTGCCAGTTGGCCGTTAGCGGCTCAGCAAGCCAAAAGCTACGCCTCAGACAATCTAGTTTTGATAGGGGACGCCGCGCATGGTGTACATCCGCTAGCAGGGCAAGGACTCAATCTAGGGATGCTCGATGTACAGGCTCTGTACGATCAGCTCACTCATGACTTTGCCCGTAGTGGCGATACCAGTTGGGGTAGCAATCAAACGCTGCGCCGTTATGAGCGTCTGCGTCGTCCGCATAATAGTCTCATGATGCATAGTTTCTCAGCACTGAACTGGCTGTTCGCAGGATCAGCCGCGCAGCTACGCCCCATCCAACAAATCCGCAATGAAGGCATGTACCGTGTTGGAAAGATTAAACCTTTAATGCGCTTGTTTGCTAAACAGGCGAGTGGGGTTTAGGGGTTCTATGTAGAATAGTTTAAGTAGAAGTATGATTTATCATAATCGATAAAGGGTTTGCTATGACTAAGTCTAAGACAATAAAAGTCTCTGCCACGTTAATGATGATAGGCATGGTGGCAACATCAGGATGCCAATCAGTGACTTCAGTTGAGAGTAGTCCTGAAAAAGAAGCTATAGAGCCCTCCATTTGTATAGCTGAGCCGCCACCTGTCGATAAAAATGGCAAACCTATGCTTGTAACTTTAGAAGATACTTTATCTATGGAGCTACGAGTATTCTTTGATAAAGATAGTGCTGAATTAAAAGATAAATACACCTCGGAATTAGATAAAATTATAGCGTTCGCAGATCGCTGCTCCAATCTAGAGTTTTTTGTCCAAGGGCATACCTCTAAACTCGAACAGCACACCGCTGAGGATAAGACTCCAAATACTAAAGGTTCGTTTCAGCAGTTATCTTCTATCTCTTTAGCAAGTGCGCGCGCGCAAAGTATCAAAGATTATTTGGTTACTCTTGACCTGCCAACAAATAGAATTCGAACCTTTGATTGTGGTGCCGATAGCCCTATTGCCTCTAATGATACTGAGGAGGGTGCCAATATGAATCAGCGAGTATACGGTTGGATGTCGGTGTATGAGAGGTATAATCAAACGCTCCTAAATTGCACAGAGTTTTGAAGGTGAGATAGTATGAAAATTCAATTAACAAAGATAATTTCAATTTCGCTGAGCTTTTTAGTTTTGTCAGCTTGCCAGACTCCAGTACCAAACCCTGTTTCAAACAATCGAACAGACCAAATTATTGATATACCCGTCGTTGAAGTTAGTTTAGATAGTGATAGCGATGGATATTCTGATGATATAGATATGTGCCCAGGCACTCCAATGAACATAACAGTAGATGAAAGGGGCTGTCCTCTTAACCTTATGTTAATAGGTGTTCTAAAAATGGAATATCGAGCTTTTTTCGCCAAGGGCAGTAGTGAGTTATCATCGGAGTATCAGCTTGAGCTTGATAGAGTAGCTCAAAAGCTACAAGAGTATGATACGGCAACTATGGCTATTGAAGGACATGCTTCAACAGATGAAACATCAGCTAATGATACAGCCTTGCAACCAAATGCTCTAGCAAGAAATAGAACGCTTATCGTCAAAAACTATCTGATAATGCAGCATCAAATTGATCCTAATCGTTTGAGCACTGCCAGTTATGGCGCCAAACAGCCTATTGCATCTTCTGATACTGAAGATGGCAAATCTATGAATCGCCGAGTTTATGGGCTGGCTGAGGAGCCTCTGGATTAATTATTTTTGACTTTTTAAAATGCTTAAAATCAAGCACAGGTTTTGAATTTCGAACATCGAGTATTTGACAAATAGATTTCGGTTTAAAACAATAATCCAAAGGCAAACCCCATGCTCATCCCTACATACTGGGCGCAACATAAACATCGCTTTAACTCGCCTGCGAAAGCTAATCAACCTTCTAAACAAGCGACAATTAAACGCTATGGCTGGTCGGATATCAGTCAAAGCGATGCTCTAGAGCATGCCAGATTACGAGTAGCTGAGGCGCATAAACGCTGGCTGGTAGGCGAGGATATACTACGCCGTGAGCGCAAGGAAGAATACAATGAGAATAACGGCATTCCCATCCGCGAGCAGATCGTCTCTAAGCAAGTTTTCCCTTCATCTGTATCATTAAAAGAGGCGTTAACGCAGCTGATCGTCACGCGCAACAGCTACGGCGCGCAAGTCGCTAACGTCGACAATATCGCTATCATTGATGTTGATAATGATGATCTATTAAGCCATCTCTATCCTGAGCAGTACAACGCTGACGGTTTTATACCTGCTTCAGTCACCACTAAAAGCTCGTCCTCAACTAAAATAAAGGTTTGGTTTTTTGTGTTTGTCTTTATTTTTGTCGCCAGTATCATCGCTTATCTGGGGCTGTCGTGGTTATGGCTATTAGCATTTATGATAGGCGTCACGGCTTATCTATGGCAACAAGCCAACCAAAAAGACAAAGCACGCATACAAAAATACACGGATGACAAAGCCTCTCTACAACCTTTTGTGACTAATTTAATTCAAAAGCGTATCGATAGCCATCCTACAGAATCTTTTCGTTTGTATGAGACGCCCGCAGGCTTTCGTATCGTAGCCACTCACGATACCATCGCGCCAAGCGATAAAGTCGTCGCTGAGTGGTTTACTACCTTTTACGCTGATGCGAATTATGTACGTCTGTGTCAAGTGCAGCAATGCTTTCGCGCGCGCCTCACGGCCAAGCCTTGGCGTATAAGTGAGGTCAACGAGAAGCGAGTATTAGACAAAAATATTCCTACCACAGATTTTTGGTCGCGGCCTGCTGAAGACGTCGATGCCATAAAGAATGAGTCACGCTACGCAGAGCTTGACGCTAGGAAGAAGTGGATTGCGGATTACGACACCTTTGCTCAAGGCTACAAAGCGTGTCGTTATGTCGAGAGTTTTTCTAGTAAAGAGGTTAAACCAGAACAAGCTGCTATTAATGAGTTTATCCAGTGGCATGATAGTACTTGTCAGGTGGATAAAGAGCTGCCGTTAGCCTAAACAGTGAATAGTGCTTAAGCACCTATACTCAGCCCAACGCCGAAAACAACACCATCAGCACCGGGGATACAATATTAATAATAAAGCCAAAGCTAATCGCTAGGGGTACGACCTTTAGTCCACCTGATTGTTGAATAATCGGCAGCGTAAAGTCTAAACTGGTCGCGCCGCCAAGTCCGACCGCGGCTGAGGGATATTTGCGCATAAAGACGGGGATAAATATTAGTGCAAAGAACTCACGGATGAGATCATTAAAGAGCGCGACGCTACCCCAAATCGCCCCATAAGCATCGGTCATGACGATAGCCGATAACGAATACCAACCAAAGCCCGACGCTAAGGCTAAGCCTTTCGTCCATGATACTTCACTGAACAGCATGGCAAATATCACCCCGCCCACCAATACTGCCAAAGTAAAGATCACACTCATCTCCACTCCGCGTTTATTGAGCAACACCTCTTTCAAAGTAATACCTGAGCCTTTAAGACCAATGCCAACGAGTAAGATAAGTATCATCAGTAGAATAGTCATGGTGTTTTCAGGCGGCATAAAATTGTCGGGCAAAAAATAACCTATCACCATACCGATGACCACGCATATGACTTGCGCTAAGCTGCCACGAATACTGACGCGATGTTCTCTCGATTTTGTGGCGAGTTGTTTGGCTTGCCAAGGTTTTAGACGATCAAAAACCATGAGCCCGATGAGCCCTGTACCAATTGTCAATATCGATAGCACGGTCACATAGAGCGCAATTTCTCCCACTTGACCGCCCAGACCCTCAACTTGTGACAGCTCAATGCCGATCACGGTCAAAATAATGAAGACCAAGTACGATAGACCTTTATCAGCGAGGATCGTCATCTTTGGATTCGATGGAATTGCAAAGCCAATAAACATCGGGGTAAGGACGAGAATGAGGGTAATAAGGCTTTGCATAGTGATACGCTCGCAATGGTTTACAAGGCGTTTTTAGGAGGCTGGAGAGTGTATCATAGTAGGACATAGGTTCTACTATGAATTTTAGCTGGCGACAAGTGCCGGCGCTTGTTCATCTACATCATGAAAGATATTTTTCATTGAACAAGCGTTTTTAAGCAGTGCGGTATCTATAAGCGGTGCAATTGTACTGGTTCTCGCCTTATCTGCCATATGTGGGTAGTCAGTACGATAATGACCACCGCGACTCTCGTATCGCTGATAGGCCGACTCAATAATTAAAGTCGCTAGTTGTAATTGTCTGCTTAATTGAAAATGCGCCAGCCCTTGTGCCGTCATCGTGCTCTGTGTGGTATTAATTTCCGTCAGACCTGCTTGCAGACGTTGCTGCCATTTTGCTATTTGTACCAGTGCTTGCTGTAACTTCACAGCGCTACGAGTGATGCCCATGTGCGTACTCATAAGTGTTTTTAGCTGGGTAGTGATGCGACCCATACTATCAATATCAATGTTATCAATATAAAGATCAGTATCGTTATAAGTGACGGTATTACTAGTGCAAGTGCTCGTATCTTTGAGTAAGCTAATAGTTTGCGTGTCCGCTAAGACAGGCGGCGTCCAAAACATACGCCCAGAATTATTAGAAGAGCTGACATTGTCACATACTGATATCTCGTTTAGGTAACGCGGCAAGTCAGTAGCGATATTACGGCCGACGACTACGCATTCTAATAAGGAGTTACTGGCCAAGCGATTGGCACCGTGCAAGCCTGTGTAGGCGACTTCACCAGCCGCATAGAGTCCTGCTACATCAGTCATACCGCGTGCGTCAGCGACCACACCGCCGCAGCTATAATGCGCTGTAGGCGCGACTGGAATAGGGTCAGTAGTTATGTCGATACCGAGATCAAGCAGCGTCTGATAAATCTGCGGAAAATGATCTTTAATAAAGTCACTTGGCAGATGACTAATATCAAGATGCACATAGCCCAAACCATTATTGCTAATCTGCTCAGCTATCGCGCGCGCTACGATATCGCGCGGCGCCAGCTCTGCGCGCGTATCAACCTCTAGCATAAAGCGCTTGCCCGTTTGCGGACAATACAGATGTCCCCCTTCACCGCGTAGCGCCTCTGAGATCAAAAAGCTACTATCGCTCAACGCAAGACCCGTCGGATGAAACTGGATAAACTCCAAATTGGCTAAGCGGCATCCTGCTTGCCATGCCATCATGACCCCATCACCGACGCAGACGTTAGGCGCACTGGCACGTTTGAACAGTTGCCCCAAACCGCCACTAGCCAGTACGACGGCGCGACTGTGAAAACTAAGACGGCGTCCCGTATTATGATCGAACACGTGCGCCCCGTAGCAGGATTTAAGTTCATCGTCATAAGTTAAAAGGCTTAGCGCTTCATGAAAGGGCAGGATGGTAATATTCGTCGCACTCTGCGCTTTAAGCGTCAAGGTCTCCATAATATGCCGACCTGTCGCATCATCAGCGTGAGCCACACGGCGGCGACCATGTCCACCTTCTTGGGTTAAATGTAGGTCTGTCGTTTGTAGTGTATGCTTTGATTGAATATCAATATTTTGTTCAAAATGGGGCTGAGGAATTTGAGTAAAAGGCACGCCTTGTTCGCATAGCCATTGCACTGCCGATTGTCCTGCGCCCAAAATCTCAGAAGTATTATGGGTAGTACATAATCCAGCACCAGCGACTAAAGTATCCGCGATATGATCGGTGATAGAGTCGTCTTTATCCAAGCTAGCAGCTATGCCGCCTTGCGCATAATGACTTGAACAGACCTCAAGCGCGGCTTTGCTTAGTACCGTAATACGTAGCGATTCAGGTAAGGCCAAAGCAGTACTTAAGCCGGCTAGGCCAGCCCCGATAATAAGGACATCAGTTTGTATGATAGGTGTTTTATCAGCGCTTGCTCGTCCATTCATTTTAGGCAGCTCCAACGTTGGCGAATAGGGTACGGTCTTTGACAATATCACCGCTTGTGGCAACACGCTGCTTTTGCGCCTCAGCGAAATCCAGCATGCGTTGCAACGGTTTTTTGGCGGCGACTGCCAGTTCAGCTGACATCAATACTTCACCGCTACGTTCAGTCAAACAGCGCTCAATACCTTGCAAGCCATTCATTGCCATCCACGGACAGAACGCGCAGCTCTTACAGCTCGCGCTTTCACCTGCTGTTGGTGCGGCCAAAAAGTGCTTATTTGGTGAGCGTTTTTGCATTTCATGCAAGATACCTAAGTCAGTGGCGACAATAAAAGTATCGGCGTCCATCTCGTATGTTGATTTGAGCAATTTGCTGGTTGAGCCAACCACATCAGCGAGAGCGACCACGCTATCGGGTGATTCAGGATGTACTAGTACTTTTGCGTCAGGGTGCTGCTGTTTTAATTGCGCAAGCTCAGTGGCTTTAAACTCATTGTGAACTAAGCACGAGCCCTGCCATAGCAGCATATCAGCGCCGGTTTCTTGCGCGATGTATTTACCTAAATGGCGATCAGGACCCCAGATGATCTTTTCGCCTTTGTCATGGAGATGACGGATAATATCGATACCGACAGAGGAGGTCACCACCCAATCAGCGCGCGCCTTGACTGCCGCACTCGTATTAGCGTAGACCACAACCGTGCGCTCAGGATGCGCATCGCAAAACGCTGAGAACTCATCAGCTGGGCAGCCGAGATCGAGCGAGCACTCCGCCTCTAAATCCGCCATGAGCACGGTCTTCTCCATGCTCAGAATCTTGGCAGACTCGCCCATAAAGCGCACCCCTGCCACGACTAATGTCTGTGCACTATGTGCTTGACCAAAGCGCGCCATCTCAAGTGAGTCGCCGACGCAGCCGCCTGTCGCTAGCGCTAGGTCTTGGATAAAAGGGTCAACGTAATAGTGAGCGACTAGTACCGCATTGTGTTCTTCTAATAACTGCTTGATATTATTTTCAACGATCAAGCGTTCAGTACGTGGCAAGTCTGTTGGTGCTTTTGCTTTTGCATAGTCAATCTTAGTTTGGATAGTACTACGATTATCAGTGCTTAATACAGGAGCGTCATAGGGATAGATTTTCATAAGTCGTGGTCTCTTTTATGACAGTAACAAGGGTTCAGTAGAGAGAAAAATAAGCGCAAGTATGTTTTGTGACAGCATTTTTAGTGGATAGGTTCTAATTATGCTCATTTTGAGCATAAATACAAGTTGTTTTTGTGACTAAAAGAGATTTGAGGGCTATTTATCTTAAGTATTATCTTTAATTTACGCGATCTACTATGATATTAAGACAAGACAGCTATACTAGATGCTATTACCCCTTATTAACTAAAAGTTTAATCCTTAACTAAGCACAGGTAACTCTTACACCATGACGTTGTCTTATTCACACGCTCATCAGCAAGGCAGTGGTACTACGGAGGTAGTTGCGGTACTTATCGCTATTACCGATCACACCGCGCGTGTCTTGACAGTTGACCAAGGTAAACTGCTCCCTAATGGGCCTTTGATGCCCTTACATCGCTCTTTGCAAGCCGGCGTGCGCGAGTGGGTTGAGGAACAGACTCAGCAGCCTTTAGGGTACATCGAGCAGCTTTATACCTTTGTGGATACC
This sequence comes from Psychrobacter sp. DM4, assembly GCF_051307035.1. Classification (GTDB taxonomy): domain Bacteria; phylum Pseudomonadota; class Gammaproteobacteria; order Pseudomonadales; family Moraxellaceae; genus Psychrobacter. Next base: position 786,864 of record NZ_CP195536.1, read on the forward strand.
AACCGGCGCAACGTAGATGGTCATGCGCTGGTCTATGTCAGCTACCTTGGACTGGTGCAAGAGACACAAACCAACTTACAAAGCCAAGCACTATGGCGAGACTGGTATGAGTATTTTCCATGGGAGAATCACCTGCTAGGCACACCTGATATTATCGAGCGTCTCATCGTACCTGAGCTACTAGCTTGGGCAGACACCGCGAGCGATACCGCTGCCATATCACGTCGTCGTCAGCGTATCGGTCTGTGCTGGGGCGTAGGCACAAAAGTGTTGGATCATAAACAAAGTACAAGTAAAGAATATGCAGATAGTGAGTGGATCGCTGAACATGCCTTACTGCGCTATGAGATACTCTATGAGGCAGGACTCATCCCTGAAGCGCCGGCTTACCCTGCCAGTTATCGCTCTCATAAATTGCCAAGCGAGTGGTCAAAGGTTATGGGCGTACCGATGTATTACGATCATCGTCGTGTTATCGCCACAGCAATCTCTAGACTACGTGCCAAGATAGAGTATCAGCCCCTTATCTTTGGTCTTACACCTGATGTATTTACTTTGTCAGAGCTACAAAAGAGCGTCGAAGCGCTCTCTGGCATGCCACTTCATAAGCAGAACTTTCGCCGCCTGCTCGACACTCAGAACCTAGTGATGGCAACGGGCGAGAGTAGTAGCGCTAGTCGTGGTCGTCCCGCAAAACTTTACCGTTTCCGTCATGATATTGAATTACAAAGTCTGCTTATGGATAGCAAGTTACCCAAACGCAAATAATAGATACCAAGCGTTGGTTTAGCCATTTCTCTAAATAAATAAATAATCTATCTTGCCAGTTTGTGCTCTATACGCTATATTTATGCTCATTTTGAGTTTAAATATAAATTAATAAAAGGCAAGATAGATGAGCATAGTAGCAGAGCCTGCGATAGATGACGTATTACTCAAGCCCTTAGTTGAGGCCGCCTTGTTAGAGGACTTAGGACGTCGAGGTGACGTGACGTCGCAGGCGACCATTCCAGCGGACAAGCAAGCACAATTACAGATCAAAGCACGGCAGGCTGGGGTGATATGTGGCATGGATTTGGCGCGATTGTCTTTTGCTATGGTTGATGCCAAGATTGCATTTGTAGCCAAGATTAGCGATGGTGAAAGCGTGGTCGCAGGGACAGTACTAGCCACGGTAAGCGGTAATGCCAGACACTTGTTGACCGCAGAGCGTACTGCTTTAAACTTTATGACCCATCTGAGCGGCATTGCGACCGCCACTCGCCACATTGTTGATAGCGTGGCAGAGTATCCCGCGCAGATTACATGTACCCGTAAGACTATTCCAGGGTTACGTATCGTGCAGAAGTACGCAGTACGCTGTGGCGGTGGACGCAATCACCGCTTAGGACTCGACGATGCTATCTTGATCAAAGACAATCACATCGCTATCGCAGGGGATATTGCAACCGCTATCAAGCAGGCGCAGGATTTTGCTGGGCACTTGCTACCGATTGAGGTCGAGGTTGATACTTTAGAGCAGCTAGAGCAGGCTTTGGACGCTGGCGCGCAGCTGGTCTTACTCGATAATATGTCGCCTGAGATACTCACGCAAGCGGTCGCTATGTGCCAAAGCCGTGCCAAGACTGAAGCTTCGGGCGGTATTACTCCTGAGAGCGTACAAGCAGTGGCAAAAACGGGCGTTGATTTTATCGCGATGGGTTACCTCACACACAGTACAACCGCGCTTGATATTGGGCTTGATTTTAGTGCCTGATTTTGAGGGTTAGTATTTATCGAATAATATACTTATGATATAATGCCGCCATTAAACGCCTACTGGGTCACCGTCGCTTACGCACGGTGACCTTATTTTTTTGCTGAAGTTTTATGATAGACAAGTGAGCACTCAGTGGATACTGAAATCATCAAAATTATCTTAGCCTTTGTGGTCTTGATCAACCCCTTTAGTGCATTGACCTTGTTTTTGGATTTGACGCGCGGCTACTCGATGATCAATCGACGTAAAGTTGCCCGTATTGCTTGTTTGACTATTTTTATCACCATTAGCTTTTTTACGGTAGCAGGAGAGCTGTTGCTAAAAGCTCTAGGCATCTCTATCGGCTCGTTTCAGCTGGCAGGGGGTATATTAGTGTTCTTAATTGCCCTTAACATGATGAATGGTGAGGGTAATCCAGTAAAACCGGATCAAGAGAACTTCGATGTTGATCACATCCAAAGCTCGCCGCCAAGTACTGCATCTGCCGTCGTACCCTTAGCTATTCCAATGATGATAGGGCCTGGCGGCATCTCAACCGTAATTATTTACTCTTCACAAGTTTCTGGCATCTTAAAAGTCTCTGCGGTATTGATCGCAGGCTTACTGATTAGCCTGTTCTGTTATCTAGCGCTAATGGCAGCAGGACGCATCAGTCGCTTACTGGGCGATACTGGCCTCAACATCATGAGCCGAATTATGGGAATGCTGCTCGCTGCGGTCTCTATTGAGATTATCGTCAGTGGTTTGCGTACGCTATTTCCTGATCTGCTGTAGAGTCTGTTACAAGTTGTCTTTTTGCACTCAACTTAGTACATTCATGCTTAATTGTTTGTTTCGATATTAAGAGTGCTTAGTTTAAGTACTAAGTCTAAGCACCAAACAATATGTCGAAGCCTCAGATGTAAAAATAGCTTTTAATATAAAAAGACCAAACATACCCAGTATGTTTGGTTTTTTCGCGTCTCTATTTTTATTTTTGCATATTGCTTCATATAAAATTTACAGGGTTAGCTACGGTACAAGTGCCATGCTAAATAGAACATAAGCAGTCCGACTAGCGCATCCAAGATATTCCATGCTTTCGGCTTAGCAAATAGCGGTTTGAGTAGCCTTGCACCATAGCCAAGCCCAAAGAAAAACACAAAAGAGGCGCTGACGGCGCCGAGTGCGAATACCAATTTACTACTAGCGCCTGTTGAAACCATGCCTACGAGCACCAAGGTATCTAAGTAGACGTGCGGATTAAGCCAAGTAAACCCAAAGCAGAGTAGCAAGGATTTTTTTAGGCTCGTGACCACTTGTCCCTCGACAGTCAAGGCATGAGACACACGCACGCTGGCGTATAAACTTTGAAGTCCGTACCCTAACAAGAACACGACGCCTGCAATCTTGGCGATACTGACCACTTGCGGGAAACGGGCAGTCACTGTGCTAAACCCTGCTACGCCAGCTGAGATAAGTAGGGCGTCACTCACCGCACAAAACAGGCAGATATAAAAGATATGCTCACGTCGAAGGCCTTGTTTGAGGACAAAGGCGTTTTGTGAGCCGATAGCAATAATGAGCGATAAGCCAAGCAAAAAACCAGAGATATAATCAGGGGCATTCATAGTATTTTGCTCGAATAGTAAGGGAGAAATGGTGACGTTTGCTTACTGGCAGCGCCGCAAAAAACTGTTAAGATACGGTATCAGGCCTGTGCTTGCAAGCTATAAAGCAGCATGTAAAATGGCCGCAAGCGCAGATGATAAGTTTGACTAAAAAGTACTACTAAGATAATAGGCGAGGAGTAAAGCCGGTCATGGTGTTAAGTTTGGCAAGAATGCTACAGTCATTTGGGCAAGAGCAAGATGATTTGCCGACTACGGCTGCCAAAAATGCACAGCAGGCGGCTATGAATACCGATAATAATACTCAAATTCAAGGGCAGGCTCAAAATCAAAATGCACAGAGCGGTGCGCAAAATACAGGCGTGCAAACCCTAGATTCCCAAACTCTGGATTCCCAAACTTTGGTTTCACCACTACGTGAACCAAAGCGTGTTGAGCGTATTTGTGATGCGCTAGCACAAGTGAGCAATGTCGGTACGCCAACCCCTCTCACCGATAGATATATGGCTAATCGTGCCCAGTGGCGCTCGCCTAATCGCCCTCCCTTTGACCCCGATACCTTGTGGTATCTCAAACATGGACGTTGTCCGATTATGACTGAACTGGTTGAAGTGGTCGATGAGGCCACCCTAAATGCGATGCCGATTGAAGCGGTCGCTATCCTTGACCGTATCAATGGCAAGCTCAAACGCTACCGTGAGTGGAGCCAAGAGCTGAACGAGCAGCAACAGCAGCAGCACAATGAGCGTCAATTCGTTATTGATAAACTGGTGACTGAGAGCATTCCAGAAGCTCTATATCACTATGAGCAGCTACAACGTTTTAGTCCCCACCGTACCAAAAATAACATAGCTCAGGGCAGTATGACGGCAGGGGATATGCTTACCGATTTATTCCTTGAGATCGACTACGAGCTTGATGAGCTTTTAGATGAGTTGCATCAAACCGTTCTCAACCGCTTAGCTTCAACGCACCGTTATGTCAAAAGTCGTACGCAAAATTAACTCTTTTTGCCATAATCTAAACAAAAAAGGAAAAATCAATGACTCAAGTGACTGCCATGTTCGTAATGTTTATCCTATACGGGGTGCTACCAGTGGCGGGTATCTATTTGGGTTATCGCGGTATCAAAAAAGTCACTGCGCCCAAAATGCTTGAATACGAAGCGATGCCGCAACTTGGTTATATCCCTGAGAAAAGTCTGCCAAATGATGTCAAAACCGCTCTAACTCAGATTAATACCAAGGGTGAAAAACTATCTTTGATTTATGGTGATACTAATAATGATGGTAAAATTGATGATAAAGATACGGTAACTGAAACCTATATTATGATTCAAAACTTGATGGATAAGCACATTCCTGAAGCCGTCGCTGATTATCGTCGTTTGCATGACTTAGAGGGTACGCGCGCAGATACAACTAAGATTAAGAACTCTAACGTTACAGGTAAAGAGGCATTACTTGAGGTACTAGGGACGATTAATATTCAATTTGATGATTTGCTTAATGCGTCATACCATCAAGACGGTCAAAAGCTACTGGTGACCAATCGCTACTTGCAACAGCGTTTCAATAATCCTACTCAAGACAATACTGTGCAAGTATTACAAACGACCCATTTAGACAAGGAATAGGGAAAATTACGCAGGATACTACTAACGCGAGTAAGGGTTAGAGGGTTAAGAGTAAGAGGGTAACTTATATGAGTATTCTAATAGGTATCGGTGTCGCAGGTACAGTGGCTACTATTTATTTAGGTCGAAAAGGCTGGCATGCGTTGCACAAAGCCGTTGGCATTACTCCAGGCGTACTCACGTATCACGACTCGCAGACGCCGAGGTTACTTAATCAGGCGAGATGGCAACAACTTAAATTGAATAAAGAGCATTTAAGCTGCCTGCCTAATAGCCAATTGAGTCAGCTCCAGCGTATTGATAATAAAGTGGCAAACTTCGATAACTACCAGCAGAGCATGCAAAAGCAAAATATAACGCCTGCGATCAGCGAGTCACAATTTATCGTCAATAAGCTATTACAGACAAGACTGCCTGAAATGTTAGCGAGTTACTATCATCTAATGACGATGGATGGATATACTAATACAAACCGTTATGAGAGACATAACGAGGCCAGTGAGTTATTACAACAGGTGCTAGATAACATAGAGACGCGCTTAGACAGTTTACTAAAGAGCGTAGAGCGACAGCATTTACAGGATTTAAAAGTGATGAAAAATTATGTGGACAGTCAAAACGTTTAGAGATTAGTAGTTAAACGTTTAAGTCCAATAAAAAGCTGCCAGCGATAATTATCACTGGCAGCTTTTTGTTTGTAAATATAAGGCTTAACTTAAATACTAACGCTTGTCGTTACGATCACGAGTATTGCGCGTTCCGCGGCTGGCAGGACTACCGCTGCTTTTTGGCTTTTCGCTATTGCGGCTACGATTATCACCACTGCTACGACTATCCGTACGACGCGCTTTTAGTGGCTTGTTCTTAATGCGTTCTTGCTTGTCTTTGGCCGCACCATGTAACCCTGTGCCATAACGCGGACGCAAGCTAACTAGATCAGTTAACGTGTTGATATCTTTTTTGTCCAATTCGATATGACGACCTGTACGCAGCTCTTTTGGTAGATCTATACTACCGTAGCGCGTACGTAATAGACGGCTAACCTTGAGACCTTGCGACTCAAACAGACGACGAACTTCGCGGTTACGACCTTCTTTGAGCTGTACATGATACCACTTATTGACGCCTTCACCGCCGCCCGCTTTGATATCCTCAAACTGCGCCATGCCATCCTCTAGCATCACGCCTGAAGTCAAGTTGCGAGCGATATCTGGCGTCACTTCACCCAGTATGCGCACCGCGTACTCACGAGTGATCTCACTAGAGGGATGCATCAAGCGATGTGCCATCTCGCCGTCATTAGTGAACAACAGCAGACCTGAGGAGTTAATATCCAACCGACCGACCATGACCCAACGATCATGAGTCAGTTTCGGCAAGCGCTCAAATACGGTTGGACGACCCTCTGGATCGTTCGCTGAACAAATCTCGCCCTCAGGCTTGTAATAAGCGATAACGCGGCGACGCTTTTCATTCTCAGCGGTGTATTTGATCTGACGACCATCAACGCGGAGCTCATCACCGGGGCTGACGCGATCGCCAATAGTTGCAGGCCCATTATTGACGGAAACGCGTCCGGCTTTGATGACTTCTTCCATCTGACGGCGTGAGCCAAGACCCATACGGGCGAGCGCTTTTTGTAATTTCTCATCTTTCATAATACTTTCCTTGAGTCGGTTAGGGCTACATTTCTCAATGTAGTATTGATAATACAATCATTGACTATTCTACGCTAAATATAAGTGTTATACAGCACTTTCAACTGATTCTAACCAAATGGCTTCTCATGCAAGAGTGATGACTTGTGATTGCCTAGTTTGAGTTACTTAGATATGAGGACTAGATATTTATATAAAGATATTGTTATATAAGGATGATAATACATAAAAGTACTGATACACAAAAATACATCTGTCTATCAATCATGTTGCTTACTTATTTATGTGTCCGTGATTTTTAAGTATGACGTTACGGAATAGTAATTTTAACCAAAAAAACAACCTATTAGTTCAATCTATAATCACATATGTTATTATGACATTGTTTTTTTTGCTTACAAAATAATAGTCTCCTGATTGAGTTGTCAGTTTGGTATTAAAACTTGTGATCATTTCTAGTTTATTAAGGGTCTTATATATGCATCAATCATCTAAGCTACTGGCTACAACAAGCTTACTATCGATTAGTTTGCTATCTGGTTGTGCAACGACGACTATTAATTCTGGATTACAAGTAGGTGATTTGCCACCAGTAGGCGTTTTCACTGCTGAGAATGGCATTGAGTTTATGGTACAGCCTCTCACTTTAACTACATTACCGCCCAAACGGGTAGTTCAGCCGAGTCAGGATTTGCAGCGTTTAGTAAGAACCTCTAACCGCGTAGACTATCGTATAGCTAAGGGTGATGTTCTTAGTATCATACTTGTAGATTACCCGAACATTAATGCTTCGACAGCAAGTTTAGTCGTTGACCAACAAGGTTTGGTTCAGATTCCTCTTATAGGTCGTATCCAAGCAAGTGGCATGAGTGTTCCTCAATTCACCTCTAAACTACGAGGCCAATTGCAACGATATCTAAAATATTCGGACCCTCAAGTCAAAGTGATTGAATATACCGGCAACAGCTTCATTATTGATGGTCAAGTCAATAAATCAGGCGAATTTAACATCACTGATGCACCCGTATCGTTGTACAGTGCAATCTCCATGGCAGGCGGAGTGACTCCTACAGGTGATTCTAATAACATCACCCTGAATCGCAATGGCACAAGCTACAAAATAAATCTACAATCACTTCGCGAAATAGGATCATCAGCCAATCAAATTTATGTGCAAGATGGTGATTCAATCTTTATCGATGATCTTGATACTAATAAAGTATATGTTTTAGGCGAATTTGGTAGAGTCGCGCCAGTACCTATATTAGAGCAAGGACTCAATTTGGCTCAGGTTATAGGGGAGTCTGCAGGTCTCAACTCTAATACTGCCAATGCTGCTAAAGTCTATGTGGTTCGCGATGATACTGGCTATCAACGCACAAAAATTTATTACGTAGATATGCAGACTATTACAAGTTTTCCATTAGCGAATCGTTTTGAGATGCTACCCAATGATATTGTGTATGTCGATCCTACAGGGCTAACTCGTTGGAACCGAGTGCTCAGTGCGTTGTTGCCGTCTTCGTCTGCGATCAGAAGCATATCAACCTTTTAGGTAAAGTGATAAATTATGAGCTTTAATAACATCTTGGTGGTTTGTGTAGGCAACATATGCCGTAGTCCGATAGCAGAAGCGCTACTGCAAGAAAAGTACCCTGACAAACATATAGAGTCTGCAGGTCTTGGTGCACTAGTTGGGAATCCAGTTGATCCCAACTCGCAAGAAGTTATGGCACCCTACAATATAGATATGTCGAATCACGTTGCCAAGCAAATTGATGAAAACTTGGTAATGAGAGCAGATTTAATATTTACAATGTCTGACGGTCAGACGAAATGGATAGAAGAGCGTTGGCCACATTGTCGAGGCAAGACCTTTAAGATAGGTCATTGGAATGATCAAGACATCGCTGACCCTTATCGACATGATATCTCTTTATTTGAGACAGCGAGACAGGATATTGTCGATAGCATAGAACCTTGGATTAACAAGATTAGTTGAAGAACCATAATAACCAACTTATTACTGTTAAAAAACTAACTTAAAATGACGAATATATAGTTATGACTTCAGATTCAAAGAACCTATCGAGACCTGCTACAGATGATACCAGCGATGTAAATATACTGGTTCTTTTGTTTTCTATATTGCGTGGTTGGAAGACAATACTATTTTTTGCGTTATTAGGGCTACTCATAGGTGTGCTATATAGCCGCTATGAAACGACTACATTCCAATCAGATGCTCTTATTCAGATCGAAAGTAGCTCAGGAGGGATCTCAGCATTGGGGTCTGGTATCTCCGATTTAGTCCCTTCAGAATCTAGTCCTGCACAGACAGAAGCTGAGCTGATAAAGTCACGTATGGTACTGAAACCTGTAGTTGACTTACTTAATCTTTCGATACGTTTAAATGATCCAACTGTAACTGCGATCGATAAAATTCAAAGCAATCGTACTTATTCTCAAGAAAACCTCCCTACCTATGTGCTATTAGAAACCAGTGATGGTCAAGCTCAAGTAAGCCAGTTTGATGTATCAGAGGACTACCTTGATACGCTATTTACTTTGGTGAGCTCTGATAACGGCTTTACTTTGACTAGTGGTTTTGACACTTTCAAAGGTCAATTAAATAAGTCTAATCGCTTCAATGGTACTCAAGGTTTAATTGAGATTACAGTCAATGAGTTACCTAGTGATGATCGTCCTATCAGTATCACTAAGCAGTCGCTTCAAAACACTACAAATGCGATCAATAGTGCTTTAACTGTAGCGGAAGTCGGTAATCAGACTGGTATCATTGAACTAAAAATGGTTGGGTCGAACCAAGATCAGATTAGTCGAGTTTTACGACAAATTGTATTGTCTTATATGGATCAGAACAACTCTCGTGGCTCAGAAGAGACGACCAAAACTTTAGATTTTATGGAAACTCAAATCCCAGATTTGAGGAAAGAGCTTGAGGACTCTGAAGCTGCTTTCAATAAGTTCCGTACTGAGAATGGTACTATCGATATTGAACAAGAAGCATCAATCTTAGTAGCTGAGAATGCTCGAATTGATAGCCAGTTAAGTGAGCTCAGACTAAAAAAAGCAGATTTGACAACATACTATACTGATGAACATCCATTAGTTATACAAGTTGACGATCAAATTGCAGAGTTACAAAGCAGAATCCAAGAAGTTGATACTAGAATAGAAGGACTTCCTGAAATACAAAGAGAGTTCTTACAACTATCTGAAGACGTTAGTATCAACAGAGAAATTTATTTAGCGTTACTCAAAAACTATCAACAACTCCAGATCGTAAAGGCAGGTCAAGTAGGATTTGCGCGCATTATTGATTTGCCAATTAATACTTACCGTGCTATAGCGCCGAAAAAATCGCTGATTGTCTTAATTGCTACACTAACGGGATTATTACTCGGTATTATGGCAGTTTTGCTTAAAAACATGCTTAGAAGTGTGGTCAAAGATCCTGATCGTTTGGAGTCAAAAACAGGTGTACCTGTGATAGCTACTATTCCACGGTCACCATTATTGGCCAGATTAAACAAAAGTAAAAAATCGGCCAGTAGATTGCTTGCTCATAATGATGTTAATAGTCTTAGTTATGAAGCTATCAAAAGTCTACGAACTAGCCTGATGTTCGGTATGCCATCCGAGAGCAAATCTGGACATCGTGCGAAGGTTATACTCATTACTGGTGAGAGTCCAGGAGTCGGTAAGTCATTTATATCATCGAACTTAGCTGAGGTGTTCTCTCAGCTAAATAAAAAGATACTAGTTATTGATGCTGACATGCGTTTGGGTGAGCTACACAAAGTATTTAATATGACGCAGGATAATGGACTGGCAGATTACTTTCAGCAAGAGGGTCAGAATCTAGTTGATGTTGTTCATCCGACTAGCTTAGACGGTGTAGACTTTATACCTAGAGGAAAAAAACCTCATAATCCAGCATCTCTACTATCTAGTGACAAGTTTAGTGGTTTAATGACAGAAGTCAGTGCACATTATGATTACATTGTTATAGACTCGCCGCCTGTACTCGCCGCCTCCGATGCAATGATACTAGCGCAATATGCTGACAAAGTACTGATGGTGACTAGATTCGATAAGTCTATAGAAGGACAGCTAGTATATGCAGTTAAGCAACTTAATAAAGCTAATGTAAATGTTGATGGCCTAATCCTTAACGATGTAAAACAAGGTTTAATTGGCAAATACAGTTACCATTATAATTATGCATATGGTAATACTAAGTAAAAAGCGTATACCATCGCAATCTAGTCAGAAACTTGATATATAAATAGATATTTTTATATTTATATTTTTTAACTTTTTTTAATTTCAAGATTAGTTGGGTAAACTATGTTTGATATAAATAATATAAAAATAGCAGTCATTGGTCTTGGTTATGTTGGTTTGCCGTTAGCCGTTGAATTTGGTAAGCAGTATCCAGTGATTGGTTTTGATATCAATGCAAGTCGTATTGCATCATTACAGGCAGGCAAAGATCATACGTTAGAGGTTAGTACAGAAGAGCTCTCTCAAGCGAAACATCTAAGCTATAGCTCAGATATTCAATCACTAAAAGACTGTAATTTCTTTATTGTGACGGTTCCGACTCCTATCGATGACTATAAGCAGCCAGATCTCACACCTTTGATCAAAGCATCAGAAGCTATTGGTGGCTTGCTTAAGTCCAACGATATCGTAGTCTATGAATCAACAGTCTATCCTGGAGCAACAGAAGAGGTCTGCATCCCTGTATTAGAAAAAGTATCAGGCCTTACCTTTAACCAGGACTTTTATGCAGGCTACAGTCCAGAGCGTATTAACCCAGGCGACAAAGAACATCGAGTAACTAATATACTTAAAGTGACGGCAGGCTCGACGCCACAAGTTGCTGATTTTGTGGATAAAGTATATAACTTGATTATTACCGCTGGTACACATAAAGCGCCCAGTATTAAAGTAGCGGAAGCGGCAAAAGTTATCGAGAATACACAAAGAGACGTTAACATTGCTCTCATTAATGAGCTAGCGGTTATCTTTAATAAGATGGACATAGATACCGAAGCAGTATTGACCGCTGCGGGCACTAAATGGAACTTTTTACCCTTTCGTCCAGGTTTAGTGGGTGGTCACTGTATTGGCGTAGATCCGTATTATCTAACCCATAAAGCTCAAGCTATCGGCTATAACCCTGAGATTATATTAGCAGGACGTCGCCTAAATGATAGTATGGGTGAGTATGTCGTCACTCAATTAGTCAAGACGATGATTAAGAAACGCATTCAGGTCGAAGGCGCTAGAGTGCTCATATTAGGACTAAGTTTTAAAGAAAACTGTCCTGATGTGCGTAATACAAAGGTCATCGATATTGTCCATGAGTTAGAAGAGTACAATATCGAAGTCGATGTCTATGATCCTTGGATAGACAGTGGCGAAGCTGAGCGCGAATATAATATTACCCCAGTTAAAATGCCCTCGTCCAATCATTACGATGGTATTATCCTTGCAGTCGCTCATAGTGAATTCGTTGATATGGGTGTTGAGCGTATTAGAAACTTTGGCAAAGACAGTCATGTTCTCTATGATTTAAAGTACGTCTTTGATAAAGACAAAACTGATATACGTCTATAAACATCTACAGTCATACGGAAAAACTATGATATCGACAACTTACGATGAAGTTAAAGAAAAAATAACTGCTGAGCCAAAAACATGGTTAGTCACTGGAGTAGCCGGTTTTATAGGTTCTAATTTACTCGAGACCTTGTTACTACTGAATCAAAAAGTTGTTGGTCTAGATAACTTTGCTACTGGCTTTCAGCATAACTTAGATGAAGTGCAGTCGCTAGTTAGCACAGAGCAGTGGACAAGGTTTAATTTCATAGAAGGTGATATTCGTCAATTAGAGGACTGCCAAGCAGCTTGTGTGGGCGTAGATTATGTCTTACATCAAGCGGCGTTAGGTTCAGTACCACGCTCCATTGCTAATCCTATCGCTACTAATGACACTAATATTTCTGGTTTTTTGAATATGCTTGTTGCAGCTCGCGATGCTGAGGTTACAAGCTTCACTTATGCCGCTAGTAGTTCAACCTATGGCGATCACCCTGCACTACCCAAAGTAGAGGACACTATTGGCAATCCATTGTCCCCTTATGCGGTGACCAAATATGTTAACGAGCTATATGCAGATGTATTTGCCCGTACCTATAGCTTCAATACTATAGGGCTGCGTTATTTTAATATTTTTGGTAAACGTCAAACTCCTGACGGGGCTTATGCCGCAGTGATACCTAAATGGACAGCTGCTATGATTAACGGTGATGAAGTATTTATTAACGGTGATGGTGATACTAGTCGTGACTTCAACTTTATCGAAAATGCAGTACAAGCTAATATATTAGCCGCGACTGCCGCTGACGAGGCCAAAAACGAAGTCTATAACGTCGCAGTTGGTGGTCGTACCACACTTAATACTTTATTTAATGCCCTGAAAGAGACACTTGGTAACAACAGTGTCAAATATAGTAAAGAAGCTATTCATAGAGACTTTAGGGAAGGGGATGTTCGTCACAGTCAGGCGGATATCAGCAAGATTCAAACGTTGCTAGGCTATGACCCTCAATTCAATATTGTTCAAGGTATTGAGAAAGCTATGCCTTGGTATGTTGAGTTTTTAGGTTGATTATATAGTGAACTTATATGTTTAAAGTAATTAGGCAGCTTTTTTCATTGCTTTCAGATAAGCAAGTAAAGCAGTTTTACGTGTTGCAAGTGCTTGTCGTCATAATGGCGTTTACCGAATTGTTAGGCATCGCTTCTATAGCTCCATTTATGGCTTTAGTAGGAGACATCAGTCTGATAGAAGGGACAGGCGTTTTTGCTAAATTGTACCAAATAACTGGTTTAACAGATCCAACAGATTTTCTATTTTACACAGGTATAGCAGTTCTACTAGCTCTGACTATATCTACTTTAGTTTCTATGTATACTACTTGGCAGCTTTCTCTTTATGGTGCAAGTGTAGGAACTGAAATTGCTGATCGTCTCTATTCGTATTATATGCGAGAAGATTGGCAATTTCATGCAAGTGGTAGCAGTGCTCAGCTAACCAAACAAGTATCTACTGAAGCTATGCGTATAACAGCTGGAATCATACAACCACTAATGCGTATGAATTCCAAAATAGTTTTAGCAGCTATCATAGCTATAAGTATTATTATCTATAATCCCGTCACAGCTATAATAGGACTGTTGATTTTTGTGATAGCCTATGTTCTATTATTTAAGATAGTGCGCAAAACGTTAGTCAATAATGGGAAAAAACTATCACAAGTTTCAACTGATCGTTTTAGACTAATGAATGAAGGATTTGGTGGTATTAAGGATGTACTATTATTAGATCGTAGCTATGATTTTACTAAACGTTTTGAAGAGAGTGGTAGGATATACTCTCGTGCTTTAGGTGTGAATACAGCACTTGGCGCTGTACCACGTTATTTCATGGAGCTAATAGCTTTTGGATCCATGATAGGCTTGGTCTTGTTATTAATAAAACTACATGAAGGTAATTTAGGTCAAGTGTTACCTATATTAGCTGTGTATGCATTGGCAGCTTTTAAATTATTGCCAGCTCTACAGCAAGTATATACGAGTTTGGCACAAATCAAAGGTAACATAGCCGCATTTGAAGCAGTCAAGGAGGATTTAACAAAATCTTTTAATAGCCTTAAGTCTACTGAAAATAAGACAGAACCACTACGTACACAGCTAAAGAATAACATTACTCTAAATAATATTCAGTTTAGCTATCCTGGAAAAGCGATACCAGCTGTAAATGGCGTAAGTATGACTATTCCAGCTAACGGTGTCGTCGGTCTGGTTGGGTCTTCTGGCTCTGGAAAATCGACTTTAATAGATTTGTTGCTAGGGCTGCTTACGCCTCAAAGCGGTGAGTTGTATGTGGATGACACACTTATTACGACTGATAACAAGCGCGCATGGCAAGATACGTTAGGCTTTGTACCGCAAAGTATCTTTTTGAGTGAAGGATCGATTGCTGAGAATATTGCTTTCGGTTTACCTATTGAAGATATTAATTTGGATCAAGTTTATAAGACGCTTAAACTTGCTCATCTTACAGAACTAGTCGAACAGCTTCCTGATGGCGTCAATACTAAAGTAGGTGAACGAGGAGTGCAGCTATCAGGTGGTCAACGTCAACGCATTGGTATTGCACGTGCTCTATACCATGAGGCAGATGTCTTGGTATTTGATGAGGCTACTAGTGCATTGGATGGCATTACAGAAAAAGTAATCATGGATGCTATACATGAGTTCAGCGGTGAAAAAACAATAATTATGATCGCGCATCGATTAAAGACAGTGCAAAAATGTGACATCATTTATATCATGGAACATGGTAAAGTAATTGACCAAGGTACTTACAAGCAACTTTTAAACAACAACCCTAAATTTAAAAAAATGGCGGAGCATGCTTAATATGAATACTTTACTACTGGATTGTACTCTTCGAGATGGGGGTTATTATAATTCTTGGGACTTTTCATCTGAGCTTATCAATGACTATCTTATTGCAATGCAGTCAGCAGGTATCAACATTGTAGAGCTAGGTCTAAGATCACTGCAAAACAAAGGTTTCAAAGGTGCTTGTGCTTTCACAACTGATGATTTTTTACGTAGTTTGCCGCTACCAGATGATTTGATCATTGGTGTGATGGTTAATGGAAGTGAATTAGTGGGTGATATCCAGCAAAATGTGGTATTGGAGCAGTTGTTTCCAGTTCCATCCGAACAGTCACCAGTAGATTTAGTACGTATTGCATGTCATGTGTATGAATTTGAAAAGGCACTACCAGCCGTCACATGGTTAAAAGAAAAAGGTTACAAAGTCGGCTTCAATTTGATGCAAATAGCGGATTGTTCAGAACAAGAAGTAAAAAAATTAGCACGTTCGGCAGCCAGCTATCCTATGGATGTTTTATACTTTGCTGACAGTATGGGTGGTATGCAACCTGATCAAGCGGCTCAAATTATTGGTTGGCTTCGTAGTGAATGGTCGGGTGCGTTGGGTATTCATACCCATGACAATCAAGGTTTAGCACTGTCGAATACTCTGCGAGCTATTAATGAAGGTGTTACCTGGGTAGATGCTACAGTAACTGGCATGGGCCGTGGGCCAGGAAATGCACTGACCGAACAGGTTGCTATAGAAGTAGCTGCTTATCGTAAACAACCATTAAACTTAGTACCTTTAATGACACTAATTCGTAAATATTTTGGACCAATGAAAGAAGAGTGTGGTTGGGGTAGTAATCCCTATTACTATCTTTCTGGAAAATATAATATCCATCCTAGTTATATTCAAGAGATGTTGAGTGACTCTCGCTACGATGAAGAAGATTTACTAGCAGTGATTGAGCATTTACGTGTTGAGGGTGGTAAGAAATTTAGCCTTAATACCTTAGATGCTGCTCGTCATTTTTATCATGGTAAGCCGCAAGGTACATGGTCACCAACTAGTCTGTTTGTCGATCGAGATGTCTTACTGCTAGGTACAGGACCAGGTGTCGCTAAGCATCGTACTGTGCTAGAGCGCTATATTCGCAAGGAAAAACCTTTAGTACTAGCATTGAATACTCAGAGTGAGATCGATGCTGAACTCATTGATTTGCGTGTAGCTTGTCATCCAGTACGTTTGTTAGCAGACTGTGAAGCTCATACTAAATTATCTCAACCATTAATCACACCATATTCGATGTTACCTAAAGATGTACAGCAAGCATTAGCAAATAAAGAGGTTCTAGACTTTGGTTTGAACGTGCAGGCTGATACTTTCGAGTTCAATGAAACTTACTGTACTACGCCAACATCCTTGGTAATGGCTTATGCCTTCGCAATAGCTACGGGTGGTAAAGCTAAGAGACTATTACTAGCTGGGTTTGATGGGTATGAAGGTGAGGATCCACGTAATTTTGAAATGAATAAAGTCGTAAAGACATACACCAATAACGGTAATACAATTCCATTGATTGCGATCCTACCTTCTCGTTATGATGTGAGTATTCAAAGCGTTTACGGAGTAGTTAAATGACAGGAAAGATAACAGCTTTTCTGCCATGTAGAGCTGGCAGTGAGCGAGTACCACATAAAAATATTAAGCCCTTTTGTAACTACAATTTTGGTCTGATCGAAATTAAGCTAAAACAGCTTGATAGTGTAGAAGGAATTGATGAGATTGTACTCTCAACTAACGATTATGATATTTTAGAGTATGCCAACACTCTTAAAATAGAAAAATTAAGAGTACATAAAAGAAACGAACAATTATCATCGAGTCAAACCAGTACAGATCAGTTAGTGAATCATGCGTTACATCTGATACCACAAGGTAATATTTTATGGACACATGTTACCTCTCCTTTTATTACGAATAAGCATTATGATGAAATTATCAGCTGCTATAAAAATAAAAAGGAAGATGGTTATGATTCATTAATGACAGTGACTGAATTGTATAGTTTTTTATGGCAGGATGGAAAACCACTAAACTATGATAGAAGTTTAGAGAAATGGCCAAGAACTCAAACAATTAAACCCGTCAATGAAGTAAACAGTGCTGTTTTTCTAGCGTCTAGTGAAGTATATAAAAAAAATAATGATCGAATTGGCAGTAATCCATATTTATACAAATTGAATAAAATTATTAGTCATGATATAGATTGGCCAGAAGACTTCGTTATTGCTGAGTGTATGGTGGAAAAAGGGGTAGTTAGCTTATGAAGAAAAACTTATTAAGCTATCAGACTTTTGTTTTCGACTGTGATGGAGTGATATTGAACTCCAATAAAATTAAAACAGAAGCTTTTTATCATTCAGCTTTAGCTTACGGTGAAACAGCGGCACAAGCATTAGTTAAATACCATATTGCAAATGGTGGCATATCACGCTATAAGAAATTTGCTTATTTTTTAGATGAGATAGTTCCTACTTTAGTTTCAAAGGTATCTGAACCAAGCTTACATGAGCTATTAGAACGTTATACTGAGATAGTATTACATGGACTATTAGCCTGTGAAGTGGTAGAAGGGCTTGAAGAATTACGTAGCAAAACGTCTGATGCTAAGTGGTTGATAGTTTCTGGTGGTGACCAAGCCGAACTGCGTTATGTTTTTAATGAAAGAGGGCTAGCGAAGTATTTCGATGGTGGTATATTTGGCAGCCCTAATAATAAAGATGAAATCCTTGAGCGTGAAATAGAAAACAGTAATATAGAGCATCCTGCTTTGTTTTTAGGTGATAGTAAGTATGATTATTTAGCTTCAGCAGGTGTTGGAATAGATTTTGTATTTTTAACGAGATGGACGGAAGTTGAAGATTATAAAGAATGGTGTGATATTTTTAATTTGACGAGTTTGCCAAATATTAATGAACTAAATAAATTAAAGTCAGACTAATAAATCTTAATATCTCTTTAATTATAAAGAGAGAAAACTATTAAGTATTTTACTTCTTAAGATCAGTTGCAATTTTTTGTATTTGTAAGCAAGTTTTCCACAGTCGATTTTGGTTTTTTTTAGGTTATGATTGCATGAAAAATTTTTTAGTTTATATAAACAATTCAGAAGGAGAGTTAGATTGGATCGCTCCTTTCGTACTGTACGAAGTTATGAGAGGTATAAAGTTTAGCTTTTACTTAGACAATGTTGGAAACGACCATACAGAAAAGTCTGAAATTTTAGAAAAGTATGGACTGGACAGTAATAATCTAATAAATAATGATATTCTTTTCGATAGGTTTGATACTTTTTTTTATAAAGTTGTCAATAAGCTTAGTTATATTGCCTCAGGCAATAACAAATTTAATTATACTTTTCCTGGCAGTAAAAGGCGCAACGATTTTTTCTACTTCCTTTTAAGACCATACCTTTTTATAAAAAAGTCCTGCTATCGAAAAAAAATCGAGGAGTTTGATGTAATATTTAGAGACTATAATTTGAAGCCTTCGCTAGCACTATCTTACTATCTGAGCACTAATAAAGATGCTTGTGTCGTTGTTTACCCTCACGCTATTGGTATTCAACCTAATACCAATAATAGGTTACCACCAGTTAAGGTAAAATGCGATTTATGGTTAGAAAATACTGAACTTTCTCTTCATGCCAAAGACGTCTATAAGAAAGAATTCTTTGTGTCTGGTCCTCCCGCATTGTCTGATGCAAGAGACAATTCCCTGTTTAAAAGTGATTCTAAAAACATCTTAATACTAACTAGGAATTGCAACGAGGAGTATGGATTTAATCTTGATGATGCACTACTATCGTTCGAACAGCTACTCAATAGTTTATCAAAATTAGGATTTAATATTGTAATAAAACACCATCCTAGAGATATCAATATTAGAAGATGGAGAGAAATTCAAGACAAGTATGAACGAATAGAAGAGTTTGAAGATAGTTTGTCAAATCTAAATATTGTATTAAGAGTTTGTTTGACACTTTTCAGTACTGCAGGTATATACGTTTTAGCAAAAGGCGTACCTGTAATAGACTATTCTCCTTATAAAAGTTTTTCCGACTGTAAAAAAGTTTTACCCTTTCACTTTGATAGTAAGGATTTAAAAGTAGTCACACATCAACTTTGTTCTTTAGGAATTTATGAACAAGAGCAAAGTATACTAAAAATTATAGAAATTATTTCAGATAAAAACCAGTTAGCTAATATGTCAGATTCTCAGAAGAAAAAATTATACACCTACTATCCTACTAATGCTAATGAGGTAATTAGTAGTAAGTTAAGAGAAATTTAGCATTTATAGTCACATTGGTCGATCAATAAAATAAATACAGGTGAATATATGAGATTTATTTTCTTAAATCATAGAGTTATTTTAAATAAGAGTGAGCTTTATATATCAAAAGTTAACAAAGCTGATTTGATTCAAAAAGATATAAATTATGTAGATAAAGACAATATTAAAAAAATTATAGAGAATGGAGAGTCTTTTTATAAAAATAAGTTATCTGATATTTCTTTAAACCCAGATGATAAAGATTTAGAATCTATAACTGTAAGTAAATTAGAAAGAGATGGTATTGTTGTTGTACCCAACTATTTAGATGTATCTGAGGTAGATGAGTTATGCAAACTTATTGATAATGAGTCTGAAAAATATTTATTTAAACTGGGTTCTAACAAATCTTACGAAAACAGCTCAGTAATTATTCAGAAAGGTTTAGTAGTTAAAAAAAGCTTTAATGAGCTTGTTTCCAGTGATAAACCAGTAATTAATATTAGATCTGGCGCAGATGAGGGCATGGTTGATATCTTTAATGTCGACAGGCTAATGCTAGATAAGTCAAGTTTAGGTGTCATGGGCAAAATTATAAATGATGTATTTATAAATAATTTTTTGAGTTCACTACCACAGAAAATGAAAATAGAAAATGTCAATTTTTATGCCAATAATGGGATAACTTCTACCAGAGGCTTCCACACAGATTCATTTTCGAAACACATAAAAATTTTTATATATCTTACGGACGTACTGAGCTTTGATAATGGACCTTACACCTTTATTAAAGGATCTCATCTAGATACTCCTTATCGTCGTATTAATAGACATATATCAAAAGCCTTGAAAGCAGAAACTGAATCACCAATTGTTCCTTTTGAAAATGTATACCCTGTATTAGCTCCTAAGGGCTCTTTAGTTATATCTGATCAATCTGGCTTTCACCGAGGTTTTCCACAAACAGCTAATGGTAGTAGAAGAGCCTTAGTAATCAATTGTATTTGCATATAGGAATAAAAATGTTAAGTAATAGCACTATTTTGATCACTGGCGGTACAGGCTCGTTCGGTAATACCTTTGTACCAATGACATTAGCAAAATATAATCCTAAAAAAATTATTATCTTCTCACGAGATGAGATGAAGCAATGGGAAATGGCTAAAAAGTTCGTTGGTGATGATCGTGTGCGATTCTTCATTGGTGATGTCCGTGATAAAGATCGTTTATACCGTGCACTAGATGGTGTTGATTATGTCGTACATGCTGCAGCAACTAAAATTGTTCCTACAGCGGAATACAATCCTTTTGAATGTATTAAGACCAACATAAATGGTGCCATGAATCTTATCGATGCCTGCATTGATAAAGGTGTAAAAGGCGTCGTTGCATTATCTACGGATAAAGCCAGCAGTCCTATCAACCTTTATGGCGCTACAAAGCTAGCTTCTGATAAGTTGTTTGTTGCGGCAAACTCTTATTCTGGAGAGCATGGTTCTAAATTCTCAGTCGTACGCTATGGCAACGTTATGGGTTCTCGTGGTTCAGTCATTCCATTTTTCATGTCTATTAAAGATAGCGGAGTATTGCCTATTACTGATGATAGAATGACGCGCTTTATGATCTCATTAGAAGACGGTGTTGACTTGGTTTGGCATGCTTTTGAAGATATGATTGGCGGTGAGATCTATGTCAAAAAAATCCCGTCAATGAAAATGACTGACTTGGCTCGCGTCGTTGCTCCAGAAGCAAAACAAGAGGTCATCGGTATCCGCCCAGGTGAGAAGCTACATGAGCAGATGATTAGTGCTGAAGATGCTTACTACACTTATGAGTATCCAGATCATTTCAAAATCTTACCTACTATTAATGAGTGGGCAACAGACCCTGCACGAATCAAGGATGGTAAGCGGGTTCCTGAAGGGTTTGAATATGCGAGTAATAATAATCCTGAATGGATGAGTGATGATGATCTGCAAGAGTGGATTGATATCAACCGCGATAAAATTGGGAGTATTTAAATGATTCCTTATGGCCGTCAAGATATCAGTCAGCAAGACATTGACGCTGTTATTAATGTTCTAAAATCAGACTTTCTGACTCAAGGACCTCAAGTTGGTGCTTTTGAGCAAGCAGTAATAGATGCTTGCGGAGCCAAATATGCATCTGCGGTCAATAGTGCAACATCAGCGCTTCACATCGGTTGTCTTGCATTGGGTCTGGGAGAGGGTGATTGGCTTTGGACGACACCTAATACTTTTGTGGCATCAGCGAACTGCGGGCTGTATTGCGGGGCGAAAGTCGACTTCGTCGATATCGATCCTCAGACTTATAATATGTGTGCAAAAGAGCTTGAAGAAAAGCTAATACGCGCTGAACAGTCTGGCAAGCTCCCCAAAATAGTCGTGCCTGTACATTTTAGTGGTCAGCCTTGCGATATGGAAGCGATCCATAATTTATCGAAAAAGTACGGTTTCAAAATTATTGAAGATGCCTCTCATGCTATCGGTGGTAAATACAAAGGCGAGCCTATTGGGAATTGTCGCTATAGTGACATTACTGTATTTAGCTTTCATCCGGTCAAGATAGTGACGACCGCTGAAGGCGGAATGGCAATGACCAATAGCTCGGAGCTAGCCACAAAGCTAGAGCTACTACGTAGTCATGGCATCACTCGTGACACTAGTTTGATGACTAAGACTGCTGATGGTCCTTGGTACTATGAACAGATTAACTTAGGTCTGAATTATAGAATGACGGACTTACAAGCGGCATTAGGCGTGTCTCAGATGCAACGACTAGATAGCTTTGTTACCAAGCGTCATGAGTTAGCACAGCGTTATAATGAGCTACTCAAAGACTTACCGGTGACTTTACCTTGGCAGCATGATGATAGCTATTCAGGTCTACATTTATATGTGATTCGCTTGCAATTGGATAAGATCGATAAAACTCACCTTGAGGTTTTTGAAGGAATGCGCGCTGCAGGTATCTTAGTGAATTTGCACTATATTCCTGTCCATATGCAGCCTTATTATCAAGAATTAGGCTTTGAAGTCGGTCAGTTTCCTCAAGCAGAACAGTATTATAAAGAAGCCATTAGTATTCCGATGTTTCCGACAATGACTGATGAGCAGCAAAATGAGGTCGTTGCTAAGTTAAAAGAGCTATTGATATGAAAATTGCTGTCATTCCAGCGCGTGGTGGTAGTAAGCGTATACCTCGCAAGAATATCAAAGAGTTTTGCGGTAAGCCGATGATTGCATATTCTATTGAGGCTGCGCTGCAGTCTGGTTGCTTTGATAAAGTCATCGTTTCGACAGATGATACAGAGATTGCTGAAGTGGCTAGACGCTATGGCGCAGAAGTGCCGTTCATCAGACCAGCAGAGCTATCTAATGACTATGCAGGTACGATTCCTGTCGTACGTCATGCAGTTGAATGGTGTATGCAGCAAGGTGTTGATCCACAGCTGGTATGCTGTTTATATGCTACTGCTCCTTTTGTGACGCCTAAATATCTACAACAAGGTCTTCAGCAAATTATCGAACAAGATGCTGATTATGCTTTTACGGTCACTAGCTATGCTTTTCCTATTCAAAGAGCCATCAAGATTTCTCCGCAATTAGGAATTGAGATGTTTGATTCAAATAACTTTAATACTCGCTCACAAGATTTGGAAGAAGCTTGGCATGACGCAGGTCAGTTTTACTGGGGTAAAGCAGAGGCATGGTTATCTGAAAAAATAATCTTTGGGCCTGAGTCTACCCCAGTTATTTTGCCAAGACATCGAGTACAAGATATAGATACCTTTGAAGATTGGGATAGGGCTGAATGGTTATTTAAGGCTATGCAAGTATGAAAGCAGTCTTTCGCTGTGATGCATCAATACAAATAGGTACTGGGCATGTCATGCGTTGTCTCACCTTAGCTGATGCCTTGAGATCAGAAGGTGTAGAGAGTTATTTTATTTGTCGTGAGCATGTAGGGCATTTGCTTGAGCTTATTGCGCAGCGGGGTTATCAGTCGTACAGCTTACCTTATACAGACCAAGCACAAGAATCAGATGAAGATGTTCTAGAACATGCCAGCTGGTTAGGTGCGACGCAAAAAGAGGATGCTAAACGCTGCGGCGAGATACTGCAAACATTACAGCCTGACTGGTTAATCGTTGATCACTATGCGCTAGATATATCTTGGGAAAGCGCTATGCGCTCATACTGTCAGAAAATTATGGTGATCGATGACTTAGCAGATCGCTATCATGATTGTGATATTTTACTTGATCAAACCTATGGTTGTGATAGAGATAATTATGCTATATGGGTTCCTGAGAACTGCTTAGTATTATGCGGTACTAATTATGCTCTGCTCCGACCAGAGTTTGCACAGTGGCGCGAGTATAGTCTTGATCGTCGCAAAACTGGTTGCTTAGACTATCTGCTTATCAATTTAGGCGGAGTCGATAAAGATAATATGACGACAGAAATACTTAAAGGACTGCAAGAGAGCACTTTGCCTGAACACTGCAAAATAACAGTAATTATGGGTTCAACTGCCCCTTGGATCAAAAGTGTGAAAGATCAAGCAAGCCTAATGCGATGGCAAACTGAGATTAAAACTGGCGTAAGCAATATAGCCGAGATAATGTCAAATAGTGACTTAGCTATAGGTGCGGCTGGTTCTACTTCGTGGGAACGGTGCTGTTTAGGACTACCAACGATTATGCTGGTTTTAGCTGAAAACCAAAAAACTATTGCTAATTCCTTAGAGATCGTTAGTGCTGCATCTGTATTACCATTAAATTATATTAAAATAGGAAAGTTTTCGTTAGGGTTCGATAAAGAATTAGACTCACTTTCATTAGTTACAATGAGCTTATCGGCTCGCAGTATTTGTGACGGCTTAGGTGTATATCGTGTTATTGAAGCCCTTAAACAAAGAGGTAGTAATGAATATTAGTTTTCTATGCAGCGACCAATTTCATCCTGTAAATGAATACATTAATAAATGGATAGAACAGCACTTTAGTGAACATCATATTGAGCTTGTTAGTAGTAAAAGCGAACTATCTGGTGGTGATTTACTATTTTTGATCTCTTGTTCAGAAATAATAAATAGTGAAGATCGGAGTTCTTATAAAGCATGCTTAGTAATACATGCAAGTGATTTACCATTGGGTAGAGGTTGGAGTCCTCATATTTGGCAGATCTTAGAAGGTAAGAATGATATTACTATTAGTTTGTTAGAGGCTGAAGATAAAGTTGATAGCGGTCGTATTTGGAAGAAGCTAAACTTGAAAATATCGAGACATGCGCTTTGGAATGAAATAAATGAAAAGTTATTTGAAAAAGAGATAGAGCTGATTGATTTTGCCGTAAGTAATTTTGATAGTGTAATACCAGAACCACAAGACTTTAATCTGAAACCTACCTATTATCCTAAAAGGACACCAGCTGATAGCAAAATTGATGCGCTTAAAAGTATAGCTAGTCAATTTGACAGTATTAGAGTTTGCGACCCACATAGATTCCCTGCATTTTTTGAAATGGAAGGAAAAAAATATAAGATTATTTTGGAGAGAATTAATGACTAGTTTTATTAATATTGATGGTCGTAAAATTGGTAGTGAGTTTGCACCATATATTATTGCTGAAATGTCAGCTAACCATAATGGTGACTTAGATGTTGCTCTACGAATTATAAAAGAAGCAAAAGCAGCAGGCGCTGACGCACTAAAAATACAAACTTATCGTCCAGACACCATAACTCTCAAATCAGACCTTCCTGATTTTCAGATTACGGATGGTTTATGGGCTGGACGTACTTTATATGATTTATATGAGTGGGCGCATACTCCTTGGGAGTGGCATAAACCCTTGTTTGACTATGCGCGCGAATTAGATATTACTATCTTTAGCTCACCGTTTGATAATACAGCGGTGGATCTATTGGAGGACTTAAATGCTCCTGCCTATAAGATTGCTTCTTTTGAAGCGGTCGATTTACCCTTGATCAAATATGTAGCAAGCACGGGCAAGCCTATGATCATATCTACTGGTATGGCTGACGCGGAAGAGATTCAAGAAGCTATCAATGCTGCTAGATCCGGTGGCTGTAAAGAATTGGCTGTTTTGCATTGTGTCAGTGGCTACCCTGCGCCTAGTGAGGATTATAATCTACGCACGATTCCTAATATGATGGAGCGTTTTGGCTTAGTCACAGGCTTATCAGATCATACTTTGGATAACACGACTGCTATTGCCTCAGTAGTATTAGGTGCATCGATTATTGAAAAGCACTTTACGCTCGATCGCAATGCTAATGGTCCTGATGATAGCTTTTCTCTAGAACCTGCAGACTTAACGGCGCTTTGCCGAGATAGTAAAACTGCTTGGGCAGCGCTTGGTCAAGTAGATTACGGGCGCAAAGCTAGCGAACAGGGTAATGTGCAGTTTCGTCGTTCGCTATATTTTGTGAAAGACTTGAAAGCTGGGGATGTTATCACTGAAGATGCAGTACGCAGTGTGCGTCCTGGATTTGGATTGGCGCCTAAGTTTTTGGATGGGGTTGTTGGTGGTATAGCTAAACAAAATATTAGTAAAAATACTGCTGTTAGTCGTAATCTAATAAAACAGTTTATCTGAGTTATTATTAGTTGTCATTAATTCTTAATACGTGGAGTTAGATTGAACAAAAGTACTTTAAAAAAATACAGTTTTTTTTATGATTTATCAGTCAGAAAGGGTGTTAATCATATATTTAATGAGTATTTAGGATTCGATGATAACAGTATCGTGCCTGTCAGTGTATCTCATGGTGTAGATTTCGAGCACTGCTATTATCCAATGGACGTATATTATCCTGAACCTATTCATTGGGCGTACAATACCAGAATCTTTGAAAGAGCGAGGAAGACTAAACCATGCTTATTGATGGCTCATCCTTGGTCAATAGCAGTTCATAAGAATAATTTACTGCAAGGTAATGGGACCTTACTTATCGGTCCACCGCCAGGAATTACAAACGATAAGTTACTTTATGAAAAAGTGAAAAATGATATAGACTCAGACTGGTCCATACTTATAAAAGGAGGAGTGACGGAGTCAATGAGATTTTGGCGCGAAAAAGGAGTCAAGCCAATCACAGCAGGTAACAATAGCAGCGATAAATTTTTT
Organism: Psychrobacter sp. DM4; assembly: GCF_051307035.1. Lineage (GTDB taxonomy): Bacteria > Pseudomonadota > Gammaproteobacteria > Pseudomonadales > Moraxellaceae > Psychrobacter. The sequence continues at coordinate 813,537 of NZ_CP195536.1, forward strand.
TATAACTTATTTCATATGCTATCTAATTATGAGAACATCGTTGCTTGTACATTTTCTAGTGCTGTAATATTCGCAGCTTCGATTGGAAAAAGAATAACATTCATAGATGGCTATAGATATGTTTCATACGATACTCCTGAATACCTAGACATAATAAACTTTGAATCTGATTATTCAAGGTTTGTTGTTTCTGAGTTTTTTAACAATACTCAAGACAGTGTTACCTTACTGGCTAAAGAAATATTAGGCTTTGACCTATTACCACAGAGAAATAGAGTTAAACAAGATTATTTTGAACTGTTGCAAGAGATTGACAACCCTATTTTTTCTAGATTAGAAAACAATAGTTTCTTGCAATATAAAGCTTTTTTGGCTAAAGCTCTCAATAAACGAAGTCTTATAAATAAATCTTTCATGGATATAATAATATCTACTAAAAACGCAGTTATTGATACAAAAAAATTCGCAATGATAAAAGAGTTGGACGAGAATTCGATATGGCTCAATGGAAAAAATGATAATAATTTTAGTAGCTTTCTCGTCCCTTATGAGAAAGGAGTCACGATTCCAGGTGATGCTGTTGACAAGTATTAATTTATTTGGAGATGTTTTTTGAAAGTTTTGATCCTAGGTGGCAATTTTGATAATTCTGGTGGTACTGAGCGTGTTGGTACCATGCTTGCTAATGGTCTATCTGAAGCAGGTTATGAGATATTATTAGCCAGTATTTCAGGTGGCAATAAACCTTTTTTTTCGTTAAACGAAGAGATTAAACTTTTTTCGTTATTTGATACGATAGGCCGTACTCTACCTCGCACTCCTAGTCTCGTATATAAAATCAGAAAATTACTAAAAGATGAGCATATTGATATTTTAATAGTAGTAGAAACTATGGCTGTTTTGTTTACCTTACCTGCAACTATAGGATTGTCAGTTAAACATATTTGTTGGGAGCATTTCAATTTTAACAGTGATCTGGGTAAGTCTGGAAGACGTCTAGCTCGACAGCTGGCAGCACGCTACTGTGATTCTGTAGTTACTCTAACGGAAAGAGATAAAAGCTATTGGTTACAAGGCACTCATCATAAATCACAAATAACAGCTATCGCCAATCCTTGCCCTTTTTCTGTGCAAACATATGTTGAAAGAGAAAACACAAAGGTAGTTCTGGCTGTTGGTCGTCTTACTTATCAGAAAGGGTTTGATTTACTACTTGAGTCTTGGGTTCAAGTAAGTGAAGCGATGCCAGACTGGAAATTAAAAATTGTTGGCGAAGGTGAAGATAGAGCCAAGTTAACAAATTTCATCAAAGAAAATGAACTAAATGATAGCGTAGAGTTAGTTGGCAACACTGATAGCGTAAGTCAATATTATGAACAAACTGAAATATTTTGTTTAAGCTCTCGTTTTGAAGGCTTTCCAATGGTTTTGCTTGAGACCTTAGCCTTTGGTTTACCTGTAGTTAGTTTTGATTGCGATACTGGTCCAGAAGAAGTACTAGAAAATACAGGGTCTATTTTAGTGTCGCAGAAGGACACCAGTAAGTTTGCTTCATCCTTGATTGAGTTAATGATTGATGAGGAAAGGCGTAAGATTATTAGTATGAGAAGTAAAGAAAAAGCTCAAATTTATCAACCTGAAAATATAATTAAACAATGGACTGATTTGATCACAAACCTTTAGTTCTTTATAGTATTGAATTGATATATTATTACAACACGCTGATAGTAAGTACTATTCTCGTTAACCGTATATTTGGAATCATAGAATGAATATACTCCATATCATTTCTGCTCCAGCATCAGGTGGGGCTGAAGTCTACGTCAAAGATTTGGTTAAGCATTTAGCCAAGCAGCATAATGTACATGTCGCGTTTTTAAGCTCAGCTGCAGATGCTGGACGTGATATAGAGTATGAAGCACGTTTTTTAGAAGACTTACAGGCATCTGGAGTACAGACCTATGTCATCGGTAATGAGACTCGTAAAAAACCTTGGTTAGGTATGATACGACTAAGAAGATACGTTAAAGACAATCATATAGAGATATGCCATACTCATCTCGCTTATAGCATTATCTTTTCAGCTTTATTGAGAGTACCTGTCGTGTACACGCATCATTCTATTGAACCTCGATGGGGTAGAATAACCTATCGTGCTTTTAATAAGTTAATTGATGAATACGTCGGCATATCTAAAAAGTGTGCGTCAGCATTAGAAAGTTATACCAATCGTAGAGTAACTACTATAAATAATGCGGTTTCAAAAGATAAGTTCGATGGGTACGTTAGAATCAGGTCATACAACGGCATTGTCAAAATCGCCATGGTTGGTCGCTTAACGGCGCAGAAAGATTACTATACTATGTTAACAGCATTGACATTAGTTGATGCCAATACTCGCCAAAGAATAAAAGTATCAATTGCTGGTGAAGGGAGTGATGAGTATAAACGAGAGTTATCATCTTTTATAAGATCCAACAAACTAGAAGATCATGTTCAATTAGTAGGTGTTATAAGTAATATCCCAAAGTTTCTTTATGATGCTGATATTTTTCTTATGACTTCAGCATGGGAGGGACTCCCTATAGCGTTGACTGAGGCTACAGTATCAGGATTACCTTGTATAGTTACTAATGTGGGAGGTTGCATTGAGGTTATTGAACGCAGTAATAATGGTAGGGTCGTAAAACCAAATGATCCTCAAGCTATCGCTAATGCAATTACTAAGTTTGTTACTGACAAATCTCTTATAGAAAAACTCTCTCAAAATGCTATTGATAGTGCCGATTATTATGCTATAAGTAGAGCTGCAGATTTGCATATCAGCTTATATGAATCGATGCTTCAATAAACACTATCTTAAAATTAACCGGTTCTATAGTTTGAATGTATTAGTATAATTTATAGGGATTCCCCATGTCTTTAAAAGAGGATCTAGTACGTCGTAGTCCACATTTAGTACAGAACTTAGCCATTAGTATCTTTAACACCTACCAGTATAAAGTCCGACATGGTGGTGACTATCAAAAGTACAGAAAGTACTTTTCAAAATTCTCGGACGCGTCACTATCTGAAATCGAGTCAGAGCAACGTAACCGATTAGAAAAATTCTTAAATAAAAGCGTCGTTAGGTCCGAATGGTATAGTCCTTACAAGGACTACCAGTCTTTGGAAGACTTTCCGCTACTGTACAAAAAAGATATTATCGAAAACTTAGATTCAATTACTACTGTAAAAGAAAAAGAGGCCGTTGCGAACTTCACTGGTGGCACTACAGGTGCCTCTATGAAGGTGCTTTATACAAAAGATAATGTTCAAGAGCGTAATGCATTGTTAGACCATTTTAGAGCACACTATGGATATAAGTTAGGTAAAAGATGTGCTTGGTTCAGTGGTAAAAATATAATTACTGAGAAAGATCTTAAAAAAGGAATCTGTTATAAAGACGACTACATCAATCGTATTCGTTTTTTTTCGACGTTCCATATTACTGATGCTAACTTCGATGTGTATTGGACAGCATTTTGTAAGTTTGCTCCTGAGTTTATAGTAGGCTTTCCATCTAGTGTTTATGAGCTATGTGCAATGGCCGCAAGTCGGAATTTAAAACTTGAGAATAAAGTAGAAGCTTTTTTCCCGACTGCTGAGACACTACTGCCTGTACATCGCGAAATTATTCAATCCGTGTTGAGATGTAAGATCGCTGATCAATATGCATCTTCAGAAGGTGCGCCATTTATTTTAGAATGCACAGAAGGTAGTCTTCATATTCATCCACTGACCGGGATATTTGAAGTGGTTGATGAGAATCTACAACCAGCTCAAGAAGGCGAAATTTTAGTTACTTCTTTTACAACTGAAGGCACACCTTTGATACGTTATCGTATAGGAGATCGCATTACACTTGCTCCAAAGGAGTTCAAATGTAATTGTGGTTCTGCTTTTCCACTAGTTGAAAAAATTGAAGGGCGTTCTACTGATTATATTCTTTCTCCAACATATGGTAAGGTAAACCTTGGTAATATAAGCAATTCTACAAAAGGCGTGAAAGGGGTTATTAGCTTTCAAGTGATTCAAAACGAGTTGGAAAAAGTAGAAGTTCTAATCATTGCCAATGACAATTTTAATAAAAAACAACAAGAAAAATTTTATCATGCGCTATCTGAGCGTTTTGGTGTGAATATGTCAATCAGTATGAATTTAGTAGATAACATTCCTAAAGAAAAGAGTGGTAAATTTAGAGTTGTCAAAAACAATATTAAACCATAGAGATAACTGAATGTCAGACCTAAGTTGGATCTATAGTTACGGATTTTTAGGTATTAGGCTGTTCGAGTTGCCTAGTCTACTAATATGCTTATTAATAATATTTTTACTTGGGTATAAATTTGAATTAAAGCAGAAATATCAAGTTTTATTAGCTTTACATTGTTTTCTACCTTTCGTTCTGAACGACGTCCTATTCAATGCCTCTTATATGCCTGATCAATTTAAATACTGGCGTGCTGTTAATAGTTTAAGAAATGGCGAATTGAGTTTCACTCAGGCATTCATAAGTGATGGCAATGTAAATCAGGCTAGTTTCTTCTTTGCTTTACTCCCATTTCCTACTCCTGTATCTCCTATTAGTTTGGGGTTCTATAATACCTTTTTATATATCATTCTGTTTTTTGTACTGTATGTAAAAAAGATATTTACAGATGTATCTATATGGTTCTACTTACTATTCCCCAGCGCTGCGCTTTATACTGCGTTAAGTTTAAGAGAGACTTTAATTTTCTTTTTTATGACACTTACTATAGTCTATGCTCGCGAATCTAAAATTTTTAGAAGTGCTCTTTTTATTATTCCTATATACCTAATAAAGTTTCAAAATTTCTTTATCTTAGGTCCTATCGTTCTAATGTACTTCTTGTTTAATGTAGCCAAAAAAGGCATGAGTCTGACTAAAGCACTGGTAATTGGTGCTATTAGTTTAATTGGGTTATTGCTTTCTGCTCCTATCGCTATTCCATTAGTGAATACTTTTAGAGTTGCAATGTTCGTGGAAGATGGTGGTAATAAAGACGAAATCAGTCTTATTGCTGGCGCAGGTGACTTTGTATTTCAGGGTTTAACTTCAGCATTGTACTTCTTAGCCAAACCGTTACCATGGGAAGCGAGTAATGCTCTTCAATTAGTACAATCAGTAGAAAACTTAGCAATACTAGCTGTCTTATTATTGATTACTCGTCAAGCTTGGAAATTGAGACCGGACAAGCTTGCTTTTTGGTTATTATTCTTGGCTTTTTCAATGTCTATCTATGGTCTAGTGGTGTTTAACTACGGCACTGCTGTGCGTTATCGTTATCCGTTCGTTATAATCTATGTGATATTTGTCTGTGCAGATTGTAATATCACAAGATTAAGAAGTCATAAAAGAGCAAAAAGCCATACCCAGCCTATGACGAAGAGCTTGGACTAAATTAGACCATTTACTGAATAAACTTCCCTCATTTATATCTCAATATACTGTGTGCTACTTATGAAATTTCTGATATGTGCCAACTACTTACCTCACGTGCTGAACTTTCGCGGTAAGCTATTACTAGACATCGCAGCGCTAGGCTATGAGATACATGTGATCGCACCAGATCTAAAAGAGCATATTGCAGACTATAACACGCTGCTTGATTTGGGCTATGTGCTACACGAAGTGCCTATGCAGCGTACTGGGACTAACCCTATATCAGATACCAAAACCCTAATAGCGATATATCGACGACTACGCGAAATACAGCCTGACTACATGCTCTCATATACCATCAAGCCAATTATCTACGGCACGCTAGCTGCTTGGCTTGCTAAAGTACCTAAGCGCTTTATTCTACTCTCAGGTCTTGGCTATACCTTTCAAGAGGTTGAAGAGTCTGGTAGACGCAGTGGCTTTCAAAAGCTCGTCCATGGCCTATATCAGCAAGCCTTGTCTAAATCGACCAAAGTATTTTTTCAAAATCCTGACGATCTAAATTTATTTAAGACCCTCAATTTGCTTGGTGAAAGTACACCTGCTGTCGTCGTCAATGGCTCAGGGGTAGATGTTGCTGATTTTAGCGTGCTGCCTTTTCCTCAAGATGACGCAGGACAGATCAAACCGTCCTTTTTATTGATTGCTCGATTGCTCAAAGATAAAGGGGTCGTCGAGTACGTTGAGGCCGCCAAAATAATTAAGCAGCAATATCCAGCAGCTGAGTTTCATTTGGTGGGCTATCTAGATGAAAATCCAGCCACTATAGATCAGTCGCAGCTCGATGACTGGGTAGCTAGCGGCATTATCAACTATTGGGGCAAGCTCGATGATGTACGACCTGCTATCGCTGCCAGCTCCATCTATGTATTGCCTTCTTATAGGGAAGGCACGTCGCGCTCTGTGTTAGAGGCAATGGCGATGGGTCGACCTATTATTACGACAGATGCACCCGGTTGCCGCGAGACGGTAGTAGAAGGCAGTAATGGCTATCTAGTCCCAGTCAAGTCTATCAATGAACTAGCAGACGCCATGGAGAAGTTAATCGTCAATCCTGACCTGATTACGACTATGGGGCAAGCCTCTCGCGCATTGATTGAGGACAAGTTCGACGTTCGTAAAGTCAATCAGTTTATGATAGCAGAAATGGGACTGAACAAGCAGAACCTGATTTGAGGTTATTCAATATAGATAAGACAGATCAAGAATTTTTCTGACTCCAAAGCTATCAGTTTATAGATTAGATTCAAGTCAAAAAATTAATAGGTGCTAGGCACAAACAATCTTACTGTATAGTGATAGATACTATCGTTTTAGACAAACTATTGATATTTATTCAGTTTTTGATGTCAATTGATGATCTATCTCGTATTAATTACTTGAAAGTTGTATGGTTATTTTTAAATCATACGCTATAATTGCCGGATTTTTGACTCTTACCTTACTATGCAAATTTAAGACAATCATTATGCTCACTATGAAAGTATTTACGTATTTGCGATTCTTACCTGTCCAGCTGTTAGTCGGCTTGTTATTTTGTACTTGGATCCCTTACCTATTATTTGATTGGAACTACCCTTATTCAGCGATGACTCGCGAGACGACCTTTAGTATGCTTGTTAGTGGGATGCTTACGGTATCGACATTATTTACGTTACATTTTATCCGTCAGTTCCCAGGAATCAATTCTAGCTCATACATATTGCCTGTATTTATCTTTTGGTTTGCAGTCATTGCTATAATAGCTGGTATTACTTATTTACCGTTTTCTATTTTTTATTACCTTTTAAGTAGTTTCTGCTTACTCAGTTTTTTATTTATTATTAATATTATTAAACGTCGTAATATCACCCAAACCTTTGCCTACATTCCAGTAGGTAGAGCGATAGATATGCCGGAACAAGTTCCAGAAGCAACTTGGGTAAAGCTTGAGACTACTTATTTAGATCAAGAGGTCAATGGCATCGTGACTGATTTGCACAGTTATGAGTTGACTGACGAATGGGAGGAGTTCATTGCTAATAAAACCCTACAGGGCGTGCCAGTATATCATCATCGTAATATACGTGAGTCTCTGACGGGTAGGGTCAAAATAAACCACCTATACGAAAATGAGCTTGGCTCTTTGTTACCATCTGCAAACTATATGATGGTTAAATATTGCCTTGATATGTTGATCATAGTATTGTTGTTGCCAGCTACGCTAATTATTTGCTTGCTGACGGCTATCGCAATCAAACGCGAAGATGGTGGCAAGATATTTTATGTGCAACCAAGAGTAGGGCATCGCGGTAAGACCATCAAGGTTTACAAATTTCGCAGCATGCGTGAACAGGCAAAAGAGGTTCTGACTGTTGATAATGATGATAGAATTACTAAGGTTGGCAAGTTTATCCGCAGAACGAGAGTAGATGAGCTGCCTCAGTTCTTGAACGTCATCAAAGGTGAGTTGAGCCTAATTGGTCCTAGAGCAGAGTTTGTCGACTTTGCGGTCAAGCTTGAAGAGCAAGTGCCTTTCTTTAACTATCGACATATTGTCAAGCCAGGCATATCAGGTTGGGCGCAGGTCAATCAAGGCTATGCTACGGGCCCTGAGGAAACTCAGCTAAAAATTGAGTATGATTTTTACTATATCAAGCATATTTCTTTTACACTAGACTTAATTATATTTTTTAGAACGATTCATACCACGCTTACAGGATTTGGGTCGCGCTAGCCTTGTCGAATTAAGAGGTTAATGCAAGACTTTGCGCCCAATCACCTAGACTAAGAGTACATATTTATGACCATACATTTGCTTCGCCGTCGTCTGAATACTTTGGGTATCGTTAGTATTTGTCTTGGAGTTGGTTTTGCCAGCACACTCGCTAGCGCGCAAAACCTGCATATGAATGATCTAAAGCTCAAAGCTGATATCGACTGGCTCAATACCCAAGGTGTTACTCAGATCAGCACCAGCACTTGGCCACTGACCGCAAATGAGATTAGACGTAACTTAGTCAGTGCTCGCGCGCAGACTGTAGCGCAGCAGCAAGTATTACAATCAGTACAGACTAGGTTAGATAATAACCGTGAGTCTGTGGTGCAAGCTTTTGGGGAGTTAAACCTACAAACCAATCGTCAGCAACTGCCGCAGACCTTTGGCGATGATAAGCTAGCAGGGCAAGAGCTAAGCGTTGGATTGGGCTTGACCGAAAAAGACTGGGAGGTCAATCTACAAGCAACTGTCAAAAACGATGAGCTCATCGATGATGACTCAGATGTGAGCTTTGAGGGTTCCTACCTTGCGGGTAATTACGCCAACCAGTGGCTGATCGCGGGTAAGATACCAGCGTGGTGGGGTCCGGGTAATGACGGTAGCTTGATCCGCGGCGATGCGAGTATTCCTGTGACAGGGTTTACGATGCAACGAGATATGCAGACCGCACCAACTAATCAGTATTTAAATTGGGTAGGACCTTGGCAGTATCAACTGTTCGCAGGTCAGATTGATGATTATGACGCAGTACCAGAAGCTAAGCTTTTTGGCGCGCGTCTGACCGCTAGTCCGCTACCTTGGTTAGAGCTTGGCGCTTCTCGTACCTTTATGTGGGGCGGTGAGGGTCGACCTGAGAGTCTAAGCTCTTTTGGTGACGCATTGTTGGGGACTCGTGATAATGAATCTACTAACAGCAGTAATTCAGACCAAGATCCTGCCAATCAGCTTGGTGGCTTCGATGCTAGAGTCCAGCTGTCGTCATTGGTCAACGTTCCAGCTAGTGTCTATGCGCAATACGTTGGCGAAGATGAAGCAGGCGGCTTACCTGCCAAAAATATGTATTTAGCAGGGGCGGATTATGCCTCCGATTGGTACGGTAAACCTTATCAACTCTATGCTGAATACGCAGATACTCGTAGTAGCGGCGAGGTTAGAGGAGGGTCGTATGATCATTTTATATACACTGACGGCTATTATCAGCAGGGTTATCCATTGGGTCATTCGCTAGGTGGTGATGCTGAGAGCGTTTCAGTTGGTAGTCGATTGTGGCTAGATAATCGTAACTTTATTAATGCAAAATTGCAGTATGCCAAAGTGAATCAAGCGGATGAAGCTGATAACCAAGCGTTTCCAGAAACGGACGAGCTGACTGCCGTTGATATCTCATGGGAGCATCAGTTGCAGCCTATGACTAAGATTACCACCAGACTTTGGGCAGTAGACTCTGATACTCAGTCTAGTGATGTTGGTGCTGGAGTAGGAATAGAGTTCAAAACTTACTAGTACTGCGCTCAAGAACTAAAAAAAGACCTCTAGTAGGTCTTTTTTTTATGGCCAAGATATAGCTCCTATTGATGAGTGTATTAAATATAACTAATACTGAAAAGGAATTCATACCTTCTAAAGCTTTGATATTATTGACTTTACAGGTAGGTTGATATCAGTTGACCTTATAGTTAAGGAATATTTGTCTGGTTTAAATGCTTAGTTATGTTGCGTTATTAATGGCATAAGTGTATATTCAGTAACTATATATTCTATTTTGTGAATTTATATATTCATAAATGTATATATCTATCTTATAAAATATATACATTTATGAAAAGTGAATTATTTTGCAATAGTTATTCTACATCTAAAGCAGTTACAACCACTGAGACACTGAGTAGGCTTATGAAAATAGACTCAAGTAAAAAGTCAGAATCTATAAATAGGCAAAAAAACAGCGAACTTGATTTATTAGGTCTGTTCGATGTCTTACGCTGTGAGTGGAAGATTATACTTTTATTTGTGTCACTAGGAATAATACTAGCAGTCTTATATTCCCGTTATGTCACGCCAATATACCAGTCAGATGCGCTTGTGCAAGTCGATGAAAATTCGCAAGGCATACCAGGCCTTGGTGAAAATATATCTGGTCTTATCGATACTGAACAGAGTAAGTCTCAGGCAGAAACAGAACTCATAAAATCACGTATGGTATTAGATCCTGTGGTGAATTTACTACATTTGCAGATTCGTCTAAGCGATCCTACTATTAGTGTGATTGATAAAATTACAAGAGATAAAATAAATACTCAACTCAACACAACCGATGAGGTGTCGCTGCAAACGAGCGATGGACTTGCTCAAATCAGTCAGTTTGAGGTCGCCGCAGAGTATCTTGATCAGCCTTTTACCTTAATAAGATCAGGTACTGGATTTACATTAAGTAATGCGGCCGATGAATTCAAGGGTCAGTTGAATGTACCACAGCAATTTAATGGCACAAATGGCGATATTCAAATTACAGTGCTCAATCTCCCTAGTAGTCAGCAACCCATAGCCATCACCAGACAGTCTATACAGTTTACGACAAATAACATTAGTAGTAGGTTAAAGGTCATAGAAAAAGGGGATTTGAGCGGTATCATTCAGCTATCTATGACGGGATCCAATCAGCAACAAGTAAGCGGCATTCTAAAAGAGATCGTCATATCGTACGTCGAGCAAAGTGAAGCCCGCAGCGCTGAGGAAACTACAAAGACGGTTGCCTTTATGGGAACCCAAATTCCTCTCCTTAAGCAAAAGCTCGAAAAATCAGAGGCAGTCTTTAATACCTTTCGCGAAAGATACGGCACTATTGATGTTGGCCGAGAAGCTGAGCTGTTATTGACAGAAAATGCGCAAATTGAGACTCAGCTCAACGAGCTTAAGTTAAATAAAGCGGAGCTAACCACTTACTACACCGATGAGCATCCGATGGTCATTCAGATTAACGATCAGCTCAGAGTATTAAATGATAGAAAACAGAGTATCAATAATACGGTTGCAGGCTTGCCTGAGATTCAACGAGAGTTTTTACAGTTATCAGAAGACGTTGCCATCAACCGAGAAATCTATCTCACTATGCTCAAAAATTATGAGCAACTCAAAATTGTTGAAGCGGGTCAAACGGGGTATACCCGTATCGTAGATCTCCCAGTAGATACCTATGTACCTATTGCTCCTAATAAAACGCTTATCATTCTAGCAGGACTCTTATTTGGCGCCTTACTAGGCATCATGTCCGTGATGCTAAAACATCTCTTAAGAAGCGACGTAAAAGATCCTAATGGTCTAGAAGACAGAATGGGCGTGCCTGTACTGGTGATGATACCGCGCTCGCAACCACTCAAAAAATTAATCGATGGCAAAAAATCAGCGGGTCGATTGCTCACTTATATCGATAAAAGTAGCCTGAGTTACGAGGCTATCAAAAGTCTTCGAACGTATCTGATGCTCGGTCAACCTGCTATGAGTAAAGCTCGAGCAGTTGGTGCCGACAGTACTCGTGGTCAAGTTATCCTTATCACAGGAGAGAGTCCTCATGGTGGCAAGTCCTTTATTACGGCCAATTTAGCAGAGGTATTCTCTCATCTTAACAAAAAGATTCTGGTGATAGACGCCGATATGCGTATGGGCAACCTGCATAGTGTTTTTGCAATAGAACAAAACTTTGGTTTGAGTGAATACTTCACTGGTGAGGCAGATTCGGCATCACGCATCACGCATGTCACGCTTATAGATAACATTGATTTTATACCGCGAGGACAAAACGCGCACGATCCTTCCTCTTGGCTTGCTAGTGATAAATTTAGTGATCTGATGGCACAGCTTGCAGGACATTATGACTACATACTCATAGACTCACCACCTGTACTGGCCGCCTCAGATGCAGTCATTATTTCGCAATATGCTGATACGGTGCTAATGGTGACCAAATACAATGATCCGTTAGAGGAGCAGTTGGCCTATGCTATCAAGCAGATGGAGAAGGCAAATACCAAAGTTGATGGCATCGTGATCAACGATATGCAGCAAAGCAAAAAGGACAAGCGCAGCTATTATTACAATTACGAATACGGTAGCAATTAATAGGACTCGGACAAGCAGGTAAATATCATGATTAAAAAACTAGAATATAGTGATAGTTATCAGACAAAAAGCGGTGAGCGCTATCAAATGACTCAGTGGCTGATGTCATTACCGCGTAACCTAAAACGCCTCATTTTACTGAGTACTGACTTAGTCATATCAGTCGCCTGCGTATTTTTTGCCCTGTCTTTACGTTATGGCTATATCGCCAACCATGTTAGTCCCTTAGAGCTTGTTCTTTATGTTTTGCCTGCTGTGATTGGGTTGTATTGGATTGGATTCTATCAGAGCGTCACAAGGATATTTTGTGATGCGGCGATGCATCAGGTGCTCAAGCTATTTGTCGTACTTATTATCGCTTATCAGGCAATTAACTATATCGAATGGATGTCCATTGTTCCGCGCTCAACGCCCTTTTTATTTTTATTTTTATTGTTTATCTGGTTGTGGGGTAGTCGCCTAAGTATTCAGACTTTGTTAAGCCGTGATCATAGCGGACAACAAAGAGCGTCTTCTGATAATAATTCCTGCGAGAACATTATTATATATGGTGCAGGTTCAGCGGGTAAAGAGCTTGGTGATGCCTTAAAGCGCTCTTGTAAGTACCATGTTGTCGCTTATATCGACGATGATCCGCAGTTAGTCGGTGCTTACCTATTAGGAAAAAAAATCTATGCAGCACATGACTTGATCGCTTTGATCGAGAAGCTAGAGGTTGCACAAGTATTTGTCGCACTACCATCGGTGAGCCGAGTCCGGCGCCGACAAGTCATCGATGAGATATCAGAGATCGCAGTCAAGATTAAACAGCTGCCAAGCTTACATGAGATTGCAGATGGCATTGCGACTGTAAGTGATATGCGTCCTGTTGATATCTTGGATGTGTTGAATCGTCAGACGGTAGAGCCTGATATTCAGCTACTGGGTAAGAATATCGCTGGCAAGAATGTCTTGGTCACTGGTGCTGGCGGCTCTATTGGTAGTGAGCTGTGCCGACAAATCCTACAAAATCAGCCAAAATGTTTGGTGCTCTATGAGTTGTCTGAGTTTGCGCTATATGACATTCATCAGCAGCTGAGGATAATACAAAGTGAGCATCCTGCTTATCAAAGTATTGAGATCACCGCCATGCTAGGCAATGCGACCAACGAAGACAAACTACTTAAAGTATTCGACAACTACCGCATACAGACGGTATACCATGCGGCCGCGTACAAGCATGTGCCCATCGTCGAACACAATCCTTTTGAGGGCGTTATCAACAACGCTAAAGGGACTTACCACTGCGCTTATGCTGCGATGCAAGCTCATGTTGAGACCTTTGTGCTGATCTCAACGGACAAAGCCGTTAGACCTACTAACATTATGGGGGCCTCTAAACGCTTGGCCGAGCTGGTTTGTCAGGGATTGAGCCAAGAAGATAGCGCGACCTGTTTTAGTATGGTGCGCTTTGGCAATGTATTAGGGTCATCAGGTTCTGTAATTCCTCTATTTACTAAGCAGATTGAGAGAGGAGGGCCTATTACCGTCACTCATACCGAAGTAACTCGCTACTTTATGACGATTCCAGAAGCCGCAAGTTTAGTTATCCAAGCGGGCGCGATGGCAACGGGTGGTGAGGTGTTCGTCTTAGACATGGGTGCGCCTATCAAGATTATGGATCTTGCCAAGCGTATGATCTATCTGACGGGTTGTAAGCTCAAGGACAAAGACAATCCTAACGGCGATATGGAAATTGTTGTGACTGGACTCAGACCTGGTGAGAAGCTATACGAGGAGCTTATCATTGGCGACGATAATGTCGAGACAACGCATCATCCTCTCATTCGCCAAGCGATCGAACATAGCTTTGCATTGGAGGATATCGAGAACATGCTATCTCAGCTCATTTATAGAGCTCAGATAAATGATATTGAATGGTTAAAAGAGGAGTGCATACACTTTGTAGAAGGCTATCAGGAGAACACAGCTACCGCATAGTCTGTACTCTGACAGCTGTTAATTAGTAGCCAAGTTGAGGTCATTTAAGTCGCTTATGCAGGACAAAAACCTAGCATAGGTAGCTCTTAGATTTATTTTATAGTGAGATGATTATGTTTAGCATGATAAAGCAGCTGTTTGGACTGCTCTCAGTTCAACAAGTCAGACAGTTTTATGTCCTACAAGTTCTGGTCGTTATCATGGCTTTTACGGAACTATTAGGCATTGCGTCCATAGCGCCTTTTATGGCCTTAGTCGGTGACATCTCTATACTTGAAACGAACAGTGTTTTTGCGGCGTTATATCAACTATCTGGTTTAACTGATCCTATGGATTTTGTATTTTATACTGGTTTGTTGGTGCTTGTAGCGCTAACTTTGTCAACCTTAGTATCTATGTATACCACTTGGAAGCTCGCACTTTATGGAGCAAGCGTAGGAGTTGAGATTGCAGATCGTCTCTATACTCATTATATGCAAGAAGATTGGCAGTTTCATGCCAGCGGTAGCAGTGCGCAGCTGACCAAGCAGATATCGACAGAAGCTATGCGTATAACGGGTGGAATAATACAGCCCTTAATGCAAATGAATGCCAAAGTTGTCTTAGCTACTCTTATCTCTATTAGTATCGTCATCTACAATCCTGTAATAGCAGTAGTAGGTTTAATCCTATTCGCTCTTGCCTATTTTATCCTTTATAAACTTGTCCGTAAAAAACTGGTCTCTAATGGCACAAAAATATCTCAAGTATCTACTGATCGCTTTAGATTAATGAATGAGGGGTTTGGCGGCATTAAAGATGTCCTGTTGCTCAATCGTAGTCATGACTTTATCAAACGTTTTAAAGACAGTGGCGAGATCTTTGCCCGCGCTTTAGGGACCAATACGGGTATTAGTCAAGTACCGCGCTATTTTATGGAGCTCATCGCTTTTGGTAGCATGATTGGTCTGGTGCTACTACTGATTAAATTACACGAGGGTAATTTGGGAGCGGTATTGCCGATTCTAGCGGTTTACGCTCTCGCTGCATTCAAACTACTTCCAGCTTTGCAGCAAATCTATGCCAGTGTCGCGAGCATTAAAGCGAATATATCAGCATTTGAAGCGGTGAAAGAAGACTTAGAACACTCCTCTCATAATAGCGAAGTTACCACGACAAAACCTATAGCTACACAAAATGAGCTAAAGGAAAAAATCACCTTGAGCAATATCAAGTTTAATTATCCAGGTAAAACCCTACCTGCTATAAACGGTATTACTATGACTATTCCGGCCAATAGCGTCGTCGGTATAGTCGGATCTTCTGGTTCTGGAAAATCAACCTTGATTGATGTATTGCTTGGGCTACTAACGCCGCAAAATGGTCATCTATATATGGATGATACGCGCATCATTGCTGAAAACAAACGTGCTTGGCAGAATACCTTGGGCTTTGTTCCGCAAAGTATATTTCTGAGCGAAGGTTCAATCGCTGAAAACATAGCCTTTGGACTACCTGCCAAAGACATCGATCCACAAAAAGTCAATAAAGCACTAGCACTTGCAAGCTTAACAGAACTAGTAGATCAGCTCCCAAATGGTGTACATACCACAGTAGGTGAGCGCGGCGTTCAGCTCTCAGGTGGCCAACGTCAACGCATTGGTATTGCTCGCGCGCTCTACTACGAAGCAAATGTTCTGGTATTTGATGAAGCGACGAGTGCTCTAGATGGTATTACAGAAAAGGTAATCATGGATGCTATCCATGATTTAAGTGGCAAAAAGACCATTATTATGATCGCTCACCGTCTAAAAACAGTGCAAAAGTGCGACATTATTTATCTAATAGATCAAGGAAAAATAGTGGATCAAGGCTCTTATCACGAGCTAGTAGAGACCAACTCTCAGTTTAGAAAAATGGCTGAGCATGCTTAATTTTTTAGGGTAATTCTACATCCAATTTGAAGTCGATTGACAACTTTATTTCTGAAGTATTTTTTTAGCTAATATAAGTTATAACTGCTTCATTATAAATAATAATATATTGATATTTGCGTTAACATTGAACGATAAAGGATAAAAGACAAAAAATATGCTAAAAGTTTATATAGTCTCACTAAAAAAAGATACAGAGAAAAGAAGAGTTATCTCTAACACTCTAAATAACTATGATATCAAGTTTGATTTTGTAGATGCTATATATGGAAAAGAGCTGTCCGATAGTACGTTAGATTTATATAGAGTTAAAAGTACAGGCGCTATCATCGAAAGAGGATTTCCAGCGACTGCTGGTGAGATTGGTTGTGCTTTAAGCCATTTGATGGTTTATCAAGACATGTTAGATAACAACATTAAATGGGCATGTATTTTAGAAGACGATGCTATTTTGGACGAAAGATTTAAGACATTCATTAGTAAGTTCAAAGAGACTAACCTTAATTCAAAAACCCTTTATTTGCTCGGTGGTCAAACTTGTTTTAATCAAAAAATGATCGTCAAAAGTTTTAAAAACCCTATAAATATAGGAGGTCAAAAATTTAGCAAAACAATTAAGAGCGACCACTTTATTCACGGAGGGTGTTGCTATCTTTTGAGTTCAACGTTAGCTGAGAGCTTTATAGAGTTATCTCAGCAAAAATTTATAGTTGCAGATGATTGGCGTTACTTAGCCAAAAAAAATATTATCGATAAAATATATATATCTAATTTCGTTGATCATCCCTTAGACTTCTCTACCAGTAATATACATGAAGAGAGAAAAATGGCATCAAATAAAGTATCAGACAATACATCCAAACATAACCGGTTTAGTTTACGAGTTAGGAGATATATTAAATGGCGGTTATGGCTAACCAAATGGCAGCTTAGGGCTACGATATTAAAGGCTTATAGATACGTCGAAAGGTAATAAAATTATTTAGTAAAAAATACATTGTTTAAGTTAAATCGTACAAATCGTCAAATCAACTGTTATTGGAGATATAGTTATGAGTATGACTTTAATAAGTGTAGTCATACCAGTCTATAACAAAGAAGACTATCTAGAAAAATGCTTGGATTCAGTTATCAACCAGACATACGCAGCTCTAGAGATTATTCTAATAAATGATGGTAGTACAGATAGATCCCCTTTGATATGCCAGGAGTATGCTGATAGAGATAGCCGAATTAGATTTATCGATAAAGATAATCAAGGTGTGAGTATAACTAGGAACTTAGGTATTTATTTATCTAAAGGGGAATGGTTATATTTTTTAGATAGTGATGATTTCTTGGATCTGAATGCCTTTGAGGTTTTGATGAATGTTGCAAAGTCTACTAATGCTGATGTTATTTATTTTGGATGTCGCGGCTATGAGTTAGGTAAAGTAGTAGGAGAAAGAAAACCTAAGGCTTATAGAGAGTATGTCAATCTCAAATTATTTCTTAATAATACTAAATTAAGTCCTGCTTCTGCTTGGTTGAACTTCTTTAGACGAGAAGTTGTTTTAAAGAGCAAAGTTACCTTCAATATGAATTTAAAACATAACGAAGACGCTTTATTTGTGTATAGTTTATATTGTCATACCAAAAAAATCATAGTTTTAGATAAAGTGCTCCACAACGTTGTTGTAGCGCCAAATTCAGTAAGTAGGAAGCCTATAAAGGTGAGGGTCTTAGAAGATAATTTATTATTCTTATCGGAGCTATGTCGTTACGTTCGAAAACGAGGACTGATTGAAGATTTTAAGCAGGAGATTAATGACATCTCTAAACATACTTTTGTCCTAGCTCTTTATTTTAAAGATTTTAGCAATTATAAATTTGATATTCAGAAAAAGTATAGAGATTTATACTCTACTAACAAAGATATTTTCTATACCTATTTTTCAAAAACAGCCAATGTTAATATTAATATAGTGATACTGTTGGTTAAGATAAAGCACCTAATAAAAGGCGATAATTATAAAATTTAGAAATTATTGTTTTGCTTGAATGATATATATTCGTTACTTCTACATAAATGTAGCCACAAATAATATTTATAAAAAAATGAAGTAGATCATATACAGTCGATACCAAATAAAATGGATACGTTATTTAATAACGCAAAACGGGTATAAATTTTTGGGCTTACAGTGCCTACGCCGACAGTGCCTACGCTGCTCGATGCTGGGATACATTCATCCCAGTCCCGCTATATCTTTTTTGTATTGGACTAACTACATACAGTCTAGATTTAGCAATAATTAACAGCTTGTTTTGTTACTTTTACTTTAGGAGCTTTGTATGAAAGGTTCTCTTGAGCTTTTGCCTCAACAAAGTCAGACCCGTGATGAAGGTGTAAGACGTTGTTGTTTGTTAGCGCAAATCTCTGCTAGTGGTGAGCGTACTGATAAGCAGTTATGGTTTCTATATCCTTCTGCTATAGCAATGCCAGAAGATGATAACTGTGACTCTTACTTACTTGCTGTATTGCTACCAGCAATGCAAATGAGATTGAACATAATTGTCCATGGGAGTATCTCTAGTGCGCTACTTGCTAACCTTACAGAGTTTCAACAGGTTTGGAAAAAGTGGTCACCTGAACAGTTTTTTTTAGTAGATATACAAGTTAAGAGTATTCGAGAATGTGAGACAAAAGTAGCGGGAGCTATCGTAGCCTTTTCTGGTGGCGCTGATGCTCAGTTCACAGCCTACCGTCATGCGACAGGAAAAGCTGGATATAGTTCGCAAAGACTAAAAGCGGGTGTGTTTATACATGGTTTTGATATATCACTGTCTGATGAAAAAGGTTTTATTGGTGCGAAAAGACTAGCATCTGCAGCCTTAGAGGACTTGGACATAAAATTGTTTACTGTCAGCACCAATATTCGTGAACTTTGGAGTATTAACTGGGAGAGCTATTTTGGTTCAGCATTAGCTTCGGTTTTATGTGCGTTTTACAAGTACGCAGGCGTTGGTCTCATCGCTGGTGGTCCCTCTTACAGTGAGCTATTTATGCGTATGGGAGATCATCCTATGTTAGACCCCATGCTAAGCTCGGGTGTTTTTCAGATAATGCATGATGGTTGCGGCTTTGATCGTACTGAAAAAATTAGAACCCTCTCAGCATGGTCGTGCGGAGTACGCAACTTGCGAGTGTGCTGGGAGGGCGATAACACTGATCGTAACTGCGGTGAATGCGAGAAGTGCGTTAGAACTCGTCTTAACTTTTTGATTGCTGGTGTAAAAGATCCTACTTGTTTTAGTACTCCGCTCAAAACAGAGCATCTCAAGCGAATGATACTCTCTAGTAGTCATGTTATCTCAGAATGGGAACGTATTCTCTTAGAGATGACAAATGCAACTGTAGATAGCAAATGGATACATCAGGTTCAAAAAACTATTAAACGAAACCCTCCACTAATATATTTACTCCCTCAAGGGACTCGCCGCCGTAAGCTCTTAACGAAGCTAAAAGGTAGGATCATTCATTAGTTCAATGAAAAACAATCAAGGACTTCAACTTTTGTAACGCATACTTAATCGATGAAAGTATTGGTAATCGACAAGGAGATTTATTTTGAAGTATTTAAATGTAGTTTCTAAAAGATTACCGCTTACCTTTAAAGTTAAGCTTACTTCTTTATTCAAAAAAAAAGAAATAAAGCTTAATTCAGGCAAAAAGGCTTTTGTTTTTCTTGCAGCAGATTACGGCAATATCGGTGATATCGCCATCTCTTTTGCTCAAAGTCAGTTTTTGAATAATGTGCTACCTAATTATGAGGTCGTTAGCATACCCATTAGCCAAACCAGATTTTTAATCGATTCAATTAACAAGCAAATAAAGGCTGATGACATCGTCACTATCATTGGCGGCGGCAACATGGGCGGTACTTATCCTGATATCGAAGCTCTACGGCAACTGGTGATAAAAACTTTTAGGACTAACCGTATTATCAGCTTTCCACAAACCCTTGATTGGAATCAATCGGCTCAATCAAAACGAGCATTAAAAAAAATTATAAAAGTATATTCCAGTCATCCTGATATTCATCTTTTTGCTAGAGAGTCTATTAGCTTCGCTAAGCTAACGAAGATGTTTAGCGGTGCCAATAATGTTAGCGTCAATCTCGTGCCAGACATTGTGATGAGTGCGACAGCAAAGCTGCTTGGCGCAACTGAATGTCATAAAACGTCGGGTATTCTTCGTTGCCTGCGAGACGATAAAGAAGCGGCTTTGACAAGTAAGCAGTACAGCATCGTTGATAAGGCATTAGTGAAAACGGGTTGTAACATAGAGAAGACGGATACTCATGCTGGTGGCTCGCAGTTGAGCGCGGCGCATTGTACTCAGTTATTGACGGATAAGCTTAATCAATTTCGAACGGCAAATCTGGTTGTCACGGATCGTTTGCATGGCATGATTATGAGTCTACTCTCCGGTACGCCTTGTCTAGTACTGCCAAACTCCAACCACAAAATAAGACAGACGCAGGCTGACTGGTTACAAAATCATCCCAGAATTATTTTTTTAGAGATTGATGAGATAGATCAAATCTCAAAGGCTATCGAGAGTTTATTATCCTTGTCTCATGGGACACTAAATGAGTCCCCAGTCGATAGCAATAAATACAACGATCTAAAAAAAGCGCTGGAGTATCTATGAGTACTACAGTAGATCCATTAGTCAGTGTCATCGTTCCTGTATATAACGTGGAAAACTACCTTGACGCTTGTCTGAACTCTATCAGACAGCAAACCTATAAAAACTTAGAGATTATCGTCGTCGAAGACAGTTCTACTGATAATTCTAGACACCTACTCGATCATCATCTCGATGATAGGCGCATAAAACTCGTCCAGCACAGCGAAAACAAAGGGCTCTCTGCAGCTCGCAATACGGGCATCGAGTCTGCGACAGGTGAATACATAGTGTTCGTTGATTCTGATGACATTATAGACGCGCATCTGATAACAGCTTGTATGGATTGCGCCCTTAGGACAGGAGCTGAAGTCATTACTTATGATTTCATGCCTTTTGACGATGGCATAGCAGATATAGCACTACCATACCCTTGTAGTAGATCAGTGTACAAAGCCATTGAACAAGATACTAGTTATTATAACCTGCCACACTTTGCATGGCTTAAGTTCATACGCGCAAGTGTTATACGTTCCTCATCATTGCGTTTTCCAATCGGTTTGTACTATGAGGACTGGCCCTTTCATTGGCACCTTGGTCTATCTACGACTAAACGATTTCACTTGCCGGTCAGCTTTTACTTATACAGGCAGCGAGATACCTCTATCACAGAATCAAGAGGTAAAGAGCTGCTAGATCTATTTGCTATTCACGCGATAGTAAAAAATTTATTACATGAATACAAAGCTCATGGGGTTAAGAGTGTCTTTACTTATAAGTGTAGGCAGAGTCATTGGAGGATTTTAACGCGTATCAATTCTAAATATTTAGCGACTGCGCTCAAAGCTGTTAAACAATCAGAGCAGACGATGCAAACAGCTGAATACAATAGTGTAACTAATATCAAGCATCTGATGGTCTCTACTATAGTGGGTATGCCATATCCTATGGACTTGTGTGGAATAAAAGCGCTGCGTCAAGCGTTACGACGCACTCAGAGACTCAGAGCAGTACAAAGATAAGTCTTATACAGAGTAGGTTCGATATTGAGTAATAAGAGGAGTGATAAGTATGCAAAGAGTGCTACATATCGTAAGTAAAATGGATCGTGCTGGTGCTGAGACTATGTTGATGAATGTATATCGGCACATAGATCGTAGTCAGTTTCAGTTTGATTTTACGAACTTCACCTCTGACGCTGGCGATTATGATGATGAGATTATAGCAATGGGCGGTAGGATTATTCCAATAATAGCGAGCAATCCAGCTTCGCGTATGCTCGCGCTGATGCAGTTTTTACGTCAGCATCCTGAGTACCGTATCGTACACGCTCATATGTTACTAAGTAATGCTTTTCACCTGTTAGCGGCAAAAGGCGCTGGCGTGCCACATCTTATCTCTCACTCTCACAATACCAGTAGTAGCAAATCTACGCTGACAGGCAAAATATACGAGCGCTGGTCATTAATAACCAATCGTAAAGTGGCCACTTATAAAATTGCTTGCGGCGATCTTGCTGCCAAATACTTATTTGGTACGACAAAAGAGGTCTGGATACTACCTAATGCGGTAGATATCAATAAGATGATGGCTATCGCCGATAATACGGGGAATTATATAAGCGAGACGTTTAATAACAAAGGTCTGAAGCTCATTCAAGTAGGCCGCTTAAGCGATGTCAAAAACCACCAATTCTCACTAAAGATCGCAAAGCTACTAAAAGATCGCAACATAGATTTTACCTTGTACATCGTCGGGCAAGGAGACTTAAAAGACGAGCTAAGACATCAAGTACAACAAAGCGCTCTCACTGAGCACGTTCGGTTCCTGGGAGTACGTACTGATATCACTGAACTTATGGCAAGTGCCGACTATATGATCATGCCGTCTTTGCATGAAGGCTTTCCCGTTGTGCTGGTTGAGAGTCAGACAGTTGGGCTAAACGCTTTAGTATCCACTCAAGTATCAACTGAGGTGGACTTAGGAATAGGCTTAGTTGAATTTTTACCGATAGATGACCCAAGCACTTGGGTACAAGCATTATTGAATAACAATAAGTTAGTATGCTCTAAAGAACAAAAGATAAAAATACTCAAGTCAAATGGTTTTGATGTGTCTGAAAATGCAAAGAAACTGGCGCAAGTTTATAACAGTCTCTGACTAGAGCCCACAAAAAAGAGGCATATATGATTCCATACTTACTGGTTCTTAGCTTTGTTACTTTTTGGATCGTACTAGAACAAAAAGCGCTTAACCGTAAGTCTTTTTGGGTACCTCTAATCGTTCTTACTTTGTTTGCAGGCGTGCGTAGTTTTCGCGTGGGAACAGATTCTTGGAACTATACTCAAGACTTTAGAGAGCAACTTGACGTCTATAATTTCAAGTTTGAAGCGTTTGTTGAGCTAGGCTACCAAGCATTAGAATATGCGCTACTTGGCGTGACTCATAGTTATTTTTGGCTATTTATAAGTACTGCATTTATCGTAGTATTTTGCTACCTAACTATCATTAGAAAATATAGCGTAGATTATTGGTTCTCTGTGTATTTATTCATAACGCTAGGTATTTATCCCTTCTTTTTTAACGGATTACGCCAAGGTTTAGCGATGGCTATATTTGCTTTCGCCTTACCCTTTCTATTAGATAAGCGATTGATTCCTTATCTGCTGATATGTTTGTTAGCCTCATTGTTTCATACGACCGCTTTATTTATGATTCCATTTTACTTTTTAGTGCACCTCAATATAGCGCCTTTATACAAAATCATAATAACCTTTATAGGGTCTTTTACTATCAGCGGCATGTTGATTGCCTATATTGCATCGACTAATGCAAGGTATGAGGGGTACGTCGCGACCTCTGACAGTGCTGGAGGGTTGTTCATTTTAGGGTTTTATCTAGCGCTACTATTGTTTATCTTATTTATTATTCGACTCTATAAAATAAAGGATGAGTCGTTTATCACGCTATTCTCTTTTTATGCGATTGGCGTCGCTTTTATGATACCTATCGCCATGCTTGGCGCAAACCCATCAGGACCACAGCGGTTATTGAGTTACTTTACGTGGACCCTAGTTTTGATACTGCCTGTCATCTTTAAAAAAATAAATAATATCTATATCACCGGTATCGGCGCAGGGCTTTTTCTTATATATTTTGTTTTAACGACGTCTCGATTTAGTAATTTGACCCCGTATATTATTAACCCCATTTTTGAGATTTTCTGATGAATCCTTCTGCGCCCGTCACTATCTGTATTCCTTTTTACAATGCTGAGTCTACTTTGTTAGAGGCAGTACGTTCTGTATTTGCGCAAACCCATCAAAACTGGGAGCTCATATTGATTGATGATGGCTCTACAGATGGCTCCTTAGCGATAGCGCAATCGATTAGTGATCCTAGAGTAAGGGTGTATTCAGATGGTCAAAATCGCCGTTTGGCGGCGCGTCTCAACGAGTTGGTTGAGAGGGCTCAGTATGACTTTATCGCACGTATGGATGCGGACGACATGATGACGCCAGATAGAGTACAAAAGCTATTAGATGTCTTGACCACGAATGAAAAGTACGATCTTGCGTCATGCGGTACTTATTCTATCAAGCAAGATGGCTCTTTTAATGGTTATAGGGGGGCTGATGAACATAACTATACCTTTAACAAGCTATTAAATAAGTCGCAAGGGTTTTTGCATGCAGGTCTAATAGCACGTAAAAGCTGGTATCAGCGCAATCGCTACGATGAGTCGCTACCAGTTGGGCAAGATAGTGAGCTATGGCTACGAGCTGCCAAAGCCGGAGATTTTCGTGCCATCTCCCTCAAAGAGCCTTTGTACCTGTATCGAGAGGAGGGAAATGTGACACTCCAAAAACTAATAAGCGCCTATCGAGCAGAAAGAGAGCATCACGCGCCTTTAATTGATAAAGGATCTAAGAGATTTAGATATATTGCTAAGTCTGCGCTAAAAACAGGAGTGGTACAAGTGATGGCATCAACAGGAACCTTGGACTATCTTCTCAAACGTAGAAACAAAAAGAGTAAAAAAACAAAAGCGCCAGACCCAATGCTAAAGACATTTAACAAGGCATTGAATAGTATATATTCAACGAAAATACCAGGTATTGACCATGTCTAAGCGTAAAGTACTGTTTGTTGCGTCAGTCGCAGAGCATTTTCATGCCTTTCACAGACCTTATCTTAAGTGGTTTTATGATAGCGGATTTGAGGTGCATGTGGCTTGTCGTGGCGAATTTATAGATAGTAATGTGTCACAGGTATGGCACATTGGTTTTGAGCGATCTCCTTTATCATTATCACATATCAAAAGCTTGATTCAACTAAAAGCTATTATCGATGATAACGACTACGCCTTGATATCTTGTCATACCCCTATGGCCAGTGTGCTCACGAGGCTATCCGCTATTGTCGCTAGAAAAAAAGGCACACCGCTTTTATATACCGCACATGGCTTTCATTTCTTTAAAGGCGCAAGTGCTTGGTCTTGGTTGACATACTATCCTGTTGAAGTGGCCTTAACTTATATTACTGATGCGATTATCTGTATTAATACAGAAGATTTTGATCTGATACGTACAAAAGGCTCATCTGATACCGAATATTTTGTGATACCTGGTATCGGCGTAGATTCTGAGCGCTTTAAACCGCCGTTATCTGAACAAAAGATATCTCTAAGAGATGCGTTAAATATCGACAAAGACGATTTTGTCATCATTTATGCCGCTGAATTCATTGAGAGAAAAAATCATCGATTGCTCATAGATGCCACTGAACGTCTAAGGACGCAAATGAAGAGTTTTACGGTATTGCTCGCAGGCAAAGGCGTATTGCTAAGTGAGATTAAATCATATGTCGAGAGCTGCGGGCTTAATCGTCAAATACGCTTTGCCGGATTCGTTACTGATATCGAAAAGTACTATCAAGCCTCTGATATTGTCGTATCGACGAGCAAACAAGAAGGTCTGGGCATCAATCTTGTGGAGGCTATGATGTGTGGATTGCCGCCTGTTGCGACGATCGATAGGGGACATGGTACGATTATCGAGCATGGTGTGAATGGTGTTTTGTTCGCGCAAGATGACTTGCAAGCGTTAGCTGATGCTATATTCGAGATATATAGCAATGATGAGCGACGTTCTAAAATAGCGAAATCTGCGATAAAGCGGGCGGCAGTATTTGATATTGCTAATGCACTAGATGCTATGACAAGGATTTATGCTCAGTTTCTAGATAAAGATACGCGATCAAGCTAGAAGAGCGGTTTGTAAGTAGTTGATTATCAATTATGTTAAGCCCAGCTCTATAAGCCTTTGAAATGAAATAAAATTGAGGTAAACGCAGATGTTAAAACGACTTTTTGATATTACTGCCAGTAGTACAGCATTCATTGTGTTATCACCGATATATCTGATGACCGCGTATAAAGTCAGACGACACTTAGGCTCGCCAGTACTGTTTCATCAAATGCGTCCTGGTCTATATGGCAAGCCTTTTGAGATGGTTAAGTTTCGTACTATGAAAGAGGCGATAGATGCCCAAGGCAATCCATTACCAGATGAGGCGCGCCTCACGTCATTGGGTCACATGCTACGTAATATGAGTTTAGATGAATTGCCAGAATTATGGAATGTCATCAAAGGCGATATGAGTTTAGTAGGGCCACGTCCACTGTTAATGGAGTATCTGCCTCTATACAACGATGAGCAAGCACGCCGCCACCACGTGCGTCCTGGCATCACAGGATACGCTCAAATTAACGGACGCAATGCTATCAGTTGGGACGAGAAATTTGCACTTGATATATGGTACGTTGACCATCAGTCTTTTTGGTTGGATATCAAAATTCTATTCAAAACTGTCCAAAAAGTTATCGTAAGGGACGGTATCAATGCTGACGGCGAAGCGACGATGAGCAAATTCACAGGTAATAACACAAGACTAAGCGATTGAACACGTTATAGAGGTGCATATGCTAAATACTAAGTTTTCACCGTGGCCAAGCTTTACGGTAGAAGAAGCTGATGCCGTCAGCCGAGTGCTCTTATCTAACAAAGTCAACTACTGGACAGGGAATGAATGTCGTCAGTTTGAGACTGAGTTCGCTGAGTGGATAGGTAGCACTTATGCAGTAGCAGTGGCCAATGGTACTCTAGCGCTAGACTTGGCACTACAAGCTTTAAATATTGGTATAGGTGATGAGGTCATCGTCACCCCGCGTACCTTTATCGCTAGTATCTCCACCGTAGTAAATGCAGGCGCGACACCTATATTCGCCGATGTCGACGAGGTATCAGGGAACATAACCGCTGAAACTATCGCATTAGTATTGACCGCTAAGACTCGCGCTATCATATGTGTCCACCTTGCAGGTTGGCCTTGTGCTATGGATGGCATCATGGCACTCGCCGAGCAGCATGATCTATACGTCATAGAGGACTGCGCACAAGCTCATGGCGCACGCTACAAAGATCGTAGTGTCGGGAGTATCGGTCATATAGGGGCATGGAGCTTTTGCCAAGACAAAATCATGACCACAGGCGGCGAGGGTGGAATGGTCACCACCAACGATGAGCAGCTATGGCGCAAGATGTGGGCATACAAAGATCATGGTAAAAGCTTTGCCGCTGTTTATGAGACTGAGCACGCGCTAGGGTATCGCTGGTTACATGAGAGCTTCGGTACCAATTGGCGCATGACGGAGATGCAGGGGGTCATAGGCCGTATTCAATTAAACAGAATGCAGGATTGGACAACCGCTCGCACCAAGAACGCGCAAGCCATACTAGCCGCTTGCGATAAATGGGCTGATAAAGGCTATTTATCTGTACCTCGGTTGGAGCAGACGTCAGGCTTTGAGCAGTCCCAGCATGCGTATTACAAATTATACGTCTATGTACAACCGGATAACCTAACTCCAGACTGGTCAAGAAATCGCATCATCACGGAAATAAATGAGATGGGCATCCCTTGCTTTTCGGGTTCAGCGTCAGAGGTTTATTTAGAAAAGGCTTTTGATAACAATGGTTTACGTCCAACAAACAGGCTGCCGATAGCTCAGCGGTTAGGGGAGACAAGTCTAATGTTCTTAGTACATCCAACTTTGATGGTTATAGAAATGAATAAGACTGTGCAGGTAATTGATACTGTGTTCTCTAAAATGGACAGTCCCAAATAAACGACTACTCAAAGATCATTTATCATAAGCCATCTTTTACTATTGCTGTATCAAAAACAGTCGATAGCTACAGAATCCGCTAAGGTCGATGCTCATCTATAATAATGAGTAATGTTCTAAGAAACGTTCTCAACCGTCCCAATATCGGGTATTGGGGGTAGCTGTTCTAGACTATTCAAGCCAAATGCATCCAAAAACTGCGATGTCGTATGTAGTAGCGCTGGACGCCCTAGGCTATCTTTGAACCCATCCTCAATTATCCAGCCTTTATCGAACAGTTGGCGCAATATGTTGCTCGATAAGGCCACACCGCGTACATATTCGATATCGCTACGTGTCACAGGCTGCTTATAGGCGATCACGCTAAGTGTCTCTAGCAACGCCTGACTTAAGCGCTCTTGACGCTGCGGGAACACCCGTTGAACAAGCGCGCTATAATCATCCGCTATCTGTAGTCGGTAGCCGCTTGCGGTTTTATTAAGTCTCAATGCACCAGTGGCTAGGCGCTGTTCTAATTGTGCTAAAGCTGACTCTAATTCTTTAGTAGATAAAAACAGATGTTTCTTAATCGCCTGAGCACTAAGCGGTGCCTCGGACGCATGGAGTAGTACTTCTATCTGTAGACTAAGATGTTCGGCATTGGTAGGATTGTTATTTACCATTTGGGAATTGCTCTTATAGGAGAATGTTTATTGAGATGTAGGGTGTGGTTAGCGAAGCGTAACCCACCATTTTATGGTGATTACATTCTAATACAGCGGGTTACGTTTTATCTTCATTCTTTATAGGAATTTGACAAAACTAACCACACCCTACGCCAACCATTCTAATTTTAAAGTAGGTAATGAATCGTTTTTCTCGTCATCTATTACACCAACCAATTGCCGTTTTATGAGTTCAAGTACAGCGACGAAGCTGACGACCACACCGATTTTACCTTGTGTCTTATCGAGGATCTGATGAAAAGATCGAGATTCGCCCGCACTAAGTTGCCGGCTAATGCTAGCAATACGATCAGAGAGAGGGATGCTATCGACTTCAATAGTATGCATCTGATAGTCAGGTTTGAGTTGCATTTTGAATAAACTCTCAATCAAGAGATTGGGCGAGTGTTTGGGCAGTTGAGCAGCCATCACCTCTACATTAGGCATACTAACCATGGCTAAAAAGACATCACGCTCTAGACGGACGAGCGCATCCAAGCGCAGGCTTGCCTCTTTGATTTGCGCGTATGCTTGCAAGCGCTCGATCAGTTCTGCTTTGGGATCGCGCTCATCACTAGGTGTTTGCGGCTTGGGTAGTAGTAGCTCCGTCTTGATCACAATTAAGGTGGACGCCATCAATAGATAGTCACCTGCCAGCTCAAAGTGATCGGTATCAAGCTCGCTGATATAAGCCAGATACTGCTCAGTGATCGGCAAGATAGGCATTTGCGTGAGATCGACATTATTTTTTTTGACCAAATATAATAAAAAATCCAGCGGCCCTGCAAATTGCTCTAGCCAAATCGCAAAAGCGCCAGGCGGTACATATAGATCTTCTGGCAGATGTTCGATAGGCGTCTGATAAATGCGTAGTGTGCTATCGTCTTGCATGCCATTACTAATATCAGTGATGATAGATCTCGCTTTTAACTATAAGACTATTAACGTGAGCTTGACCAGTTATTTCAACTTGGCAAGCGGACGAATACCAATAGCACGGCGCGTCTTATCCAGCTGTTTACGACTATGTCGACGGGCTTTTTGCGCGCCCATTTGCAAGATTTCCTCTAACTCCTTTGGATTGGCCATTAGCTCCTCATAACGCGCGCGAAAGGGTGAAATCTCGTCATTTATTTTTTCAAACAGCGCTTGCTTAGCATCACCCCAACCAATGCCAGCAGTGAATTGCGCGCGCATGTCAGCAATCTCCTCAGGCGTCGCAAACGCTTTGTAAATCTCAAAAATAGCAGAGTCATCAGCCTCTTTTGGCTCATCAGGTAATTGCGAGTTGGTCACGATTTTCATGATCGCTTTATACATTTGCTTCTCAGAGCTCACTTGCGAATTACCATCGCCAAATAACGGAATCGTATTATTATAACTTTTACTCATCTTACGCCCATCAAGCCCCGTTAGTAGCGGCATCTTATCGTCAACTACCGCAGCAGGTAAGGTAAAGAGCGGCTTGTATCGATGATTAAAAGTACCCGCAATATCACGTGCCATTTCGATATGCTGAATTTGATCACGACCGACAGGTACGTGAGTGGCATTGAACATCAAGATATCTGCCGCCATGAGTACAGGGTAGCCAAATAGCCCCATGGTCACACCCTGATCTATATCGACGTCCGCCTTTTCAGTATTAATGTCGACGGCTGCTTTATAGGCATGAGCGCGGTTCATCAGTCCTTTAGCGCACGAGCAGTTCAGCACCCAAGCCAGCTCTGATATCTCAGGAACATCCGACTGACGATAAAAAGTCACGCGCTCAGGATCGAGACCACAAGCGATCCAAGTAGCAGCAATAGACTTGGTGGACTCATGAATGACAGCAGGATCATAGCAGCCGATGATTCCGTGATAATCTGCCAAAAAGAAAAACGCTTCATCATCGCTATTTTGAATAGAAGCAATAGCGGGACGAATGGCACCAACATAGTTTCCAAGATGCGGGATACCAGTAGGTTTGATACCGGTTAGGATACGTTTGGGTGCCTGTATAGGCGTGTCAGTTTGATTACTCATAAAAGATCCGTGGTTAATTATTTTATAGAGGTCGTTGAGTCACTAGAAATGGCTCAAATAGTTGTGCAAATTATAGCAAATTCTGTAGCGCTTGGTTTGAGTGCATACCTTACTTGTAAGGGTTTTTGTGACCTTTGGGCTGATGCTTAAAGCGCCTGTGGAACCACATCCATTGAGTGGGGTCAATACGAATCAAGCTCTCTAGTACCTCGTTGACTCGTGTGGCGTCAGCGACTTCGTCGTTACTGGGGTAGTTATGCAAAGTAGGGGTAATGGTAAGGTGATAATGCGGGCGCTTACCGCGTGGTAGATTATCTGGCGTCTGACGATAGGTATGCAATGCTATCACCACTGGCGGGTTCTTTTTACTGCCCAGTTTAGCCAGCCTGCGCGGCATCGTGATCGTCGCAGCAGGTACACCGAAAAAAGGTGCCATTACACCTTGTTTGAGACCATAGTCTTGATCGGGTGAGTACCAGATAACATGACCTGAATTAATAGAATCAACTAAGCTGCGCATATCGCGGCTTGATATTTGCTTACCAAAAATAGTGGTGCGACCGTTATAAATGAACCAATCTAGCAAAGGATTGTTCTGAGTACGGTACATACAATCGGTGGCAAAAAACTGCGTGCAGAGCAGACCACCTAGATCGAGCATAGTATAGTGAGCACCCAATAAAATGACTGCTCGGCCTTCGTTCTGCGCATTGATTAAGTGCTGTAATCCTGAAATGGAAACCGTACGAGTAAAGATATTAGGACGAAACCAGGCGCATAAAGTCTCAAACACGCCTATGCCTTGATTGACAAAGACTTGCTTGGCCATTAGCTCGCGCTCAGCTTCTAGCTTTTCTGGAAAAGCTAAGCCTAAATTAATGAGCGTATCACGTCGCCGTGAATCTGCGACTTTGTAAATTACAATACCAAGCTTACGCCCGAGCCAAAATTGCCAGCGTAATGGCAGATATATCATCGGTAGCATGATAGCCATCAACAGCCAGATTGCCCAATATTTTGGTAATAAAAACTGCCATTGAAAAGGCTTTTTGTCAGCGTGTGCGGTTTTTTTTTGGGTTTGAGTGATACTTGGTGTGCCATTAGGTACGGCTGGCGATTTTGCAGATGGCGTAGACGCCTTAGCACTGTCCGATATATCAGGCTTGTTGTGTTTGCTAGGATCGTATTGTTCAGGCGCTTTCATAGGGTCAGATCAGTTATAAAAGGTACAAGTATGATGAGGTAGCGCTGATAACTTTGCAAGTTATTATGCAACCTTTCAAATGCTACTCTAGGTGATATCTATGTTCTTTAGCAAAGGTACAAGCGCAAAAAAGCCTTATAAGGCAAATAGCGCTTATAAGGCTTTGCAAGTCTATATTCTTATCAACTACAATAAATCTCAAATCAGTCCTAAGACTAATACCACCGTAGTAAGCTGATAAGTAATAGCTTTGATTAACGTTTCGAGAATTGTGGACGCTTACGTGCTTTACGTAGGCCAACTTTCTTACGTTCAACTTGACGTGAGTCACGAGTCACAAAACCAGCTGCTTTTAGAGCAGGCTTGTTAGTGTCATCAAGCTCGACTAGAGCACGAGTGATACCATGGCGAATCGCGCCTGCTTGGCCACTAATACCGCCGCCTTTGACCGTAATAAATAGGTCATAAGCAGTAAGTGAATCAAGTAACTCTAATGGCTGACGAACAACCATACGTGAGGTTTCGCGGCTGAAATATTCATCGAGTGGCTTGCCGTTAACGACAATGCTACCAGTACCTTTCGCTAAAAAGACACGAGCGGTAGACGTCTTGCGGCGACCAGTTCCGTAATTGCGTTCCATAAAATTATCCTTAGATGTCTAGTTCTTTAGGTTGCTGGGCTTCGTGTGGATGCTCAGTACCTGCATAAAGTTTTAGCTTTTTGATCATCGCATAACCAAGAGGACCCTTTGGAAGCATACCCTTAACTGCTTTATGTAGAACATCTTCAGGCTTATGTGCAAGCAACTTATTGAAGTTGGTTTCTTTAATACCGCCTGGGTAGCCACTATGACGATAGTACTTTTTGTCTTGTGCTTTTTTGCCCGTTACCGTGATCTTATCAGCGTTGATGACGACAATGAAGTCACCAGTATCAACATGCGGGGTAAAAGAGGGCTTATGCTTGCCGCGTAAGCGAGTAGCAATTTGCGTTGCTAAGCGACCAAGGGTCTTGCCGTCAGCATCGACAACAAACCAGTCATGGGTCACGTCAGCTGGTTTTGCACTAAGTGTTTTCATGATAAAACCTTAAATTAGAATTCGTTGAGAGTTTAGCTGGGAACGGGGCTCTCAAAAAACAGACTGCACATTATAAGCAGTAGCGTAGCAGCTTGCAAGCCGCATTGGGGTTTATTTTTGCGCATATCCGTTTTAACGCTAACATTTGACTTAAATGTGAGTCATTTAGCAGAAAAAGTGAAGATTAGGAGATTATGACGCTGACAGCTGATAAAGTCCAGCGACAACTTGTCCGACCTTGGCCTGTTTAAGGCGATCAAAACCTTTTATTTTGTGGTTGGGCAAGTTATGACTTAAATTTACTGCCAACGCCTCAAGCTGCGGTTGCAAGTCTTTATCGGCTTCCAAATAAATCAAAGTCTTTTCAGTGATTAAAGATTTAGTTATTAAAGCGCTTAAGATAGGTTGCCATAAATCATCTGCATAAGGTGGATCGATAAACACAATATCAAAAGGCGAGTTTGGCAAATTCAGTAAGACTTGCTCAGCGGCGCCTTGAAATATTTGGTAATTATCAATAGAGACGCCTAGCTGTTTTGCGCTTTGAGTAAGTATTTGGCTTTGCTCGCGACTGGTCTCGATAAAGGTGCAATGAGCGCCGCCGCGTGATAGCGCCTCAAACCCCAATACCCCGCTGCCAGCGCAGCTGTCTAAGACGCGTGCACCATGAATATCAGCGAGTAACCAATTAAACAAGGTCTCACGTAGCCTATCAGGCGTTGGACGCAAGCCTTTGCTATCAATAAACCCGATACTACGGCGCTTAAACTGTCCACCGATGATACGGACACTATTGGGAGCGGAGTTCTTGCTACTATTCGGCTTACTTTTGGTAGAAACGTCGCGTTTGTATGTTGTTGATGTTTTTGCCATAAAAATCCTAAATACTGACTGTGAAATCGTATCATCTTAAGACGATATAGCCCTAAAACCTATTAGCCTTAAAAACTATTAATTCCAAAAACTATTAATTCTAAGAACCGCTCAGTCTTTAAAGTCATTTAACTATAGTCATTTAGTCGACAACGCCTGCTGAGACCTCAATTGCTTGCGCTTCTAGTAATGCGGTTAGCTCAGCTTCTTGTTGTCGTAGTAAGTCACGCGCCGCTTTTTCTATCGCTTTTTGATGTTTGATTACTTTTAATTCATCAGCAGTTGGCGGCAAAATAGGATTTTTCTTGCGCTCCATAACCCAGTAATCAAATAGGGCACGGCCAATGGGAGCTGCTACTGTACTACCGCCGCCGCCGTTTTCGACTAGCACTGATAGTGCGATGGAGGGCTCTTCTACGGGGGCAAATCCTGTAAACCAAGCGTGATCCCAGTGGCGTTTGTCCAATGTAGACTTGTCATAGCTTTTGCCCTGCGCAATAGACTTGACCTGCGCGGTACCCGTTTTGCCTGCAATACGATAGTTTTTGGTAAAGATGCCACGAGCCGTGCCTTTTTGTACAGTATCTTCCATGGCATTGTGCATCAAGAGCCAGTCAGAAGGTTTGCCATTATAATCAATCTTGCCATCTGGCTTTTCGATAACCTTAACGCTAGCGGCGCCGTCACTACGCTTTAATAAGTGCGGGGTAATATGATAGCCTTTGCTCGCAGTAATAGCCGTCGCAGTCGCCACTTGTAAGGGTGTTGCCAAAAAGTATCCTTGACCAATACTGACCGAAATGGTCTCACCAGGGAGCCAGTTTTTGCCATAGGTCTCTTGCTTCCACTTTGGTGAGGGCATAATGCCAGATTTTTCGTGAGGCAGATCGATACCTGTCTTTTTACCAAACCCAAAGCGGCTCATCCAATCGTGCAGGCGCTGAATACCCATCTCATAAGCTAACTTATAATAGTACGTATCAACCGACATCATAATGGATTTTTTTAGATCAACAGTGCCATGACCGCCGCGCTTCCAGTCACGAAATCGATGCGAGTCTCCAGGTAAGCTAAAATAGCCAGGGTCATAGATGGTGGTGCTCCAATCACGTAAACCGTAATGAATACCGCCAAGTCCTTCAAAGGGTTTTATCGTTGACGCTGGCGGATACATCCCTTGCAAAGCGCGGTTATATAAGGGCTGGTCGATATCATCACGTAGCGCCCCGTAGTCAGCAAAGGAGATACCTGAGATAAAGGGGTTTGGGTCATAGCTTGGATTGCTCACAAAAGCCAATACATCGCCGTTACTCGGATCTATCGCGACGATAGCGCCGCGTCGTCCGTCAAGCTGCTGCTGAGCGATAGTTTGCAAGCCATAATCTAAGCTCAAGGTAATATCGTTACCTGCAACGGGCGGCTTGAATTCAAGCTGACGCAAAACATCGCCGTGAGCATCAGTTTCAACCGACTGATAGCCGGGCTGACCGAGCAAAATATTCTCGTAATGATCCTCTATACCGATCTTGCCAATTAGATCAGTACCAGCATAGCGCTCTTTATCAATCCGTTTGCTTTCTTTGTCGTTGATACGCCCCACATAACCGATCACATGAGCAAACAATTCGTCATAGGGATAAGTGCGGGTCAATCTGCTTTGGATAGTTACACCGCGAAAAAAGGGTTTTCGCTCACTAAACTGCGCCAATTGCGCCTCTGTTAAGTCAATTTTGATCGTGACAGGATCGTTTTTGTTTTTGCTAAGCCGCGCCAATATATCTGTGATATCGACATCAGTCAGATCAAAAATAGGCGCAAGCAAGGTTAAGGTGCGTTCTGGGTTTGTGACCTCATCAGGGCTTAGCATCGCGGTAAATACAGGCTTGTTATCTGCTAGCAAAATACCATTGCGATCGTAAATATAACCTCGGCTTGGCGGCGCTGATATTAATTTAATACGGTTATTATCTGCTTGGGTCATGTACTGATCATGGGCGTACACTTGCAAGTAACCGTAACGCAGTAATAAACCACTCAAACCCACAAAAATAAGCAAACCAAAAATAAGTATGCGCCGCATAAAAATACGGTTAATTTGTTCAGTATCAGGTGAGAGCATTTTATTCATAGAAAATGAGTACTTAATAATCAAGACAAGCAAGCGTAATTAGGAGAAACTAAAAAAGACAGAGATTATGAAAAACTTTGATAATATTAGCAATAGATTCAAAAGCATAGCATAAGGGTGGCTCATCAGCGAGCAGTCGAGTAAATGTTAATAAACACCGAAAGATTATAACAGAACCCCACTGTAAAAGCAGAGTTGACATCATTGCTCACGATTTTGTTTTTGACTTGTTTTGACCCGCAAGTTATGGGGCATCACAGGTCGATTACAATCGTCTGCGTCGCGCAAAGTGTGTCACCTTTAGTCACAACTAAGACCTGCGCTATCAGTGCTAATAAATAGCAAGTATGCTAAAATCAGGCCATTTGTTTATCATCATTTGCTGGTTATAGACCACTTCTCGGACTTGACCATAATAAGCTAAAACCATTCACCTTGATATTGGTGACGCTAGGGACACAAAGACTTATGGTCGCAATTTCATTATGGCAGACGATCGTCGAGCATCCCCAGTTTTTTGCCATGCTGACTATTCCGCCTGTGACCGCATTTGTCACATGGATACATGTGTGGATGGCACTAAAGATGCTGTTTTATCCCATCAAGTTTCGGGGTATTAGGATTCCTAATTTTCCATTTTTTGGATTACCGGGTATTGGCTGGCAGGGCATTGTTCCGCGAAAGGCGGGTAAAATATCTGGTGTTATCGTTGATCAGACGCTCTCAAAACTTGGTTCTCTCGACGAGTTTTTTCAGGCGATGGAGCCTGAGCAGATGGCGGTGTTTATCACTGAGACTGTCGATGAGCACTTAGAGACGCTAATCGATGAGATCATGCTTGAGCACTCACCTGGGCTCTGGGGCAACTTGCCTTATGCACTCAAGCGCCGCATCTATAGCCAAGCACACAAAGAGCTGCCCGAGATCATGCAATCTTTGGTAACTGATCTGACTTATCATGTCGAAGACTTGGTCGATATGCGTCAGATGATCGTCAACAAGATGGAAAGTGATCGGCGTTTGATGGTCAATATGTTCTTAAGGGTTGGTCAAAAAGAGATCGATTTTATCTGGCATATTAGTGCTTTGATTGGACTGATCTTCGGTGTGATTCAGATGTTTATCTTTTTGGTCGTGCCGCAGCATTGGACCGTACCTTTCTTTGCCGCAATATGGGGATTTTTGACCAATTGGATTGCAATTTGGATGGTGTTTAACCCCGTTGAGCCGCATTTTATACCCTATATCAAGGTGTTTGAGCGCACAAAGGGTTTTCCCTTTATCAAACCACGTATACCGCATATCGCTCAGTTCCGCTTTCAGGGCGGCTTTATGAAGCGTCAAGAAGAAGTGTCAGAAGTGTTCGCTGAGATTGTCGTTAGTGATCTGGTGACGCTTGAAAATATTATGAATGAGATGATGTATGGCGCACGTGCGGCGCAAACGCGCGAGCTGATGAAGTCGCACCTGTATCAGATCTTGGAGTCGCCTGTGGTCAGCACTACATTACGTGTGAGCCTTGGTCGCCGTGATTTCGGACAGCTAAAGAATACGATTATTGATAAATCCATTACCGCAACGATGGTGCCACTACGTGATCCTGAACTCAATGAGAGCCGAGCCAGTAAGATATTCGGTCTGTTTCGTGACCGTATTCGAGAGCTATCACCGAATGAATTTCAGAACTTACTGCGTCCTGCATTCCAAGAAGATGAGACTACGCTAATTGTATTAGGAGGTCTGACGGGATTTGTAGCGGGTTGGCTACATCTTGTTTTGGTGTTTTTTCCCTCAATGTAATGCTTGTTGCCAACAATGAGCCTTTTGAGTGTTATTTATTAACACTCTCAGATTATGTAAACCGCCCTTAGGGTAAAAAGGTTAGAGACGTATGTTAATCACAGAATTGGGTTATTTTGCTCTGCTGGTTGCTTTTATGCTGGCTATTTTGCAAGTCGTACTACCAACTATTGGTGTTATGCGCAATATCGTTGCGTGGCAGCGTCTAGCGCCAAGTCTAGCATGGGCACAGTTTGGCGCAATGATTACCTCGTTTGCCGCTTTGATGGCAGGGTTTTATTACAACGATTTTAGCCTCGTTTATGTGACGCAGCACTCCAATACTCTATTGCCTTGGTACTATAAGTTATCTGCGACATGGGGCGGTCATGAAGGCTCGCTACTGCTGTGGATGACTATTATGGCGACTTGGTGCGCGTTAGTGTCCTATTTTAGTCGCGGTCTGCCCTTGTCGATGCGCGCGCGCGTACTGATTATTTTGGCGGGCGTGCAGATGATGATGCTGGCGATGATGATCTTTACCTCATCACCGTTTGATCGTACTTTGCCCAATATACCGGTAGATGGGGCAGATCTAAACCCAGTGTTGCAAGATTTTGGTCTGATTATTCATCCGCCTATGCTGTACATGGGCTATGTGGGTATGGTTGTACCATTTGCCTTTTGTATGGCAGCACTGTGGGAGGGGCGTTTGGATGCGGTATGGACGCGTTGGTCTCGTCCATGGGCGCTTGCGGCTTGGGGGTTTTTGACTGTTGGTATTGGACTTGGCTCATGGTGGGCCTATTACGAGCTTGGTTGGGGCGGCTGGTGGTTTTGGGATCCAGTTGAGAACGCCTCATTACTGCCGTGGCTTGCTGGTCTTGCGCTTATCCATTCGCTAGCAGTCACCGAAAAGCGCGGTGTTTTTAAGGCATGGACGATCATGCTCGCGATCTTTGCTTTTGCACTGAGTTTGCTTGGTACTTTTCTTGTGCGCTCAGGGGTGATTACCTCTGTGCATTCATTCGCCGCCGATCCTACGCGCGGTCTCGTTATTCTCATTATCTTGGGTATTATTGTCGGTAGCGGGCTACTGATGTTTGCTGTGCGCGGCTGGCGTTTGACAGTCGAGAGTCAGTATCAGCTAGTTTCGCGGGAATCATTCTTGGTCATCAATAATGTCATTATATTGATTGCAACTTTGGTCGTGTTACTGGGTACGCTGTATCCTATTATCGCGGATGCCTTTAATTTAGGTCAAGTCTCAGTAGGCCCTCCTTATTTTAATGCACTATTTGTACCCTTGACGTGGTTATTGCTGATTGCTATGGGTATGGGATCCAATATCCGCTGGAAGCAGGACAAGCGTCCGCTGTTAGGCGTGGGTATGGTCATAGCGGCTAGCAGTCTGGTATTGGCGGCGATTATTACTTACTTTACCAGTCCATCAGCCATGCTCAACATTGGCGTCACACTAGCAGTAAGCTTTTGGGTGCTCTTGTGGATGGTGGTTGATTTTAAAGATAAAACTAAGAACGCACCGAGCTTCGTTAAGGGTCTACGCCAACTACGCCTCAGCTACTGGGGACAACAAACCGCCCATATTGGTGTGCTTATCGCCGTCATCGGGGTAGCCTTTACCAGTACCTTGAGTATTGAGCGTGATGTGGCACTCGGACCCAACGATAGCGTCAACGTGCAGGGCTATGATTTTACGGTAAAAGACTTCCGTGAAGTCAAAGGGAGTAACTTTGATGGGATGCAAGCTGAAGTTGCGGTCACTAAAGACGGCCGCGAAGTCACTACACTTTATCCTGAAAAGCGTACTTATATTATCAGTATGATGCCGATGACTGAGGCCGCTATTGATGCCAATCTTATGCGCGACTTGTACGTAGCGCTGGGCGAGCCTATCTCTGAGGAGAGTAACCAGTGGGCGATACGTATTTACGTCAAACCGCTCATTCGCTGGATCTGGCTGGGTGCGATTATTATGGCGTTAGGTGGACTTATCAGTATGCTGGATAAACGCTACCGTCTCAAAAAACCCAAAAAAATAGCTCAGAAAAGGCTA
Source organism: Psychrobacter sp. DM4 (assembly GCF_051307035.1). Taxonomy (GTDB): domain Bacteria; phylum Pseudomonadota; class Gammaproteobacteria; order Pseudomonadales; family Moraxellaceae; genus Psychrobacter. Next base: position 853,544 of record NZ_CP195536.1, read on the forward strand.
GATACAGATACCTCTGTACGGATTGATTCTCCTGTAATTAATAAGGAGGCTTAACATGAGTACTTCTAATCGTAAGCTTGATAACAATACGCCTGACAGTAGCGCACCTGACAAAAATACATTGACTACGCCTACGACTAGAACCATGAAGAAAAAGCAGATCAAAATATGGTTCTTGATTCCGCTTATTGTATTCGCAGGTTTTATTATCATGCTCTATATGCGTCTGGGTCAGCCGACAGATATCGTACCCAATACTGCGCTTCAGCGCCCCGTGCCAACTTTTGAGCTGCCACTGTTGTCAGATACGACGCGGGTGATGACCAATGCTAATTTGCCAGATCAGCCCTTTTTGATTAACGTTTGGGGCTCTTGGTGCCCTACCTGTATCGTTGAGCATCCGTTTTTGATGGAGTTAGAATCGCGTGGAGTCAATATCGTCGGTATTAATTATAAAGATGAGATCGGCAATGCGCTGAGTTACCTAAACCAGCGCGGCGATCCGTTCTCAATATCTGTGCAAGATTTGTCTGGTCAATTTGCGTTAGATTTGGGCTTAACGGGTGCGCCTGAAACTTTTATCGTCGATGGAGAAGGGGTGATTCGCCAGCATATCATTGGTGAGATTAATGAGACCAATTGGCAGGCACGTATTATACCATGTCTTATGGTACTCAATGAAGCCAATGAGGCCGCCAGCACACTAGATTCGGTTCAGGTTGAGGAGGCTTGCCAATGATCACTCATATCACTCACGATACCTCTAGTAAGACCATTATGAGTCAATCTATTATTAGCAGAATAGTCATAAGGCTGGCAGGCGTAATGCTCGCGTGCTTGCTTGGAATAACTGCCCATGCGGCAATCGATGTTTATGACTTTGACTCAGTGCAACAAGAAGCGCAGTACCGAGGTCTGATCGAAGAGCTGCGCTGCCCTAAATGTCAGAACCAAAATCTGGCGGGATCTGATGCGCCTATTGCTCAAGACTTAAAACAAAAAATTTATGATATGGTCAAAGACGGTCGTAGTGACGGCGAGATTCGCGTTTATATGCAAGAGCGCTATGGCGACTTTATCAGTTACAAGCCGCCTGTACGTCCCTCGACTTGGATACTATGGTTCTTTCCGCCATTACTACTCATCTTATTAATTGGCGGTTGGTTTTGGCAGAGTCGCCGCCGTCAGATCGTTGCTCGTGGTCAGGCAGGCGTTACTTCCATTTATACAGAGTCTCTAAGCGCAGCAGAAAAAGCGGAGTTAGAGCGTTTGCTATCAAGTAGCGATACGCACGCGACAATAGACCATGACCTCACAAGCATAAAGGATAAAAAATGACCTCATTTTCTACTTTTGGCTTATTTATTGCCCTAAGCTTACTTATTAGTTTGATATTGGCAGTCATCGTCATTATGCCTTGGCTAAAGGCTGCTCGCAGACCTGATAAACCGGTAGACAACCAGCTGCTCGATATCAACGTTGCTGTGTTCCGCGCGCGTCTCGCTGAGCTACAAATGGACAAAGATAGCGGCGTCATTGATGACACGCATTATCAAAACCAAAAGCTTGAGCTTGAGCGCCAGTTATTAGATGCGCAGCGTGAAGTTACGCTAATGGTGGTACCTGGTGTCAAAAGCCGTCTTATTGTAATGATATGGGTCCCTGTACTGGCAGCGTTAGCCTATCTATTGATTGGCGATCGTACGCCTGTCTTTACGCTTTGGGCAAGTGAGGACAAGGTAGGGCAAGTGGCTGATGACCTATTGACAGGCAGAATCGATCAGCCGCCCGCGTGGGCGATTGAGGATGGTAATCAGCTAATCAGTGCGATGCAGACTAATGTACACCGTCATGCCGATGACCCCAATCGCTGGATGCGCTTGTCTGAGCTGTTTTTATCATTGGAGGCGACGCCTTCAGCGATAGAAGCCTTGGCGCGTGCGTATCGCTTGTCTCCAGACAACGAAGAGATCGCTACTACTTATGCGCAGATTAGTTTTTTTGCCAATGAAGGTCAGCTCAATGTGGATAGCCGCCGTGTGCTAGAAGATCTGTTGGTCAAGAATCCACAACATGAGGGCGCGCAGATGCTCATGGCAATGGGTGAAGCGCGAAGCAGTAATTTTGAAGCGGCACAAGGCTGGATCAGTCGTCTACGCGGTAGCATCGCCGCTAAGCCTGGCGATCATACGCAAGCGCTGGCAAGTTTAGATGAGCTAAGCGCCAACGTGAACGCGCAGCAACAGCAAGCCGCTCAAGGTATTGATGTAACCGTAACGGTCAATAGCAGTTTGCTACCGCTGATTAAGGGTGATGACGTTTTATTCGTCGCTATTCGTGATGTCAATGGCGGTCCACCGTTCGCCGCCAAGCGCTTGCCTATAAGCGTCATCAAGCAAGCAGAGGCAAATATAAGCCTCAGTGATCTTGATGCTATGATGCCTGAGCGTACGCTGGCGCAGGCACGAGCGGACAAAGTCCAATTGGCAGTCGTGGCGCGCATTAGCCACAGCGGTAACGCTATCGCAGAATCAGGTGATTTGTCTGGTAATCCTGTGGTCGTTAGTAGTGAGCAAAATCAGGTTAATGTCGCGATTAATCAGCAGGTACCTTGACGACTACAAAAGACGTTGCTTCAGCGTCAGCTAGCCTGCGCTATAATGGCGTGCAATAGCGTTATATGAACAGTTAAGTCATCGCAATTAATGACTAAGCCATGAAAATACTTGAGCTTTGCAAAGCCACAAGGTAAGGTGAGCTTGCAATTAACCAATCCCTAATTACAATGTGTTTAAAACCTTATCCCAAAACTCTATTAAGGAGAGTCGTTACATGATGCGTATTATTTTGCTAGGTCCACCAGGCGCCGGTAAAGGTACCCAAGCCCAGTTCATCTCTAAAGAGTATGATATCCCGCAAATATCGACAGGCGATATGCTCCGTGCTGCTATCAAAGAAGGTAGCGAGCTTGGCAAACAAGCTGAAGATGTGATGAACGCAGGTGGCCTTGTATCGGACGACCTCATTATTAATTTGGTCAAAGAGCGCATCGCAAAGCCTGATTGTACCAATGGCTGTATATTGGACGGTTTCCCGCGTACCATCCCGCAAGCACAAGCCCTAGCTGAAGCCAAGGTCGATATCGATCATGTGATTGAGATCAGCGTACCTGACGATGAGATCGTCAAGCGCCTATCAGGTCGTCGCCAGCATGCAGGATCAGGTCGCGTCTATCATGTCGATCACAATCCGCCAAAGGTTGAGGGCATCGATGATGTCACAGGCGAGCCTCTTATTCAGCGTAAAGATGATAAAGAGTCGACGATTCGTGAGCGTCTAGCCACTTATCACGAGCAGACCTCAACGCTAGTAGGTTTTTACAAAGATAGAGCTAAAGAAGGCGATGATGCGCCTAACTATGACAAGTTCGATGGTACTCAGCCTATTGAAGACGTCAAAGCGCAAATTTTGTCGGCATTAAAGGCCTAGTATTAATACAAAGCTAGCTTTTAAGATAAAGACCTCGACTAATCTAGTCGGGGCTTTTTTGTATTAATTTTTAGTACTTCAAAGACAAAAAAACCGCCAACTCAAAAAGAAGGCGGTCTTTGCATGATAAGCACTTAACAATAAAACCTAAGCGTTACCTTGGGCATCTACTTGTGCTTGCTGACCTTGTTGCTGGCTTTGCGCATAAGCTTGATCGAAGTTGACTGGGGCAAGCAACAACTGCGGGAAGCTACCACGAGTCACGATATCACTGATGACTTCACGAGCATAAGGGAATAGAACATTAGGGCAATACGCGCCTAAAATCTGACCGATTTGATCTTCAGGAATATTCTTTAATAAGAAGATACCCGCTTGATGAACTTCAGCGATAAAAGCGGGCTCATCGGCATTTTTTGCATTGACGCTAACGGTCAAAATAACTTGATAATGATCGTCATCAAGCTTTTCAGCGTTACTTGATAAATTGATATCCAGCTCAGGATTCCACTCTTTGGTAAAGACGCCCGCGCCTGGTACTTCAAGTGACATATCTTTGATATAGATACGCTCTAATGCTAACTGCGGTTGTGCTTGTTCTTCAGCCATGATGATTCCTTTATTAAAATGGGACAAAATATAGTCGTTCTAATCGGCACAAAAATGCCGTCAAATCTACTAAATGAACAGATAAGAAGTAATATAACAGATTATCCAGCTAGTAGCTCATCGAGCTTGCCTTGCTGGTTAAGCTGATTAAGCTCAGTAAAGCCACCCACAAAAGTGTCACCGACAAATATTTGCGGTACTGTGCGATAGTTTTTGGTTTTTTGCATCAAAGCGCGGCGCTCATCACTGCTCATGTCATGCATACCAATCTCTTCAAAACTAACGCCTTTAGATTTTAGTAGTTGTTTGGCGTTAGTGCAATACGGACAAATCGGAGTAGTATAAACTTTAACAGGTACAGTCATTATGGTTCTTCCTTAATAGTTATCGATATAAAATGATAAGTCGCAACTTATAGACAAAAGCTGCAACTCATAGACATGAATAGTGTAGACAGTCGTATTATCGGTTGCCAATCAGTTAATGACAATCATAACTTAAATTATCTTCATCTATAGGATGGGGCTTGGCCTGACAAAATCAAGTTATGAGAGCTTAAAGCATCTTACTGTTATCACTCAAGTATAAAACGGCGCATAAAAAAACACCATATTGCTATGATGTCTGCTTCGCGAGTATATAGAGCTATACCTATTACTTACTTAATTTTGGCTTAGATTTCGTTTTTTTATTCTGTGAGTCTTTGAGTCCTACTAGAGGCATACCAGCACCTTGCCACCCACCAATACCACCCTCTAAACGATAGACGTTGTCTTTGCCTATCATTTGTATCGCCGCGCCTGCTTGCACACCGATGTCACAGATAATAATCACCGGATCTTCGATAGCTTGTATCTCATCCAAGCGATCCTTGAGCTGAGTGAATGGAATATTACGACTGCCTTGAATATAGCCTGTCGTATATTTTTTGGCAGGGCGAATATCGATGAGCTGTGCATTTTGCGAGTTGACCATCATGCCAAGGGTGTTTGGAGATATTTTTTTGCCGCTGCGCTTACTCTCAATAGTAAAAAACAAGATAGCAAGTACGGCTAAAATACCGAATAAGAACGGGTGGTTACCCATAAATTCAAGTGCACGATCCAAACTAGACCTCCAAAATATAAGTGTTCTATCAGCTGGCCTGATAAAAATGAACAAGGCGCTATTATACCGACTAGGCTCTATATAGTAAACGTATGAAAAATACTCAATACGTGCGTCCTAATAAGGTTTGGTATCTGCCTCATCTGTGAGGGTCACAAGGTTCTCAACACGGCGCTGAAGAACCTCACCATCAGCGACCGCTTGCCATAGCGCGCAGCCTTTGGAATTGTGGGTATGACGACAGTCGCGAAATTGACAGTAGCCTGATAGCGGTGCCAGCTCGACGAATCCTGAGATAATGTCATCAGGAGTCAGATGCCAAATACCATACTCGCGAATACCTGGCGTATCGACGATGCCGCCTTGGGTTAGATCATCTGGATTAAAGGGTAGTAAACGGCTAGTCGTCGTCGTGTGCTGACCTAATTTTGAGTTCTCTGAGATGATATTGACGCTTTGCGCGGACTCTGGCAGCAGTGCATTAATCAAACTGCTCTTACCAACACCAGATTGACCTGCAAATATCACTAGCTTGTTATTTATGTAACGTTTGAGCTCGCTAAGTCCTTGCTGATCACCCTTCTGTAATACGTTCTCTGGACAATCGACTGAAGTCAATACACTCTCATAACCAAGCGCTGCATACTGCATAAGAAGTTCACGAGTATCGACAGTAGACTCGCCCTGCAATAGATCTGCTTTATTTAAAACTAACAGCGGCTGCACGCCTGCATGGTGACAGACCACCAGATAGCGATCAATTAGGGTAGGAGCGGCGGCAGGTAACGGTGCAAAGACAATCGCTAAGATATCAATATTAGCGGCGACGGGTTTGAGCTTGTGATAACGATCAGGGCGCGAGATCATCGAGGTACGTGGTTTAACGGACTCGATACGACCAAAGCCCGTATTGGAGTCCGCCGTCCAGCGCACTTGATCGCCTGCTGCGAGCATAGGCAAATTGGTACGCACATGACAGCGCCAAACGTCACCCAGCGCTAATGCCTGCCAAAACGGCTCAGGATCGTCAGGGGCAAACTCAGGTTGTAAAGGTATGACAGTAGGTAAGCTTGTGACTTGTACCTCTAACTGCTTGCCAAAATGTGCCATAACCACGCCATCCATCAAGCTATCATTGATGCTGTCTTGACTGGCAAGTTGCTGTTTATCAATGCGACGAATTTGCTGTTTGGTGAGTTTGCGCTGCCGTATCAATGCCATAAGTGCTGCCTGTGTTGTTTTAATTGCGATAAAAATATGTCTCAGTGTAGCGTGAAAATTTGCTAACATACAGCCTAATACGACTGTGCTAAGCGTTGATTTTGTAATGTTTTGAGTGTGGATGATTTGTCGATAATCCTCATACTTATTACAGAACGCTCACTTCTTTCTGGCACTATAGCGAATCCACTTTTATCATGGGACATTTTATGACCACAACCGATCATCCTAATAAGATCAAAATTAAGAACCAGGGCAAAAAAGGACTGGTCTGGATTGACCTTGAAATGACGGGGCTTGATACTTTAAATGACGAAATTATAGAAATTGCGACAGTAGTGACGGATGAAGATTTGAACGTACTGGCTGAAGGGCCTGTATTTGCTATCAAAGTCTCCGACCAAGCGCTAAACGCTATGGATGACTGGAATACTAAGCAACATGGTCAGTCAGGTCTGGTTGATCGCGTGCGCCGTAGCACCGTGACGCTGGCAGAAGCAGAAGCTGAGACCATTAAATTTTTGAACAAATGGGTGGATAGTGGCAAGTCGCCGATGTGCGGTAACTCTATTTGCCAAGATCGTCGATTTATGGCGCGGCAGATGCCAGAGTTGGAACGGTTTTTTCATTATCGCAACTTAGATGTGTCTTCAATCAAAGAGCTATGCTTTCGCTGGCGTCCCGATATTCTAAAGAACTTTGAAAAAGGCGGTAGTCATCTAGCATTAGATGATATTCGCGACTCTATTCGTGAGCTTAAGCATTATCGTCAGCACTTTTTTAAATTGATGGATTAAGATGAACTAAGACTATAGAGTACTAGCTAAGATGCTATTAAAAAGGGTTTGTTGAATAAACAGACTCTTTTTTTGGTTCGTCAATCGCGTACTTATCGCTGCAAAAACTGAAATTCAACTAATTCAAACTCAGTATCGTTGTCCGCGTGGACTACTGCGCCAATCACCGCGCTTACCTTGGGCTTACGCGTATCTTTATCGATCAATCGCCAATCTCCTAACACGTAACGCGTCTTATTATTAGTTGTCTGATGAACATTTGGGCGATGTGTATGACCATGTAGTAGGGCGTCGTTGTTTTTGACAGCATAAGCCACGGACTGCTCATTAACATCCATGATAAAAGCATCTTTGGTGCGATTATTAAGTTTACTCTTAGCGCGAATGTTATCAGCGATAGCTAAACGTTTCTCTAGTGATTTATTGAGCAGATACCATTTGGTCAAACGATGACGCATGACTTTACGAAACCATTGATACTTTTTATCATCGCTACACAGCGCATCGCCATGTTCTAAACGATAGCTTTGTTTGCCAACTTGCAGTAGATAAGGCTCATCGATAAGCTCACCGCCAAATAAATTTAAAAAACCTCGATCGAGTAGAAAGTCACGATTACCATGCATAAACAAGATCGCACAACCTTTGACTCGCAGTCGCTTCAGTTTTGCGATTAAAGGCGTTAGCCAGTGCGTTTCGCGCTCTTCAATAGGTAATGATAAATACACATCATCCCCTAACCATACCTCAAACCAATCGCCCAAAATATACAACCGCTCAATCTGAGGCAAGGCGAGACAGTCATCGAGCAGCGCTAAAAAAGCCTGCACAAGTGCAGGCTCCTCTAACGATAAATGCAAATCGCTAATCAGTACTTGCCGTATATTATGCGGGCGAGTAGTCATCAAGTGATCAAAGCTTTGCATCTATCATAACCTCTTTTATCCTATCAGCTATTTACGACTACGCCGCAAATAGCCAAGCAAAAATTACTGAGAAACGACTTTGGCAGAGTTAATAGTGATCGCCTCTTTTGGCACATCAGCATGCATACCGAAACGACCTGTCGGAACACCGCGCATTTTTTCGATGACATCCATACCGCTTGTGACTTTACCGAATACCGTATAGCCCCAACCTTGCGCGTTTTTGCCGCTATGGTTCAAAAAGTCATTGTCTTTTACATTAACAAAGAATTGGCTCGTCGCTGAATGCGGGTCTTGGGTACGCGCCATAGCGATAGTGCCAGCGTCGTTTTTTAGACCATTATCTGCTTCATTTTCAACAGGTGCATTGGTCTTTTTCTCATTCATCTGGGCATCCATACCGCCGCCTTGAATCATAAAGCCGTCGATAACGCGATGAAAGATAGTGCCTTCATAATGACCAGAATCAACATAGTTTAAGAAGTTCTCTACTGTTTTTGGGGCTTTTTCTTCATTGAGTTCAATAGTGATGTTACCCATTGACGTCTCTAATTCTACTATTGGCATGTTGCTCATGGTTATCTCCTGATTGTTTACGTTGGATAGTGGATCGGGCTGATTGTCTGTAGTGGTTGTGCTATTGCTGCTAGCGCAGCCTAGTATAAGTAAAGGGGCAAATAAGCTGGCAAAGCCAAATGTTTTGATGGCATGCATAGATTTTCCTTATGGTTCTAAGAGGCAATCTTAATTCAGACGCCAGTTTAGAGGCTAGTCTAACGGCTTTTTTGTCCGATGTCATGTATCTGGCTGTTACTGGCTTTGCAAAAGCTGATAGAATAACTCAACTTTTTATTTTGTATTTAATAAAGTGCAATAATACATCGCATAGATGACTAAATTGCCTAGGAGCAATGATTGATGAGTGACAACGCTAACAACAGTTCAACGAAAGCTGAACCAAAAAATGACTTTATTCGTAACATCATTCGCAGCGATGTTGAAGCGCAAAAGTACGAGCAAATCGTTACTCGCTTTCCACCTGAGCCAAATGGCTACTTGCATTTAGGTCACGTCAAATCTATCTGTCTTAACTTTGGCGTGGCAAAAGAGTTCGATGGCATCTGCCATCTGCGCTATGACGACACTAACCCGACCGCTGAGAAGCAAGATTACATCGACAATATCAAAAACGATGTGCAATGGCTCGGCTTTGAGTGGGCAGGGGAGGCGCTCCATGCATCCAGCTACTTTGATCAGCTTTACAAATGGGCGGTGCAACTAATTGAGCAAGGCGATGCTTATGTTGATCTGCAAACGCCTGAACAAATCAAAGAGAACCGGGGCTCGTTTACTGAAGCGGGTACACCATCACCGCAACGTGATGCAAGTGTTGCTGACCATTTAGCTTTATTCGAGGACATGAAAAACGGTAAGTTTGCAGATGGTAAAGCGGTGCTACGCGCCAAGATTGACATGTCGGACGCCAATATGAATATGCGTGATCCGATACTTTATCGTGTCATGCATCAAGCGCATCATCAGACGGGTGATAAATGGTGTATCTATCCGATGTATGATTTTGCTCATCCGTTATCAGATGCGCTAGAGGGCATTACGCATTCGTTATGTACGCTAGAATTTGAAGATCATCGTCCGTTTTATGATTGGATTGTGGCAAAGGTTGGTTTTGAGACGCCGCCGCATCAGTACGAGTTTAGTCGTCTAAATGTCGATCATACTTTGACCAGTAAACGTAAACTCAAGCAACTCGTCGATGAGGGTATCGTTAAGGGCTGGGATGATCCGCGTATGCCAACGGTCGCGGGCATGCGTCGCCGCGGTTATACGCCTGAAGGCTTGCGCGACTTTTGTGATCGCGTCGGCGTATCTAAAGCGGATGGCGTCACCGATATGCGCCTGCTAGAATTTAGTATTCGTCAGTCATTAGATGACACGACAGCGCGCGGTATGGCAGTACTAAAACCGCTAAAAGTGACGATTACTAACTTTAGCGCGGCGGTGAGTCAGTGGGAGGCATTAAAAGCCGATAGCGTAAATGCCCGCTGGGACGTGGACGCACAAACTTTGTGGCTGACCCAGCCTAAGCACCCTAATGTCGAAGATATGGGCGAGCGTGATATTCCTTTTACCAAAGAGATTTATATTGATAAAGGCGATTATGAAATAGAGCCGCCAGCAGGCTACAAGCGTCTGTCACCCGAAAAGCCTGAAATCCGCTTACGTAATACCTATGTGCTCGCGGTCACTGAGCATATTACAGATGATAGCGGCACTGTCGTTGAGCTAAAAGCTACCATTGATCCGACCACTTTGGGTCAAAATCCAGAAGGGCGCAAGGTTAAAGGCGTGATTCATTGGGTCTCGGCAAGCCAAGGTATTCCTGCCATAGTACGGCTTTATGAGCCGCTATTTAGTGTCGAAGACCCAAGTAGCGTCAGCGATGTACATCAAGTGCTGAATCCTGATTCATTGACGGTACTAAACGCGGTCGTTGAACCCTCGCTGGTTGCAGCGGATGCGGGCACGCGCTTTCAATTTGAGCGCGAAGGCTACTTTATCTCAGACAGCGAGGAGCACAGCACGGACAGACCTGTATTCAATCAAATTGTCAGCTTGCGCGATAGCTACAAACCCGCTTAAGCATATTATTCGTCAATCGCTGACGCTTGGAGTCTACATTACTGTCTAAACTTAGGAAACTAAACTCGACAAAAGTAGTTTGCAATCCAGCCCATTTCTAGTAGTCTAGGAATGGGTTTTATGTGAAAGACAGTAAATTTTGAGGATAGCGGTATGGCGAAATTTTTAAACAGTAGTGGAACGACTTATCATTTAGAGGAGCTGATCAAAAACGCCTCAGATCGATTGATTATTATTAGTCCTTATCTAAAATTAAATGAGCGTATCAAAGAGTTACTAGAAGATCGCAATCGACTCAAAATTGATATCCGTATCGTTTATGGCAAGAACGATCTTCATCCAGAAGAGATTAATTGGCTCAAAAATCTCACCTTTATTCGTACTAGCTTCTGCAAAAATTTGCACGCTAAATGCTACCTGAACGAAAACGAATGCATTATCACAAGCTTAAATCTTTATGAGTTCAGTCAAGTCAACAATAATGAGATGGGAGTGCTAATCTACCGTAATGACGATGCCAAGCTTTACGCGGATACTTACGAGGAGGCTCAGCGTATCATCCGTATCAGTGATGAGGTGCGTATGTCGCTTGAAAAGGTAGGCGGGCAGACAGCTGAGACAGATAACGGCGCTGTTAACAATGAGGACAAAACGGCAGAGAGTCACTCACCTACCAAACCCGTAGAAACAACGCCAAATTATTCCAAACTAACAACGGCTAAACTGGCCAAGGAGTTAAGTCTAAAAACGCAAGAGCTTAATGATAAGTTAGTAGCCGCAGGTTATCTAGAAAACAAAGAGGATGAGCTAGTATTAACTGAAGCAGGACGCGCAGTAGGTGGTACAAGTAAACGCGGGAAATACGGCGAGTTTTGTCTATGGGACTCAGGTATGGTTATCTAAGCATTTGCTAGGCAAAAATATGATGTTTAGTTAAAAGTGGAATAAGCGTCTTACAATTGCTCACAAGAGTGTTATAACTGATTTGCTAAGATAGGGTTAAGTTTTGCTGATGTGTATTGAGTTACTATATACTCTAAGAGCATATTGACAGTAAGAGCATGTTTACATTTTACATTAAAAGACTGCTTGTATCAGTTGATGCTAATGTCAATCAGCAAAAGCGGTTTTCATTAGTTCGAATAAAATTAAAATTTATAATAAGGAGCTTTATATGGCACATTTACGTTTAGGTGATGATGCACCAAACTTTGATGCAAATACTACTGACGGTCAGATCAATTTTTATGATTGGGCGGGTGACAGTTGGGTAGTGCTCTTTTCGCACCCAGCCGATTTTACCCCTGTATGTACCACTGAGCTTGGTAGAGCTGCTGCCTTAAATGGCGAGTTCCAAAAGCGCGGGGTCAAGCCGATCTGTATCTCTGTCGATAGCATAGAAGATCACCATCAGTGGGCAAAAGATATTGGTGAGACGCAAGGCACAGCTTTGAATTTTCCAATCATTGCTGATCCTAGTAAAGAAGTGGCTGAGCTATATGACATGATGCATCCGAACGCAGATAGCACGCATACGGTACGTAGCGTCTTTATTATTGATCCTAAAAAGAAGATTCGCCTTACTTTGACGTATCCTGCCAGCTGTGGTCGTAACTTTGATGAGATCATCCGAGTCATTGACGCTATTCAGTTGTCTGATGAGTATAACATCGCAACGCCAGTCGATTGGAAAGACGGCGATGATGTCATTATTCCGCCAAGCGTCAAGAACGAAGACATCGCGGCTAACTACCCCAAAGGTCATACAGAAATCAAGCCTTACTTGCGTACTACGCCTGCACCAAATAAGTAAGCAATCTTTTGTCCTTAATATTAAGAGCCTCATAACCTAACGGTGTGGGGTTTTTTATTACTTACTTTGTTGGGATTACAAACGACTTGCTGTGCTAGACTCGGTAAGTAAAATGTATTAACGCACTTTATCAACCAGTGATTATCTACTATAAAAGGACTTTATGATGAAAAAACTATATATCACCCGCACCGCACCTAATCCACGCAAAGCACTTATTTTGATGGCCTCAAAAGGCATTAATATCGATGATGTTGACGATATCGATGTGGTCGATATTGATTTTAGTACCAGTGAGCAAATGGGCGAGGTATTCACCCAGATCAACCCGATGCGAACGGTACCGGTACTCATTTTAGGTGATGGTACTTCCCTCAACGACTCACAAGCAGTATGTGAATATCTTGACCGTGTTTATGGCGAGCGTTCAGTGATGGGCAATGATGTCGTACAACGTGCGCAAGTATGCTCGATGCGCCGTATCGCTGAGTTTGAGGTACTCTACAATTTTATGTTAGCCTTTCAGCACAGTCATCCTTCAAAAGCTGAGCGTGTGGAGCAGGTTGCCGATTTTGTAACGCCGTCAATCAACCGCGCGTTACAAGCGCTTCCTTATTTTGAAAAGGCTCTGAACGGTCATGACTATCTAGTTGGTGATCAATTAAGCTTTGCAGATATCGTCTTATACTTAGGTCTTGATTTTGGTAAAGCGCTAAAAGTGAATCCAACCGAACAGGGTGATAATCTGGCGCGCTTTTATGAGCACATGCATGAACGCTTTAGTATCAAAAAAATGGCCAAAGCTAAACCTGCTGAAGATAAATAATAGTGGGATAGTGAGTATGAAATGAGATGTTAGTCGTTAGGGTTTTACGAGTACTTTATGAGCTGAAAAGTTCGAGTTAGAAATCCTAACATCTTTTTACAGCCAGCATCCATAGTGCAGCGTTATCATTGTCTTTATAAGATTATGCTGCATTAATATGCGCTATATTATGCGCTATATTAAGAGTTACTTAGTTTAGTGGGCTCTAGCAGCAAACACGTTTTTTCGCCTGAATCGCTTACCTATGACGGTATAGGTAGAGCTTAGTATAGTATTAGTAAGGTTATATCGGTATGAAATCAGCATCAAAAGTAGTCGGGTTATCAGTGTTATTGGGCGCTATCTTAGTGATCAGCGCTTGTAGCGATCCTGTGCAAAGTGCTAATAATGATAACCGTGCTACAGATGTTGACAGCAGTACTGAGGTTTTGCCTGATGACGGTACAATATTATCTAACGAATCAACACAGTCTGAAAACACTCAATTAAGCGCAGACGATAAGATGATCAATACTTTGATTCGATATCGCTGGGTTTTGGTAGATGCTTTGGATGATAAAGGCCAGCCTTTGCCCTTATTGACAGATATCAAGGAGCAGGTCACGACCTCATTTAATCAGCGACAAAGCAAAAATATTCTGAATTATAGTGTCGGCTGCAATACCATGAGTGCAGGTTATGAGCTCAAGGGTGATACGCTCGCGATTGACAATAGTATGAGCACTAAAATGTCGTGCAAAGATCTAGATTTGGTTGAGAACCGCTTAAACGCGCTCATGCAAGGGGTGAGTCAAGTAGAATTTATAGACAATGAGGACAGCCCGACACTGACTCAAACTACTGATAACGCGGTGACTCTATTTTGGCGTGGCAAACTGACCGCAAAAGCAAAATACGGTAGCAAAGGCGAAACCGTATTTTGGGCTATTGATGCGCAAAGTACGCCTTGTACCAGTGATAGCAAACAGATGTGCTTACAAGTTAGACCTATTGTTTATAACGATCAAGGTATAAAGGTGCATGAAGGTAAACGAGTAGCGTTCGCAGGCAGAATTGATGGGTATGAGCACGATGAGAACTTTGAGCAAGTGCTACGTATGCATCGATATCCATTGAATCCTTCAAATAAGTTGAATAGTGGCAATGATCAGGATAGTACTCAAAAAGACGCCAAAAATAATGTTCAAGATAGTAATCTAGAATCATCTAGTGATGACTATGCCTACGTACTTGACACTATCGTTGAACAAACTTCAGTACAGTAATCACATAAGCTAACGGATATTACCTAAATCCTCTTCTGTAAGGCGCCAACGGCCTTTTTTCTTAGAGCTACCTCGTCCGCGCAGCGCACTATTTAGTATGAGCTTGTTCATAGAATGACTTGAATGAGCATGACAAATCGCACAGGCTAGACCATCAGCAGCGTCTTGCTGCGGTACAACATCTAACGACAGTATACGGCAGACCATCTCTTGTACTTGCTCTTTGGCTGCAGCGCCATAACCGCAAACAGCTTGTTTGATTTGGCGCGCAGTGTACTCTGAAACTTCTAAATCTAGCGCTACCATAGCTGCAATAGCTGCGCCGCGAGCTTGACCTAGTTTTAGCGCTGAGTCTGGGTTCTCTGCCATAAATACTTGCTCAATAGCAGTATAAATGGGCTCATTAGCATATTTTATATGATATTGGGTAATGCGGGTTAAGCCATTAAAGATACGTTTTAGACGTTCAGGCATCTCTTTGGTATCGGTACGAATGGTTCCAGCATCGATAAAAGTCAGTTTGTCTCCAGTCTGCTGGACGATACCATAACCTGTCATGCGAGAGCCTGGATCTATTCCGATAATAATTGCCATAAGGGTCCATTTTTATACTAGAGCATGTTTAGTCCGCTCTACATATATTTTGATTGATCGCTTAAAAAAGAGCTGCAAGTTTGCAAGTAGCAGTAAGTTTGATAGTATAGCAAGCCATCCCCATATACATCATACGCTAACCATTTTAATTTACATATTGCTTAAATCTTAAGTTTAATTATAGGACGACATTTTATGGGTCAGATAGTTGGTATCGCCATTGTTTGGTTTATTATTGAGATGCTCATATGGTATCTAATAGCGCAAACGATTAGCGGCTGGTGGGTGTTTATGTGGTTTATCATCGCCGCTGTTATCGGTATTAGCCTCATTCGTAAAGGTATGGCTGCTCTAAATCCTATGGCACAGCAGATGAAAGCGGGCGGTATGATGAGCCCCTCAATGCGTCCGCAAGAGGCTACTATGCTAAAAAGCATAGCCATGGCTGCGGCTGGTATATTATTATTGATACCAGGGGTTATTAGTGATTTGATGGCGCTATTGGTTGTGTTGCCGCCTGTCCAAAAGAAGTTAAAAGATGTCGCTAATACTTACGTGATGAACAATCAGCAAAAAATGATGGAGATGATGGCCAAACAAATGGGTGGTCAAAGCCCATTCGGTGGACCAGGCGGTATGAATAATCAGAATCCATTTGGCGGCGCTAGCGGTATGGGTAACCAAAATCCATTTGGCCAGCAGCAAAGCCCTTTTGGTCAACAACAAAATCCATTCGGTGATGCTTTTAAGCAGCATACTACAATCGATGGCACTGCCAAAAATATTCCTAAAGATGTCAAAAAAATCACCAAATCTGCTAATGACGAATAGCAGTCAAAGCGCGGTCAGCATAAACAAAAGCTAATCATTTAGCTTATCCAAAAAAAGCCCCTATCTTTTATAAGATAGGGGCTTTTGCATTTTTACTAATACTGATTGGTCGTATGACTCTCAATAGCATGTCAGCTAAGTGACAAGTCATAGTAACCGTATAAAACAACCGAAGTGTCGCCGTAAGATGGTGACCCATGAACCGTGAAGTTCAGGGCGGATACGTCATTATCTCTGCAGGTTTCCTGAGACACCGCAAGCGATGCAGGCATACACAATGAGATAATAGATAGCGCATCCTGGTAAAGCATTATCGGCTCAGGGAATAAACATCTACTAGCCAACACTTCAGAATATAATAATAGTAACCAATGGATTAGGGGAATGCAAGAGTGATTTACAGTTTGATACGTAGCTTTGACAGTACCGATATCTAAGTACATATAAGTGAATAGATGATTTCTTACAGACTCGTCTATCTCATAGGCGCATCTGTTATCGTGTAAAGAATGCTCAGTTTTCAAGTATTTCAAGATGTATGGTAATATATAGGGCTTTTAGTACCCTAAATATCGGCGTTCATTCACTTGAGGAGCGGTAATCTATGAGCAATATGCACACGCAATCGCAGACCCAGCCTATGTCTACTGATGATAAGCAGACAAAAACTGGCAATCAGAAAAACAAAAAAATACCCCATGTTTTGATGATTTTGGATGGTTTTGGTCATCGTGAAGAGGATGATGACAATGCGATAGCTGCCGCGAATACGCCACATTTAGATAGCATTTACCAGCGTTATCCTCATGGACTCATATCTGCCTCTGGCGAAGATGTTGGCTTGCCAGATGGTCAGTTTGGCAACTCTGAGGTAGGTCATATGAATCTAGGCGCAGGGCGTGTGCTATATCAAGATTCAACGCGCATCTCAAGCGAGCTTGCCAATCGCGAATTTTACAAAAACGAAGCTTTGGTTAACGCGGTCAATGCTGCTAACGAGCTTGGCGGTAATGTACATATCATGGGTTTGATCTCTGATGGCGGTGTACATTCGCATCAAGACCATATTGAAGGCATGTGTCACTCAGCTCTCGTTCACGGTGCCAAAAATGTCTTTGTTCATTGTTTTTTGGATGGACGAGATACGCCGCCTAAGTCTGCTGATAAGTACATCAATCGTCTGCGTGAGTATCTAAATCAGCTAAATGCCCATTATGAGGGCCGCGTACAGATTGCTAGTATCGTAGGTCGCTATTTCGCTATGGATCGCGATAATCGCTGGGATCGAGTGCAAAAGGCTTATGAGCTGATTACCCAAGGTAAAGCCGATCGTATGTCGACACGCGCAGATGGCGCAGTGCAAGCGGCGTATAAGTCGCGAGAAACAGATGAGTTCATTAGTCCAACGACGGTCATTGAGCATGGTGAAACGCCCTTTACCGTTGATGATAACGATGCTGTAATCTTTATGAATTTTCGAGCGGATCGCGCGCGTGAGCTGGCTCAAGCCTTTATATTACCGGATCACGAATTCTCAGGTTTTGCCCGTCAAAAGCAGCCAAAACTGGCAGCCTTTGTCATGTTAACTAAGTACTCAGATGAGTTGGAAAAAAGCCCAAAAACGAGTATCGCCTATTATCCGACCTCACTAAATAATACATTGGGTGAGTTTTTGCAAGATCAGAACAAGACCCAGTTACGTATTGCTGAGACTGAGAAGTATGCTCATGTGACCTTCTTTTTCAGTGGTGGTCGCGAAGCTGAGTACGAAGGTGAGACGCGTATTTTAGTACCATCACCAGACGTAGCCACTTATGACCTGCAACCTGAGATGAGTGCACCTGAGCTTACGGATAAACTCGTTGCAGCTATTGAATCAGGCGCTCACGATGTCCTCATTGTCAACTACGCTAACGGCGACATGGTCGGGCATACTGGCAATTTCGCTGCAGCTGTGCAAGCGGTCGAAGCCTTAGATGAATGCGTAGGCCGTGTTGAGAATGCGGTACGCGCTGCAAAGGGTCACATGCTCATCACCGCAGACCATGGCAACTGTGAGCAGATGCATGATTATGATAGCGGACAAGTACATACGCAGCATACGACAGAGTTTGTTCCTTTAATCTACATCGGCGAGCAGCCTGTACAAGTACGTAGCCTAGGTAAGCTGAGCGATGTTGCTCCTACTATTTTGGCGTTGATGGATATGGTGCCACCAGGTGAGATGACAGGTGAAAGTCTATTAATCAAAGCATCATAATATTTAATATTATTGTTGTGATTTTCTTCAGGATGTCGCAGGCTACAATGACGATCATTCGCAGCAATCGATAGTTGCATATATTAAATGTCACTAGCACGAAAAGGGAGGGATAGTATTATCTCTCCCTTTTTTGACTTTGTTTGATAGATTAGCAGGCTCAATTACATTACTATTCTTATACGCCAGCCACATTCTATATTTATCTAAAAATGAGCTCCTTATGCCTCACTTGCGACCATCGATATACAAGTATTCAAACGAACCAGTAGCACTGTTATGCCGACGAGTGGTCATCAGTTCAGCTTTGGCATTGAGCTTGTGTGGACTCACAAGTGCTACAGGAGCCAGGACTTATGCTGCACCGATAGCTACTACAGCGAACGCTACTGACGACACAAATACCACTAAGAGAAGCACACCTAACCCTACAAGCACAAATACTAATGGTTTATCAGATAATGCTGAAATGCTTGAGTCTGCCGATGATACTTCTGATGATAGCAACTTTGAGGACGACATTAACAATGACTTCGATGATGATATTGACAGCGCGCCAGATAATAGTGCTTTAGACGACTCTGATGACAGCTTTGAAAATGAGTTAGATGCTAACGGAATGAGTTTGGAGATATCAGAAGAGGTGTCACAGGTTTCTCTCAATGCTATCAGCCCTGATACGCTAAAAACCTTTGTTAAGGTCATGGGCTTAGTACGCCGAGAGTACGTCGATGCGGTAAACGATGAGTCGTTATTTAATAATGCTATAAGTGGCATGTTGACCAAGCTTGATCAACATGCTGAGTTTTTAGATGTAGACGCTTATGATAATCTGCGCGCGTTTACTCAAGGGGATGTCGGCGACATTGGTATTACGGTTATGTACCAGCCCCAAGCAGGATACTGGGTTGTTACCGAGGTCATCAAAGACTCACCAGCGGATCAAAAAGGTATCGATATCGGTGATTATCTACATCAAGTAGATGAGTTTGAACTAGATGAGAATGATCGTGGTAACGATGTGAAACAACTACTGAGCGGTATCGCGGGTACGCAAGTCGATATTATTACCTCTAGAGCAGGTAGGCGCAAGCATACAACGACAGTGCAGCGTAATAATAGCAATCCAAGAATCATAGAGACACGACTTGTCAAAGGCATCGCTATTATCAAATTGCCTGTATTTCAAAACAATAGCCGTGAGAATATTATCCAAGGGGTAATCGGGCTTGACGCGCCAGTATCAGGTGTTCTGATAGATGTGCGAGATAATCCTGGCGGGGTGCTAGCCTCAGCTATCGATATTGCTAGTCTATTTATGACGGATACTGACGTCGTACAAGTCAAAAGCCGCAATGCAGATCCACGTACGCTGAGTACCAAAGGCGTGGCTATCTTAAAACCGCTCCCTGTCGTTATCCTACAGAACAGATATTCAGCATCAGCAGCAGAGGTGCTAGCAAGTAGCTTACAAGCTCAAAATCGAGCGATAATCGTTGGTGAGATCAGTTATGGGAAGGGCTCAGTACAGTCGGTCATTCCACTAGATAACGATCAGGCCATCAAGTTAACCGTCGCACATTATCTAACGACAAATGGGGATGAGATCGAAGGTATTGGAGTTAAGCCTGACATTATGCTACTCGGCAAAGAGCATACCTGGGAGCAGCAAGCCCTTAAAGTTCTACGCCAGCAAATTCAAACAGCGGGTATACGCTTTATGAATAAAAACGCGCAACATAGTGAGCGTCAGTAAAGTCTAATTAGTGTCAATTAATAAATCCTGCAAATTATTATCAAATCGCCCACTTTCTAACTTTAGGTACTTGAGAGTCGTCATTGTTTATTTTCAGCGATATCTAGTTTTTTCATACGATAACGTAAAGAGCGAAACGTGGTACCTAAACGCTCAGCTGCTTGAGTCTTATTCCAATCCGTTTGCTTTAAGGCGGTGAGGATCAGCTGCTTTTCCTGTTCCAAAAGATACTGCTCAAGACCTTCTTGTGGCAATTGCGGATCAGTTATAGCTGCTATCGTCTCTTGGGTTTGAATAGCCGTGCTAGCTGTCTGTTCAGTTTTAGAAGTATTTAGATTCTGATCATCTACTGAACTATTTACGTTCACTGTACCGTGCTCATTGGCTGATATATGTTTTACCGATGAAGGGTAATGCTGAGTGGTTGTTCGATAAGGGTAAGCATGCGCAAAACCTTGTCCTGTATCAGAATCGTCTGATTGCTCAATGGTCCTTCCTGATACGTGTATCGAGTTGTCATCGTCCGCTTTCAAGCTCACCACTTGCTCTACAGCGCTCAAATCGCTAAGACCTAGATGGTTTGTGTCTATGACTGAGCTATCAGCTAAAGTAATAGCGCGCTCAAGTAAGTTACGCAGCTCACGCACATTACCTGCAAACTCATGCTGCTGTAAGCGGTGGCAGGCCTCATCGGTAATAGTTGGCTCTACTTCAAGTTGCCATTCACGTGCAATTAAACCCAAAAAGTGAGCGGTCAATACCGGAATATCGTCGCGACGAGTATTTAATGCAGGCAGTTTTAGCTCAATGACATTGATTCGGTAATACAAATCTTGTCTGAACGTCCCTTCTTTGACCAGCCTGTCCAAGTCTTTATGGGTGGCAGATAGTATACGAATATCAACAGGCGCCTCCTTAGTATCACCAATGGCCCGAACGGTTTTTTCTTGAATAGCGCGTAGCAGTTTAACTTGCATCGCAAGTGGCAAATCTGCCACTTCATCCAAAAATAAAGTACCACCGTTAGCTTGTTGAAACAGTCCTTGCTTGTCAGCGACCGCGCCTGTAAAACTGCCTTTTTTATGGCCAAAAAACTCAGACTCCATAAGCTCTGAGGGGATAGCGCCGCAGTTCACAGCGACAAAACTCCCTTCTCGGCGCGGACTGAGATCATGAATTAAGCGAGCAACGACTTCTTTTCCTGTACCGGATGCCCCAGACAAAAACACAGGCGCTTGTGAGCGTGCCAGTTTAAGTACCGTTTTTTTGAGGGTTAGCATAACCTCTGAATTACCAATAAGGCGCTCGTCCAAAATCCGTTGTTCTGGACTTGACTCCAGCGTAATCTCCGACTGATGATCTCGATGAATTACCTTCAAGGCATTTTCTACCAGTTGACGTAATCGCGGTAACTCAAGAGGTTTATTAACAAAATCAAAAGCACCTATTTTTAGAGCTTCAATAGCCAAATCCATACTGCCATGCGCAGTGATAACTGCGACAGGACTAGTTGAGCTATTGCTGATAAGCTTGACCAGCTCCAAGCCCGAGCCATCAGGCAAGTTGAGATCGGTTAAGCAAAAGTCATAGCGGTTCTCTTGCCAGTAGTCCTTTGCTTGCGCCAACGTATAAGCAACATCACTTTTGATACCCATTTTGGTCAAAGTGATTTGCATCAGACGGCATAAATCAACTTCATCGTCGACGACAAGGGCAGTCGTGGTCATAGATATCCTTATTATATATAAGTGGCACAAGTTACATTAAGTATATAACGCTGAGATGACTTTTGTTCTATTTTCTCATCATTTGTTTGTCTATAGCAGGCGCAATCAAGCGAAAACACGTTTTTTCGTGCTCTGGTACGTATATGAGGCGCGCTTGATTGGCCTCACAAAAAGCTTGCGACAAATAAAGACCGAGACCTGTTCCTGAAGTATCTGTCGTAAAAAAAGGATTGAATAGCTGCCCTACATTATTAGCGTTGACGCCTGCGCCGTCGTCTAACACATCAAGTACCATCTCATTGTTTATGTAATAAATTTCTATTTTGACATAGGCGTGTGGGTGCGAGTAACTACTATAACGCAAACCATTATTGATTAAGTTGATAAGTACTTGCTCTAACTGGTTAGTATCAAACTGAATCACAGGCGCATCTTGAATGCTTATAAATACGTCATGTTCTTTGAAATAACTGTCTATAAATTCAGGTATCCACTCTGCCAAAGCGATAGATTGCTGAGCCGCTGTCTGCTGGCGTGACAATTTAAGAATATCTTCAATAATACGATTCACGCGCTTGGTTTGCGTAAATATCATCTTATAGAGTTCATGATTACTAGATACGGACTGCGACGTATCAAAAGAGACATTTTCTTTCCCTTCATTCTCCACAACATCTTCCATCAATAGCTCGCTCGCTTGAGAGATGGTCGCTAATGGGTTCCTAATTTCGTGAGCGATACTGGCTGTTAATTGACCTAAAGACGCTAGTTTTAACTGTTGAGCGCTGGCCTGCTCACGGCGTAGATCCTCTAATATGATCAATTGACTTGAGTCTTTTAGGGGTATGAGCTGTACACGCAATTTGCCAACAATAGAAGCATTATCAGCTTTGGGTAATTCATAGATAAAAAGACGAGACTGACCGGGCGCCACCGACAAACAGCCCTCAAATAGTTGAGGATGACGCTGACTAAATTGCTGCTCAAAGCGTGAAGCGATGTTGAGAAGCTGATGAGCTGCTAAGTTAGCCAGTACGATACGTTTTTGATCAATGACGATGACGCCATTCACCATTTGTTTGATGACCTCATGATTGATGGTATTGAGTCTTTGTACCTCATCTGAATGCTGCGCCGCCAGCTTTTCAACTTGTACTAATCGCTGTGAGATTGACCAGCTCAAAAACCCTACGGTTAGAAAACTTGCAGACATGAGCAGGGCATCGCCCAAATTGCTCAGACTCATACTGTTAGCAATCGCATAAAAAAACTGCTGATAAATCACAAAGATAATAGCGAGCAAAGTGATAATAAGGGCTTGCGAGCCGTTCAGCAGCATAAAGCTTGCAGCCACAACTACCATATATAGCATAGTAAGCTGTAAGTCAGGTGCACCATTGGTATAAAGGAGTAAGCTTAATATAACGATATCTAAGGCCAAACCAAATATCAATTGTTGACGCGGCTCTTTTGTCACGACATAAAACAGACCTAACAATATTAGACTGATAATGACATAAAAACCTAGAGCCGTTTGTTGTAATAAACTAGGCAGTAGCGAGCTCTCATCATCTCCGATAGAGGCATATACCATTAGCATAAAAAACAGACTAATGATTAATCGGTAGCTACTATATATCAGACCAAGGCGGCGCAACTGTGCTAGAGGCAAAGTATCACCTCTTTGTAAATATTGAGTCAAAGCAGTAGCAGCACTAGCAGCATATCTCATAAGCTAATCAATCATAAAGGTTCAAAACAGAGTGAATAAGTGACGAACAAAGGGGGTATTGTAGATAGTAACCGCATTAACGTTATCTAAGTTATCTAAGTAGTTATCTAAGTAGTTACCTAAGCAACTATTTAAGTAATTGAGTAGTTATCTAAAATTAGGGCTGAACCAAACCGTGACGGATGGCCAGATGCGTAAGCTTAACATCACTATCTACACCGACTTTTTCATAAATGCGGTAGCGATAGGTATTAATAGTCTTGACGCTAACAAACAGCTGATCTGCAATCTGCTGAGGGCTTTGACAGTTTACGACCATCAGAGCGACTTGTTTTTCGCGATCGCTTAAGAGATCAAAAGGGGAGTGTGCTTTATCTGATAGCAGTACTTCTGCCAATTGCTCAGCCACATCATTACTAAAATAACGTCCGCCTTGGTAGACTTTTTTGACCGCACGTATCATCTCATCGAGTGGCGTACCTTTAGTAATGTAACCATTAACTCCTGCTTTGAGCAGCATAGAGGGGTAAGGCTGAGCCACGACACTACTGACTGCCAAAATCTTGATACCCATATCCAACTGAACCAAACGTTTGGTCGCTTCAAGACCACCGATATTAGGCATATTGACATCTAGTAGTACTACATCAGGTCGCAATTGTTTGGCAAGTTTGATGGCCATATCGCCGCTATCAGCTTCACCTGCGACCTCAATGTCTGGACTATCTGATAACATACGGCTAATACCCATACGTACCAAATCATGATCATCTACTACCAATACTCTTATCATATTTCTACTCTTTGCTAACTATCATCATAAGGTTTAAATTGTAAATAAAAGCGTAAATACTTTAGTAGGGAACTTATATCATTGCTTATTACTTGATCTTAGCTGAATTACTGTATTAATCGATTAATAGCTAGAGTACTGTTTTTGTTAAATTTATACCAACTAAAATGTATAGAATCAAAAAATCAGCTATCAAATATTGCTAGTTTGTTAAGCGATATTACTAGAATATAAACGGAATGTAATAAAGTTTGAATAACAAAGGGAATACTTTTGTTAAGCTTAGGCAACGCGTTAAACTAAAACGCAATCCATGATACACTAAAAATACAGCAACTCTTACTGAGTCTATACAAACACATCTATAAACGCTACGTTTGCAATTGATATCACCGTTACTAAGTAAGTATCAATACTAAGTAAGTATCAAAGCGACAGCAGGGGGAAGAATGAAACATCTACCAATCAGCAAACAGCAGCTCATCGTAGCTATGATCTCACTGAGTTTTGGAGGTATGGCGCAAGCTGCATTGACTATTAATGGTAGTCCTGATAGTGGCTCTAGTGCTCGTATGAGTTGGGGCGGCGCTGATAGCTTATCTGAAGCTCGCAACATTATGTACAAGTCTAACAGCGGCTCTACTATCAGAAAAGTCGACAATGGCTACGGTACGACTAATCTGACCAATGCTGGCAGCTACGGTAGTAGTAGCAATAATTATAATAATAACAATAACTACAATACGACTTATCGTGGCAGTTTTGGTAGTAGAACTGACATGGTTCCTATCAGTACGAACTCACGTAGTGTAGCAGTGATAGATGCTGAGACTGGCGAGTCTATCTATGAGAAGAACGCTGATGTTGCGCGCCCTATGGCAAGCATTACCAAAATTATGACCGCTATGGTTGTACTCGATAGCGGCCTTGATATGCGAGAAGAGATCACTCTTGATCCAGAAGATTTTGTCGGTCCTAAGCGCGCAAGTTCACGTCTCAAATCAGGCGATCGTCTAAACCGTGCTGAGATGCTGCTCATGTCGCTTATGAAGTCAGAGAATCCTGCAGCTAAGAGCTTGGCACGTAATTATCCTGGTGGATACAGTGCCTTTATGCGTGCTATGAACCAAAAAGCACAAGACCTTGGCATGACTACCGCATTTTTTGGTGATCCAACGGGTCTAGACAAGCGTAACGTAGCGTCCTCGAATGATTTAGTTAAGCTTGTTCGCGCGGCGGGCAACTACGATGTCATTCGTCGTTTTTCAACGACTAAGAGTTATGACTTTTACGTGGCCAACTATTCAAACGGTAATCGCACCTACAAAGCGAACAATACTAGTAGTCTTGTACGCTCAGGTAACTATCCTATCGGTATCTCAAAGACAGGGTTCATCAATGAAGCTGGACGCTGCGTAGTGATGGAGACGCGGGTCAATAACCGTCCAGCCATTATTGTTATTTTGGGCGCTAATAGCTCGGCCACGCGCTGGGGTGATGCTAAGAATATCTTAAATAGTTTGGCGACCCGTCGCACCGTTTAAGCGCAAGCTATGTTGAGTAAGCGTCAACCCCATAAAAAAGACCGTTATATTATATAACGGTCTTTTTTATGGGGTTGACTCATTGAGTCAATCTTTCGACATAGTTTTTCGGATATAAATCGAACGGCTATTCAGCGTGATCCATACATAAGGTTGCATAAGGTAGAGCTTCGAGACGTTTTTCTTCGATATCTTTACCGCATACTTCGCACTCGCCATAAGTACCATTTTCTATTCTGCTTAAGGCGTTATCCACGTAAATAAGTCCTTGCTGCGCCTCTGCTGATAGATTCTTTCGCATATCGTTTTGGCGATACGAGATTGCTTGATCCTCCCAGTGCTCGTTCAGATCATCTTGAGGGTTTTGAATGTGATCCTCAATCTTAGCTATACGTGTTTGATATTCTTCTTGTAGCTTTAATAGCTCACTCTTGGCACGTTCAATGTCTATACTCATAATCTACTCCTGTTAGGTTCTTATTGTTTTGTGATGTTCCATCATAATGAGGACGATATTCAACTACCACCACGAAATGTTATCAAAGTCTTTTATTTATTACCTCATAGCACTATTACTCATTTATAGCTGATTATAACGATGTATTTGTGGACAGTTTTGATAATAATTTACCCCAGTTATTTATAAGAAGCTGCTAGAATACAGCGTTTGCGACTAGTGGTGATTTTTATTCGCCAGCGCATCGATAACTTATAAATATAGAGTAACGGAGTAGACCATGAATTTTTTGCGTATGAGTGAGCTGGATTTGGCAGACAAAGTGGTTTTGATTCGTGAAGATCTAAATGTGCCTATCCGAGACGGCAAAGTGGCCAGTGATGCCCGCCTGCAAGCAAGCCTACCTACTATTCAGATGGCACTAGATAAAGGTGCGGCGGTTATCGTCTGTTCGCACTTAGGTCGTCCCACAGAGGGTAGTCCAAAATCCAAATACTCACTAGCGCCAGTCGCTGAGTATCTAAGCGATAAATTACAGCAGACCGTAACCCTCAATAGTCATTATCTCATCGAAGAGATCAGTATAGAGGCAGGGCAAGTGCTCTTGCTCGAAAACGTACGCTTCAATGAGGGCGAGAAAAAAAACAATTTAGCATTAGCGCAAAAGTATGCTGATCTTTGTGATGTATTTGTGATGGATGCATTTGGTACCGCGCATCGGGCACAGGCTTCAACCGAAGGCGTCACACAAATGATGCGCCAAGACAACAAGATGGTATGCGCAGGTCCATTACTGGCAGCGGAACTCGATGCACTAAGCCTAGCGCTTGAAACCCCAGCTCAGCCTATGCTATCTATTGTCGGCGGCTCTAAAGTATCGACCAAGCTTGAAGTACTGCATAGCTTGGCAGATATCTGTAGTCAAATTATCGTCGGCGGCGGTATTGCCAACACGTTCTTAGCGGCCAAAGGACATAGTGTAGGAGCGTCGCTATTTGAGGCGGATCTACTCGATACCGCTCGCCAAATCATGACAAAAACAGAGATACTGTTACCGACCGAAGTCGTTGTTGCCAATAAAAATGGTATCGATTTTGCTGACTTTACAGGCTCATTGCAAAAAGCGGTTGCCACGATTAAATCGGTTGACGCTATTGATGAGCAAGATATGATTCTGGATATCGCACCCGCTAGTGCCCAAAAGCTAGCTGACGCGATATTAAACGCAAAGACCATACTATGGAACGGACCTGTTGGTGTCTTTGAGGTCGATGCTTTTGGTAAAGGGACTCAAATAGTGGCAAAGGCGGTAAGTGATAGCCAAGGCTTTTCGATCGCTGGTGGCGGTGATACGTTAGCGGCTATTGATAAATATCAGGTAGCAGATGGCGTTAGCTACATGTCAACAGGTGGCGGCGCGTTTTTGGAGTTTGTAGAGGGCAAAGTATTACCTGCTGTGGCTGCGTTAGAGATTAAGTCGTAATGGTCTCACTTAGCAAAGAGTGTAGAACCTAACTGTTAAGTGGTTATTATTTGTTACTATAATGAAGATTGTTATTGCAAGTGCTATTTGCTATCTATAGAATAATGCCACCATGTATTTAGACATGCGTTATTTATGAGAGATTTATTATGTTAAAACGTCATTTATTACTTGCCAGTCTTCTTGCTGGTACTTTCGCAGTCACCGCATGTAGCCAACAGACTGAAGAAAACACTGAAGCTGCTGTAGAGTCTGCAGGCGACGACATTGAAGCCAACACTGAAGCTGCTACCACTGAAGCTGAAATGGCTGCTCAAGAAGCAGGCAATGATATCGCTGACGGTGCTGACACTGCTGGTGCTGCGGCTTCTAATGCCCTTGAAAACACAGGCGATGCTATCGCTCAAGGTACTAACGAAGTCGTAGAAGGCACAGCCTCTGCGGTTGCTGATGGTGCAAATGCAGTCGCTGATGGCGCATCTGACGTTGCAGCTGACGCTGAAGCTAATCAAGTTTCTGAAGATCAACAGTACTAATATAAAGCTGATACCTCACGGGTATTTGTTTTATAGTATTGGATAAAGTCATTACATTATTTAAAAAGCCTTGGTTATTGCCAAGGCTTTTTTGCCTTTAACGAATAGTTATGTATTAATATTTAGAGCTTCTGAACCATGAGCATTTGACTCTGACTATATTTGAATTGTCCCAATGTCACTTCTAGCTATCATCACCGTCTGTCTTAGCGCTAAATATAATACGCTCAAGACATATAAAGATGCCTCTACAACTACGAGTTGTAGTTGAAATTTGCTATAATCGCGTACTTACAATCTGGTCTCACTCGATCCTTGCTATTTAAATATGTAGGGTATACGCCTTATCACTAACTCCTAATTTAAGAGCGCTTTATGGCATTAATCTCTTTGCGTCAACTTCTTGATCATGCAGCAGAACATAGCTACGGCGTCCCCGCGTTTAACGTCAACAACTTAGAGCAGATGCGCGCTATTATGATGGCAGCGGATGCCTGTGATTCACCTGTTATCGTACAAGCGAGTGCGGGCGCCCGTGATTACGCTGGCGCGTCATTTTTGCGTCATCTCATCATTGCGGCGATTGAAGAGTGGCCACATATTCCTGTAGTCATGCATCAAGACCATGGAATGTCGCCTGCTATATGCCAGCGCTCTATCCAACTTGGGTTTTCATCTGTGATGATGGATGGCTCGCTTGGAGAAGACGGCAAAACCCCTATGGACTATGACTATAATGTCAGGGTGACCCGTGAAGTGGTCAAGCTTGCACATGCTTGCGGCGTGTCTGTAGAAGGGGAAATTGGATGTTTGGGAAGCTTAGAGACGGGTATGGCTGGTGAAGAGGATGGTTCTGGCGCCGAAGGGGTGCTCGATCATGAGCAGCTTTTAACGAGTGCTGATGAAGCGCATGATTTTGTGAGAGATACCGACGTCGATGCACTAGCGATCGCTATTGGTACCAGTCACGGCGCTTACAAGTTCACGCGTCCGCCCACAGGTGACATTCTATCTATTGAGCGGGTAAAAGAGATTCATGCGCGTATTCCTAATACGCATCTGGTGATGCATGGCTCGTCCTCAGTACCGCAAGAGTGGCTAAAGGTTATCAACGATCATGGCGGTGATATAAGTGAAACTTACGGTGTTCCTGTAGAGCAAATCGCCATCGCGATTAAGCATGGCGTACGTAAGGTCAATATCGATACGGATTTGCGTCTAGCCTCAACAGGCGCGATTCGCCAGCATTTAGCAGAGAACCCTAGTAATTTTGATCCGCGCAAATACTTTAAAGCCTCGATGGTTGCGATGTCTGACATCTGCATCAATCGCTTTGAGGCATTTGGATCTGCTGGACAAGCGCACAAAATCCGTCCGATCAGCCTTGAGAACATGGTTAAGTTTTATTAGTAGTTCGAAAAATGGCTCTGAGTAGGTAGCTAGATAAAGAACTGAATGAATTTTATAGGTAATATATCCAAACAGGTGTGAGATATGATAGGACTGATTACTGGACAAGTACTCCATTTGATGGCACCTGTCGCTTGTGTGATGACAGGCTCTGGCGTGGGCTACGATATTGAGCTACCCTTGCCGTCATTTTGCCAGCTGCAAGTAGGGCAAGAGGCAAGCATCTGGACGCATTTTCATGTACGTGAAGATGCACAATTACTTTTTGGGTTTATTGATCGTAAAGAGCGTGATGTCTTTCGTCAACTGATCAAAATCAACGGCGTCGGGGCAAAAATGGCACTAGCTATGCTCTCTGCAATGTCAGCGGCAGAGCTCAAAATGCATGTGGAGCAAGACTCTGAAGCAGCGCTTACTCGTATTCCAGGGATAGGCAAAAAGACGGCCCAGCGCCTTCTTATTGAGCTAAAAGACAAGCTCAAAAACATAGAGGTAGATAATAGCACTTTAGAATTCGCGATGCAGCCTACTGAAGTATCGCATGAAGGCAGTATTATCGCTGAAGTTGAAGGAGCTTTGATCAGTCTGGGGTACAAAGAAAGAGAGGCGCAGCAAGCGATTAAGGCGGCTAAAAGTAGTGGCGCAACCTTTGCTGATACCCAAAGTCTGCTAAAAGCAACGCTGCAACAGTTATCTAGCTTTTAGTCTGCTACAGTATTAATCCAAAGTGCTGAGCTAAGGTTCTGAGCCAAAGTGCTGAGCTAAGTTATTGAGTCAAATTTTACATTAAACCTCTTATCCTTTATAACCATTCAAGCGACATTATTTGTCGCTTGTTTTGTCTGATTTAGCCATTTGACATGACTTATCTTTGCGATTTAGTTATGCTATTTGTACTCACTCTTTTTTATATTGATAAAAATTATGATGCAAGATCGTTTGATTAATCCGCTAGAGGGCGCAGGTGACGCTCCTGATTCTAATATTCGCCCTGCACTGTTAGCTGAGTATATCGGTCAGCCTGTAGTACGTGAGCAGATGGAGGTATTTATTGGTGCAGCGCGCGGGCGAGAGGAAGCGCTAGATCATACCTTGATCTTTGGTCCACCAGGTTTAGGTAAAACCACACTTGCAAATATTATCGCACGGGAGATGGGTGGTAATTTGCGTTCAACCTCTGGCCCTGTACTCGAGCGCGCAGGTGACTTGGCGGCGATGCTCACCAACTTGGAAGCAGGTGACGTACTCTTCATCGATGAGATTCATAGACTTAGCCCTGTAATTGAAGAGATACTGTATCCTGCGATGGAGGATTTTCAACTAGATCTGATGATCGGTGAAGGGCCTGCCGCGCGTTCAATCAAGCTTGATTTACCGCCGTTTACTTTAGTCGCTGCAACGACGCGTGCAGGGCTTTTGACGTCACCACTTCGCGACCGCTTCGGTATCGTGCAGCGCTTAGAGTTTTATAGTATCGCCGATCTGACCACTATTGTTAGCCGCGCCGCGCGTTTGATGCGCGTAGCTATGACTGAGGATGGGGCAGTTGAGATTGCGCGCCGTGCTCGCGGTACGCCAAGAATTGCCAATCGACTACTGCGCCGAGTGCGAGACTACGCCGAGGTCAAAGGGGACGGTAGTATCAACGGTCAGATCGCAGCGAGCGCCCTTGATATGCTCGCCGTTGATAGACGCGGGCTCGATCATTTGGATCGTCGTTATATAGAGATATTGCACGAGCGCTTTGATGGTGGTCCTGCTGGCGTTGAGGCTATCGCAGCTGCCATGGCAGAGGATCGCGGTACTTTAGAGGATGTCATTGAGCCGTATCTTATACAGCAAGGTTATGTACTGCGTACCGCCCGCGGTCGAGTACTCACGCAGATGGCGATTGACCAGATGCTATAGAGTGATTTAGATACGTGTCTAAAAAAAGGCTTACTTCCTATGAGAAGTAAGCCTTTTTTCAAGCAATAATTTGATCGAGCTTCGCCTACTATTTATCCTAAAATGCGCCAAACTACCGCTAGGATGGCCATAATGTAGAATATAGGAGAAAGCCAACCAACTACTTGAGTAGCAAGAGCAATAAAAACACCAAAACCTGCTAATGCCAACCAATCTCGGCGACGATCATTGAGCATATCAGCGCGAATTTGCTGTATTTCTCGCAGCTGACTGTCTTGACGTGCGCCTTGCGAAGCTAGACTTTGCAAGCTTTGATCCAACAATTTGGGTATATCGGTACTCGATAATAATATCTCAGGCAGTTGGCTACGCAGCTGCTGTAAGTTGCGCACCGGATCGAGCTGCTCTTTGATCCAGCTGCTTAAAATGGGCTTAGCAAGTGACCAAATATCTAGATCAGGATATAAGTCGCGCCCGAGTCCCTCAACGTGAACCAAAGTTTTGAGCAGTAGCATAAGCTGCGGCGGGATACTCATATGATGGCGGCGCGCGATATCTAATATCTGCATAAGGACGCCTGCAAAGTCGATCTCGTTGATTGACTTTTGTAGCATAGGGCCGACAGTACGCTTCATATCACGCATCAAAGCGTGCTTGTCGGTATTGGGTGGTATCCAGCCTGCGCGGCTGACAATATCGACGACGGCGGTGAAGTTATTATTCATAACCGCAAGTAGCATCCGCGCTACTATGAGCTGATCCTCTCGCGACAGTGATCCCATAATAGCGCAGTCAAGACCGATATAACGCGGCGCATGCCCTATGCTGTTAATACCCTCCGCTATACTCTTTGCGTTAGGAGTCTCGACGAATACATTGCCTGGGTGCATGTCAGCATGAAAAAAATTATCACGAAAGACTTGCGTAAAAAATATCGTCAGACCCTTTTGTGCAAGGGCAGCGCGGTCATACCCTAACTCATCAAACAGCGCGACGTTCGAGATAGGGACGCCTTGAATACGCTCCATCACCATGACGTTCTTGGCGGCAGCATAAACTTCGGGCACATACATCAGTGCAGAACCCAAAAAGTTATTGCGCATCTGCGTCGTGTTATCTGCCTCAAGCATCAAGTCCAACTCGTTGAGCATCACTTGGCGATAGTCCTCGACGATATCAATGATATGCACCGCTCGAGCAGCCTCTACGCGCGCTGATACCCAACTGGCAAGCTCACGTAGTAGCTCAAAATCAGCAACGATGGTGGTACGAATATCAGGTCTAACGACTTTGACGACGACCTCGCGGCCATCATGAAGGGCCGCGGTATGCACTTGCGCTATGGAGGCAGCGGCTAAAGGTTTGATATCGAAGCGGGCAAACAACTCATCGATAGATTGACCTAGACCATGCTTAGTATCTTGTATTTGAGTGATAGATATATCTGATGAAAAAGGTTTGACCTGATCTTGGAGTTGGACGAGCTGCTCGATAATAGCTGGCGGCATCAAATCGCGACGTGTTGAGAGTAATTGACCTAATTTTAGGAACAACGTACCCATATCCTCAAGTGCAAATTTGATGGCGTTTGGTTGATGTTTTTTACCCCATGCTGCTGGGTGAGTGCGTATTAGGCGCGCTAAAGGCTGCAACTGCGGCGCCTCTTCAACTGAAAAATGCGTATCAATGCGATAGCTGGCAGCGATACGCCAAAGCTCAAGTAAACGCGCGCGGTGAGATAATAGCATGAGCAACCTTACTCTAAATCAGACAGATAGTTATTTGTTTAATAAACGTGCTTGTTCTGCTTTGATAAGCGCAAGGCGAGTCTCTTCGCGTTCGATATCTGCTCGCAGTTTGAGGAGTTGTTGTTTGAGTTCATCCGCTTGGGTTTTGAGTACAGGATCAGGATCGCTGATACCAGCAACATCATTAGCCCAGTCACTGACATCGTCAAAAGCGCGTTTGGCACTATGGCGAAAGCTACCTTTGAGCTGCGAGATGAGTAGCTGTAACTGGCTTGCCATAGGCTTACCAATAAAAGGTTCAAGCTGACCTGCTAGATCAGGATCAAAGCCTGCTACCAACTGCTTCACTTGCATCAGTACCTTGTAATCGCCTGAAATAGGAAGATTGCCTTCAGCGCCGCGCATCAAATTTAATAGCTGAGCGGGGTTTTTGACTGTGATAATACAATCAGGGCTACTATGACCTATACCTGCCATAGCGACACTTGCTTTTTCGAGCTCATCTAAAGCGCCAGAAGTTTCAAACACGCTCTCAGTTGTGACCGGCTCAAAACGCAGACGGTCGTGATTGAACAAGATATCTAAATGTAGCTCAGGCATTGCCATATCAAGGCGCAGCACCTTACCCGCTAAAGGTACTAGTCCAGCACGAGTAATATCATCGCTTGCGATAGCGACGTTTATAAGTTTTTCAGCACCCGCTAATAGTAGTACAGTCAGCATAATAGTCTCGTCTATGTCAAAAAAGTAAGAGCTCAGCTATAAATGTTCAAATGACTACAATACAGATAGAGTGCATCAAAAGCAGTCATCGTATCGGACTCTATCAGAATCAATAGCCTTTTGAACTAAGTTTATTAAGCCTTAAAGCCGCGATGTACAGCGACAATACCAGCCGTCAAATTATGATAGTCGCAGTTCTCAAAACCAGCGTGTTGCATCATTTGCTTGAGCGTTTGTTGATCGGGGTGCATGCGAATGGATTCAGCCAAATACTGATAGCTCTCAGAGTCATTAGCGATTATTTTACCCATTACAGGTAAAGCTGTGAACGAGTATAAGTCATAAGCTTTTGATAAAGGTTCAAACACAGGCTTGGAGAATTCTAATATCAACAGACGACCACCTGGCTTGAGCACGCGGTACATAGATTTTAGCGCTGCATCTTTGTCAGTGACATTTCGTAGACCGAAGCTGATAGTCACAAGATCAAAGCTTTCGTCGTCGAATGGCGCTAGCGTCTCAGCGTTGGCAAGGACGAAATCAACGTTATTACAGCCTGCATTGATCAAACGCTCACGACCGACTTCTAGCATGGCTGCATTGATATCAGATAATACGACGTGACCACCTCGTCCCACTTCACGGCTGAATACTTTAGCCAAATCACCTGTGCCGCCTGCAATATCGAGGACGTGTTGACCTGCGCGAACGCCTGATAAACTAATGGCATAGCGCTTCCACAAACGATGGATACCGAATGACATCAAGTCATTCATGATGTCGTATTTTTTGGCGACTGAAGTAAAGACATCTGCCACGCGCGCTTGTTTTTCCGCTTTGTTAACGGTCTTGTAGCCGAAGTGAGTTTCTTCATCTCCATCGGTATCTGACGTATGCGGATTATTGATATCATCACGCTGATTGAATATCGTTTGCTTGGGCAGCCCAGTTGTGTGAGAAGGCTTAGGTTGACTGCTACTATTGTTATGGTCGCTAGGCAAAGTCGTTTGTTGACCTTGCGGCGTACCTGTCGGTAGATCTTGCACTTGAGTAAAATCAGTATTAGCATCTTTATTAATATTGTGACGCGCTTTGACTTGTGCGGTAATATTTTGATTTTGAGTAATGCTATCTCTGACTAATTTGTCCTGTAGCTCATACTGCGTAGCAGTATCATTATTGGTTGGCATGGTATCGTCGTTAGGGGTATCGCTCATAAAGGTATCCTGTCGCTACTTTTTATATGGATTATTAATAATGAATAACGCGGATGCTAGAGTTAGAAGCGGCATCAGCTGTTTTAAAGTGTTTAATGATAGGTAATTATCATACATCAAATCCAGCAGGTTTACCGTGACTATCAGGCGCATGGACTTGGTCTACGATGAGCAGTTCGCGCTCGCAGAACGGCTCAATAAAGCTGCTGACACTCTTGAGTGGTTTCATTGCCGAAAACCCTGAATTAATGAAGTCATATAAGGGCTGATAGCCGTGACGATAGGCGGTACCTTTAGCCAGTCCAAATGCTTTTCTGAGCATAAATGAGTTCAGATGTTTATCTGTGCCATAGCAAACGTTTTTTAGATTATTGATCTGCAAACGGCGCGCGCTTGACTCATCGACCGTACGATATGCGCTCATCATATTGTCTTCATTAACCTCCAAACCATTAGCTATCAGCCACTGAGCCAAATGCATATCAAGCTCAATAGCGAGAATGGTGGCTTGAATTGCCATGCTGCCTGTCTCTATAGCGGCCTCTTTTGCTAAACGTTCAAGCTTCTTGGCTTTTGGTAAGATACGGGTGATTTGCTCGGCCAGCTTTTTGAACTCTTCACCGTTATAGAGCTGAGTCAAAAAGTACTCTGTCATAGGTTGGTTCTTTGGTTGCTCAAATAGTGCCTTATGAGAGCGTTTGATGCGCTCGCGTTGCCATGCTTGCACTTCATATAGTTTGGACTCAAGGGTCTTGTCTTCGTGAATCGGTAGCGCCCAATAACGGTTTAGATGGTTCTGTAATTCTAGCAAAGCGGACATGGTAAGACCCTTAGTAAAGTATAGATAATAGGTGATGATATACTAGTAATACGATTATATGACAAACACCTCTATGAAAAGTGGCAAATAATCATAGTATAAAAAGATGTGCCTATGATACACCAGACTCTGCAGACTTGTCGCCTTTAGCCTGCTGTATTTGCTCAATAATCATCAGCTCACGAGTACAAAAAGGCTCGATAAAACTGCTTACACTATCAAGGGGTCCCATAGCGTCAAAGCCTGCTTCAATAAAATCGTAGAGGGGCTTATAGTTGTTGCTGTAAGCGGTGCTTTTTGCCAGTTTAAATGCCTTTTGCAAAAAAAATGAGTTAAAGTATTTATCAGTACGGTAGCACACCTCTTTAAGATTGCTGATTTGGTCGCGGCGCTCAGCAGATTTATCACTGGCACTATAGGCGACCATAATGTTATCTTCGTTGACTGGCATATCGCGATCAACGAGCCACTGCGCCAAATGCAGGTCCATCTCAATCGCCAAGACAGCAGCTTGAATCGCCATACTACCAGTCTCGAGTACTGACTCTTTTATCATGCGCTCAAGTTTTTGTGCTTTGGGTAGGACGCGGGCTAATTGCACAGCCAATAGTTTGAACTCATCACCGCCATAGAGCTGAGTCAAAAAGTAATTTGCCATCAGTTGATGTTCTGGTTGCTCAAATAGGGCCTTGTGCGTATTTTTGATGCGAATACGTTGCCAAATCTGGACTTGGCTAAGCGTTTCATTGAGATTGTCATCATTATGATAGGGCAGCGCCCAGTAGCGCGTCAGGTGTTGTTGTAACTCTAAAAAAGCAGTCATGACTGTTGATCCTACGTAATTTAATCCATTAAATTTATAACAAATAGCTTGTATAGTGTGTCAAAAAAAATATAGCTTAGGGTATAGGTGCTATGTACAAAGCATACCACTCACTTACTGTGATAACTTTAAATTAACTATAACAGATACAAACACTAAACCATTATCGTTACTCAAAGGTAGTAAATGCTCATATACAGAGCAATTAACCAAAACTATTCCTTTGAAAATAAATGATATTTGACCTTGATGAGAATAACATGAGCAAAAAAGATAAAAATCAGGACAAAGGTGACGATCAACAAACGGTCACTGACCAGCTGAATCAAGCAGTAGTAGATGAGCGTCTGACGCCCAATCCGCTCAATCACTTTTCTATGGATGAAGAGACGCTCAGATTGGCTTTGATAACCGCGCAATATGCACTGCGAGCCACCCGCCAGCAGTCGCCGCCTACGCGCAATAAACCAACTGGCCTATTGGTACTGGTCAATGGCATGGAGCAAGCGGGCAAGGGTAGCGCGGTCAAACAGCTACGCCAATGGGTCGATCCAAGGCTTCTTAAAGTTGAGGCTACCATCGGCTATCCGCCACTTGCATATCAGCCTCTATGGCAAGCACATACCAAGGCTATGCCGCGTCATGGTGACGTCATGGTTTATTTTGGTAACTGGTACGCTGACTTGTTGCATCAGGCGATGCTGATAGCAGCCGATTATAATCAACAAAACGATACTCAAGATGGTGATAGTAAGACAAAGTCCAAACGTCATCTTCAATCCCTGCCAGCAGCCGCTTGGCAAGACTACCTTATAAAGCAGCTAGCGGCGCTAAAAGCGTTCGAGAGTGATCTGGCCTCCAATCAAACCAAATTGCTAAAGTGCTGGTTCCATATCGATGCAGATACGCTACAGAAACGTCTAACGGACAAAGAAGCAGATCCTGATTATTTATATCAAATTGACTGGAGCAACACCAAAGTATTGGAGCAGTTCAATCAAGTAGCAGGGACACTACTAAAACAGCAAGACGATTGGGTTGTGATCGATGGCAGCGACAAAGACAAGGCGGCTAGCCTTTTTTGTCATGAAGTACTACAGGCTATGCAAACGGCACTGATTAGTAGTCGCTTGATAGTCGATGATGTTACCGAAGATCAAACTGAAAATCCCATCACTGATAGTAATGAGCATCAGTCGCTAGGTTCTAAAACTTCATTAGATGAGCAAGCTATCTTTGAGCCTGTCAAGATACCTAAGGTGTTGACTGATATTGATGATCCTGATATCGACAAGAGCGATTATCGCAAGCAGTTAGCAGACAAACAACAGCAACTGGCTAAGTTGCTACGCGCGCGCGGTGGTCGGCATGTCGTTTTTGCCTTTGAGGGAATGGACGCCGCTGGCAAGGGCGGGGCGATCAAGCGCTTAGTCGCCCCTTTAGATCCGCGAGAGTATCAAGTCTATAATATTAGCGCCCCTATGCTCTACGAGCTTGAGCACCCTTATTTATGGCGTTTTTGGACGCGTCTGCCGAACGAGCAAACTGATCGTATCAGCCGCGTTGCTATCTTTGATCGCACTTGGTACGGGCGCGTCTTGGTTGAGCGTATCGAGCAGTTTGCTACGGATATCGAATGGCAACGTGCTTATGAGGAGATCAATCGTTTTGAGGCTGACCTACATGCGTCTGGCACTTTAGTTATCAAATACTGGTTGGCTATTGACAAAAAAGAGCAGCTCAAACGGTTCGAGGCGCGTCAGGAGACGCCGCACAAAAAGTTCAAGCTGACTGATGATGATTGGCGCAATCGGGATAAATGGGCAGATTATGTGCAGGCAGCAGCGGACATGCTGGCACGCACAAATACTAAGACAGCGCCATGGCATGTAATAGCGACAAACGACAAACGCGATGCCCGACTAAAAGTTTTGGATCATGCGATTGAACAGTTGTCAGTGTATGATGATAAAGGGGTTATATCCAAATAATTTGGCACGATCCTTGCTCCACGAGCCGTACTACTCCACGAGCCTTACTATTAGTATCTTTGAAAAATTAAGTGTCTTTGATAATTAAGAAGTTTGGTTAAATGAGAACCCTGTACTGGTAATACATTTATAGTTACAAATTTCGCGATATCGTTCTGCATTATGCGCTCATATTTAATATAATGAGCGCGTAATAGATTTGATGCCAAGACATAGCTCCAAAAAATGGCATCATCGTTTTAACGGTACTGATTCTACTGACCCTGTTTATGTTGTAAGCCGCAATATGCTCCAATCAAATGATTTGGCGACACAGTTGCGGCTTTATGATATTTGATAGCTTTTATGATAGACACTTTTCAAAGGGTGGTTTTGAGTGAGTACAGCGCTATAGGCTTTTAGTAAGAGGGTCTATAAGAGCTCTAGAGTAGGTACAACATAGTTTTTGAACCAAAGTTTTTGAACCAAAACCAACTTGCGTACTAGTTATCAAAACTTGTCATATAGGGCAAGATAGTCATTCCTAGCGCATTGTCATAGCTCGCAACTCTCCTCAATCCGCTTATGCAGGGCGTATAAATTTATGGGTATTAGTAGCCGCTCGACTGGGTCAACCAAATCTGTTGGCTCTATGAGAATCAATTTATTTTTTGCTATTTTACTGATTGCGATGACCAGCTATTTTTTATGGTGGGGACTCGATTACACCATGCGTCAGCAGACAACGTTGTTTATCGTTGCGACGGCTTTTGGTGTCTTTATGGCATTCAATATCGGTGGCAACGACGTTGCCAACTCCTTTGGTACTTCGGTAGGCGCGGGGACATTGACGATTCCGCAAGCACTTGGCGTTGCGGCGATATTTGAGGTGTCAGGTGCCGTGCTAGCTGGCGGTGAAGTTACGGATACTATTCGTAAAGGCATCGTTGACTTGGATGGTTTGAGTGTCACGCCCAACCAGTTCATCTATGTCATGCTCTCAGCCCTCATTGCTGCTGCGTTCTGGTTATTGTTTGCCACTCGTAAAGGACTGCCTGTCTCAACCACGCACTCCATTATCGGCGGCGTCGTTGGTAGTTCTATCGTCCTTGGTATCACCTTGGGTGGTACGGATATGGCGCTATCGACTGTAGATTGGGGTACAATAGGCACGATCGCTATCTCTTGGGTACTATCACCACTCTTAGGCGGCATTTTAGCCTATCTGCTCTATGGTCAAATCAAGAAAAACATTATCGAATATAATGACAAAACAGAAGCTCATATTGGTGAGCTTAAAGCAGATAAAAAAGTTCTTAAACAAAACCACAAAGAGTACTTGGATGGTCTATCAGAGTCAGAGCAGCTAGCTTATACTTCAGCGATGCTGCGCGATCAAGATATCTATAAAGACGATGATACCGCCGTTGAAGATCTAGAGACGGACTACTATAAAAGTCTATATGAGATTGAATATGAACGCAGTAGCCTTGATACCCTAAAAGCTATCAAACAGTGGGTGCCTATCATCGCAGCTATGGGCGGCGCGGTTATGACCTCTTTGGTAGTGTTCAAAGGACTCAAGAACGTCAATAGCAGTCTGACGACCCTACAAGGGTTCTTGATCATGGGGATGATAGCGGCGCTAGTATGGCTTGCGACCTTTATCTATACCAAGAGTATTCGCGGCAAGCACAAAGAAGATCTGACCAAAGCGACCTTTATCATGTTTAGCTGGATGCAGGTCTTTACCGCTTCAGCCTTTGCCTTTAGTCATGGCTCAAACGATATCGCTAATGCGGTCGGTCCATTTGCGGCGATCATGGATGTGATTCGTACCAATGAGATCGCCTCTCAAGCTGCCGTACCACCAGCGGTGATGCTGACCTTTGGTGTGGCGCTTATCGTCGGTCTTTGGTTCATTGGTAAAGAGGTGATTCAGACGGTTGGCACCAATCTTGCCAAGATGCATCCGGCTTCTGGATTCTCAGCTGAGCTGGCCGCCGCCGCAGTCGTCATGGGCGCATCGACAATGGGTTTGCCTGTGTCTAGTACGCATACTTTGGTCGGCGCGGTATTGGGTATCGGTATCGTCAATAGAGATACTAACTGGGCACTGATGAAGCCTATCGGTTTGGCTTGGATCATTACTTTGCCGGTTGCTGCAGGCCTGTCAGCGATTAGCTTTGTGATTTTAAGTTATATCTTTTAAGTCGCATAGCAAGTTATACATCAATCAAAAAACGCTTATTAGCCCTGTGCTAATAAGCGTTTTTTCTATCCTTTTACACCTAAATCATGCGGTACCAAACTGCTCACGCTTTTTGGCAAAGAAGCGATCCAAGCGATCCATCGCGTCTTCTAACTCGTATAGATTGGGTAAGAATACGACGCGAAAATGATCAGGCGCATCCCAATTAAATCCTGACCCTTGTACCATGAGTACCTTTTCATTGATAAGCAAATCCATCATAAATTGCATATCATCTTCGATAGGGTACACCTCAGGATCCATTTTTGGAAAACAATAAAAAGCCCCCTGCGGCATCGTGCATGAGATACCAGGAATAGCGTTTAGGCGTGATACTGCCATTTCACGCTGCTTGTACAAGCGTCCTGTCGGGGCGGTTAATGCCTGCATACTCTGGTAGCCGCCCATCGCGGTTTGAATCGCATATTGCCCTTGAACATTGGAGCACAGACGCATAGACGCAAGCATATCTAAGCCTTCGATGAAGTCAGTGGCATGTTGTTTTTTGCCGGATACCATAAGCCAGCCTGCGCGAAACCCTGCGATACGATGTGACTTTGATAGACCGTTGTATGATAGCACTAGTGCTTGATCGGTAAGCGTGCTCATAGGCGTATGCGTCATGTCATCATAAAGGACGCGATCGTAGATCTCATCAGCCATAATGACTAGATTGTACTCTATTGCCACTGCTATGATCTGCTTGAGAATCTCATCAGAGTATAGCGCCCCTGTTGGGTTATTAGGATTAATGACGACGATACCTTTAGTCTTACTCGTAATTTTTGATTTGATATCTTCAATGTCAGGGTGCCAGTTGTCGCCCTCATCACAGCGATAATGTACCGCCGTACCACCTGATAAATTGGTTGCCGCTGTCCATAGTGGATAGTCAGGCATCGGAATCAATACCTCGTCACCATCGTTCATCAGCGCCTGCATGGTCATTACGATCAGCTCGGAGACACCATTGCCCAAATAGACGTCGCGCACATCGACCGCTGATAGTAGCCCCTTTGACTGATAATATTGCAACACAGCCTTTCGGGCTGAGAATATACCTTGCGAGTCTGAGTAACCAGTTGC
Organism: Psychrobacter sp. DM4; assembly: GCF_051307035.1. Taxonomy (GTDB): domain Bacteria; phylum Pseudomonadota; class Gammaproteobacteria; order Pseudomonadales; family Moraxellaceae; genus Psychrobacter. The sequence continues at coordinate 895,927 of NZ_CP195536.1, forward strand.
TTCAGGCAGGTTCATCGCTACGTCACGCAAAATCTCGTGTGGCGCTTGTAGACCGAAGGGTGCAGGATTGCCGACGTTTAGCTTCAATATGCGTGTGCCTTCGCTCTCCATCTTATTCGCCATTTGCAGGAGAGGACCGCGAATGTCATAACAGACGTTCTGGAGCTTATTAGATTTTTTTAGCGTAGTCATAGGCGTAGCGCTCGTCGTTTGAGATGATAATGTTGCGTGATTAAGGGTTTTTGACAGGCTGGCGTTGCTTGTTGTTTTGGACTCTAGCGGGAGTAATGTCGACGCGATGGACTGATCTTCACGATTTACCTTACTGACACGGTTGTCACCGCGCAGCAAATACCCTTCGCTACATCCCAAAATGCGCGCAAGCGTCGGTAGTTTGGAGGATACAATACCGTTAGTGCCGCGCTCCCAATTGGAGATAGCGCCGCGGCTGACTTTAGCGCCAGCATCCGTCATAGCCTGCGCTAGTTGTTCAGCAGTTAACCCTTTATCATGGCGCAGCTGTACCAGTCGTTCTGCTTGTGATTGATTATTAGTCATCGTAGAGTCGTCTTAATTTGATCTTGAGAATAGATTATGTTCGATATCGAGTATAGTAATGCAAGATATTATTGCAAATTTAAGTTTCGCACAAGTTTAAATTCTAATGTATGCAAGTTATTCTTGCAAATGATAATTATAAGGATATAACTATTTGAAAATAATACAAAAATAATCGCGTGTGTTTTTGGTAAAAATAGTTTTATGTCCCTTGTATCTCTACAGAGAATTACCATATCTTAGTAATCGAAACGTCTATCGATGACGCACAGGTGCAAAGATCATTATAATTAAGGAATAAATAATGCAAGATAATCAATTAAACAAAGAAGAGATTAGCCAGCTTACCGAAGCGGACTGGAAAGAGCGTTTGAGTAGTGATGAATATCATGTCATGCGTGAAAAGGGTACAGAGCGTCCTTTTACGGGCGTCTATAATGATGTCAATGACAAAGGCATTTATCGCTGCAAAGGCTGCGGTGCCAAACTATTTGACTCCGATAGCAAATTTGACGCAGGCTGCGGCTGGCCAAGTTTCGATCAAGGGATCGACAAGACAGCTATCGATGAGCACGTCGATGATTCGCTCGGTATGCGCCGTACCGAGGTTACCTGTAGCAACTGCGGCGCACACTTAGGCCATGTTTTCCCCGATGGTCCTCGTGAGACTACTGGCATGCGCTATTGCATCAACTCTGTGTCTATAGATCTGGATCAAGCGAAATAGTGACCTAGCTGAACACTAAAGACAAATATCGAAGTAGCATATTTAAATAGCGAAGTGATCGTCATTACTTCGCTATTTTTTGCTATATTAACAAGTGTTTTATTCTCTTAAACTCTCAAGGATCTATTATGAAAAGTATTTATGACTTTAACGCCGAGCGCATGGACGGCACCTCACAAGCCTTTGCTGATTATGAAGGGCAAGTTCTCTTGGTCGTCAATACGGCCAGCAAGTGCGGATTTACACCGCAGTTTGAGGGTCTAGAGACACTCAATAACGAGTACCAAGCGCAAGGATTAACGGTTATTGGGTTTCCGTGTAATCAGTTTGGTAGTCAAGATCCTGGCAGCAATGACGAGATTGGTGCTTTTTGCCAAAAAAACTACGGCGTCAGCTTTCCTATGATGGCAAAGACGGATGTCAATGGAAAAGACGCTCATCCTATCTACAATTGGTTAAAAGATCAAAAAGGTGGGGTATTGACTGACGGCATCAAATGGAACTTTACCAAGTTTTTGATTGGGCGAGATGGACAAGTAATCGATCGCTACGCACCCACGACCAAACCTGACGCTATCAAAGCGGATATTGAAAAGGCACTGGGTAATAAGTAAGTATATTGTATAAATGATAACATCAATAAAAACAGTAGTTTGCTACCTGACAAAAAATACTTTGCTCAAAGTGGCGAATAATATTTGACAGACCTCGTTAAGTCTATATAATACACACCCACAGCAAGGGGCTTTGATTGGTTCTAAGTTGTGGGAAGTTATTCAAAGGGTGACAACTTTGGATGTTAAGACTTTCGGGGGTTTTATACCTAGTTTGGAAGTAGAGTTTCTAGAAAATCCTATTTAAAGGATTTCAGTAACACCTAGTTTGGATGCATGGCTTTTAGAATTTACGACAATGTAAATTCTCTTGCGCTCGGACGAAGCAGTGCTTCGTTGTATCCTCGCTCAGGGTGATTAGCTCAGTTGGTAGAGCGTCTGCCTTACACGCAGAATGTCGGCGGTTCGAGCCCGTCATCACCCACCACTTAATAGCTTGTGGTAAAAAAGCTAGATGACCTTAGCAGCGGTAGTTCAGTTGGTTAGAATGCCGGCCTGTCACGCCGGAGGTCGCGGGTTCGAGTCCCGTCCGCTGCGCCATATTTAAAACTTAAGTCTTGCACAAGTTTCGCCTCAAACATTAGATTGTTTGAGGTTTTTTTGTGGCTCGTAATTAGGCTAAAGTTTATATAGTCGATACTAAATAAAACGGATACATTGTTTAACAACGCGGAACTAGTATAAATTTTTCTGGCTTACTGTGCCTACGCAGACAGAGGCTGCGAAAAATTCATCCCAGTCCCGTTATATCTTTCTTATATTGAACTAACTATAGAACAAATCATAGGCAAAAAAAGAGGCGCTAAGCATCAACCTAGCGCCTCTCGTCACATCCTGCCCATACGCAAAGTCTGGCTAAAATCCATTTTTACTATAAGTTGCTGATACCTTGTGAATGGACAAGTCAGCACCATCGAACTCTTCTTCTTCACTTAAGCGGATGCCTATAGTAACTTTTAAGATACCGTAGACCAGCAGGCCGCCAACAATAGCAAAGATCACACCCATCAGGCTTCCAATGAGCTGAGATAATAAGCTGACGCCGCCAAGACCACCAAGAGCTACACTCCCAAAAATGCCAGCTGAAACACCGCCCCACACACCGCAAATACCATGTAGCGGCCACACGCCAAGGACATCATCAACTTTAAGCTTGTTCTGAGTAATCGTAAACATATAGACAAATATCGCGCCTGAGACTGCACCTATCGCTAATGCCCCTAGAGGATGTACAATATCAGAGCCCGCACAAATCGCTACTAAACCTGCCAATGCACCATTATGCATAAAGCCTGGATCGTTTTTACCAATGACGGTCGCAGACAAAGTGCCGCCTGCCATTGCCATAAGTGAATTGAGCGCTACTAAGCCTGAGATGCCCTCAACGCGCTGCGCACTCATGACGTTAAAGCCAAACCAGCCGACGATGAGTATCCAAGAGCCAAGCGCTAAAAAGGGAATTGACGATGGCGGATGCGCGTTGATTCGTCCATCTTTATAGCGGCCACGTCTGGCACCAAGTAATACCACAGCGGTCAGGGCAATCCAGCCGCCCATACCGTGTACTACGACCGACCCTGCAAAGTCATGAAAAGGCGCGCCAAAGGTAGTCGCAAGCCAATCTTGGATACCAAAATTACCATTCCAAATAATACCTTCAAAGGTCGGGTAAATCAGAGCGACAATCACAAAGGTGGCAACGAACTGTGGCCATAGTTTAGCGCGTTCAGCGATACCTCCTGAGATGATCGCAGGAATAGCCGCCGCAAAAGTCAGTAAAAAGAAAAACTTGACCAGCTCGTATCCACTAGCGGCAACTAGCTCGCTGGCACTAGCAAAAAAACTAACGTCGTATGCAATGTAGTAACCGATAAAGAAGTATGCCATCGTCGAGATGGCAAAATCACCTAAGATTTTACTTAAAGCGTTGACTTGGTTTTTTTCGCGTACCGTACCGACTTCTAAAAAAGCAAAGCCTGCGTGCATCGCCAAAATCATGATAGCGCCAAGTAGGATAAACAATACATCGATTGGGGTAATCATGAAAAGCCCTTTGAATAATGAGTTTAAATACTAATGTGCTTACAACGTTCAGCTCAATAGTCCCAAGCGCTGACTCATCAGAGCTTGTTCTGCTATAACCGTATTGAACAAAGTAAGAAAAATACTGGGTCATACTGCCTTAAAATACAAACTTTGACCATTAATTTTTGAGAACTCTTTTGGTTAATTTACGATCCTCGCTTACGAAGCGTTTGGGAATACCACAAAAAAGGTAGGACTTAATCCTACCCTCTAAGTATTCGCTTAAAAATAATCGCCCAACAATTATTTTGTAAAATTGTCTTTTAGAAAATTTGCAGCTTCAGTGATTGCGGTCGTGGTGGCAGGTGTCTGCGCTAAAGGGTTAAGCATCACAAAATCATGGGTTGTAAAATCATAACGTGTACTTTGTGTTTTTACGCCAGCGAGAGTCAATTTAGAGGCAAAAGCTTCGCCTTCATCACGCAATACATCGTTGGCATCAGTAATGACCAGTGCTGGTGGTAGATTGCTGAGTGCAGCTTTATTGTAGTTCAATGGTGAAACTCTGGGGTTTGTACTATCAACGCCTTTGGGCAAGTAAGCATTCCAAAACCATTGCATACTTGCTTTGCTAAGCCAAGGACCATCTTTAAACAACTCATATGATTCGCTCGTTAAATTTGCTGTAGTAACGGGGTAGAACATAACCATTGAGTCAAGTGGTAAACCTTCAGCCTTTGCACGCACGGCACTGACTGCGACCATTTGACCGCCAACTGAATCACCTGCTATCGCTAACTGGTTGCTGTCGATACCGAACTGAGCTGCGTTCTCTGACACATATTTAAGTACGGCATAAGCCTGATTGAGCTGTACAGGATGCTGCCTCTCAGGTGCTGGGCTGTATTCGACAAAGACCATTGCTACATTTGCTTGGGTTGCTAGATCACGCATGAGCCTTTCATGAGTAGTAAAATTACCCAGTACCCAACCGCCGCCGTGGAAATAGACCACACCTGGTAGCATCTCGCCCGTCATTCCTTTTGGACGCACAGTGTAGACTTTAAATTCATCACCAGAGCCAACTTGAAAAGTCACCTGTTCGACGTCAGCCGCTGGCATAGGGGTAGTCCCTTTTGTCTGAGTATCAATCAATACTTGACGAGCCTTCTCATAAGGTAGCTGATTAATAGGAGTAGAACCTTTTAAACTATCGATAAACTGTTGCGTTGTTTTCTCTAGAACAACAACGGGGATGTCTGTATTAGGTACAGAGATATCGTGTGCAAAACTTAATGCTGGCACAGCAAGAATAGGCATACTGAACGCTAGTGCGTGAAAGATTTTCATATAGATTCCTTTACTCAATGAGTAATATATAATGTTTGAGTGTTAATGGGTTGTTAGAGATGTTGCTGAAACTTCAAAATAATAAAGCAGACGTACGAAAACGTGCAACGACTATTATAGTTAAAGAAATGCTCTACAAGCATGAATTTTAACGATTTTTACTTTACCATACCCTTACAGAATTGTTTCTTACAAAATTGTAATAAATACAGGTTCAAATTAATCTCGCGCTCGACGGTTCTTAAAAGATATCGCTCAATCGCATTTATCGTCTTTTACGATAAAAAGGTTAAAACATGGAACACAATAATATACTTAGACAATCTCTAGGCTATTTTCTAACCCTATCATTTTCTAACCCTATCAATTGTGCTGATTCGCTTAAGTGAGACACTTGGTGGCCCTAAAATCTCTATGAAAAGAGATGATAATACGGGACTCGCTCTAGACGTTAACAAAACTCGTAAACTTGAATACATCATGGGTGATGCCCTAAAACAGGACCCTGATACCATTACTGATGAGCTTTTAAGATGATATTTGATATTTTCGGTTGCTCTTGCTGGGCTATATAGATTCTAAAATATTCATCAAATGGCAAAAAGCCCGCTGATACTATATCGGCGGGCTTTTTGCTATATGCGTTACGAGCGAACAATAGTGTATGCTATAAAATACTCATTTTTACTCTATAAAGGTATCTATTATAAAGCGTGTAGCCCAAATACAGCCATTGTCCCGCCCGCATCATCTAGGTCCCAGCGTATCTCGTCATGCCAAAAAGTGCCTCGATACACCGCAGGATATCAGCAAGCATTGGTACAATTTGAGCGCTTATCTTGATAGCATGAACAGTCACTTTGATATCGGACAGCATTTAATTGTGACAGTTTTGGAGCCTTATCGAGAATCACACTCCAAAGTGGCAGCGGCACTTATTGCGCTGGACGAACCGCATAAACGGCTACGTATATTTTTATTCGAGCCAACAAGCGCAGGGTAGTATTTATGACGCAAGCGCAGACAAGGTCAAACGTATAGATGAGAGTCGCTAGAGTAGAGGTCATTGGCTTTAGTTGTGCTGTTCATGCCATAGCGTATCACCATGATCTTGCTAAAGATTATCAAACGTGACTTATACATAGGGAGCGATTGACACATAGAATAACTCAAACTAAGCAAAGACAAAGGCTAAAGAGAGTCATCTATCTCTTGGAGATAACGTTACTGTTTTTGTGGTCATAACAGAATCTTTACAACCTAAAAGCGATACTCCATTCTTTACTACAAAATCACTATTCGATAGTAGGGTCAGTCTTGGCATAATCGCGTGGCTTGGCTTACGAAATATTAGAGGATACCGTCATGGGTCAAATCAGCGAGTGGGTTCTATCGATTATGGCCAAGTTTGGCTATTTTGGCATCATATTTGCGATGTTTGCTGAAAATGTTTTTCCGCCCATACCGTCTGAAGTTATTATGCCTGCTGCGGGTTTTGCTGCCTCAAAAGGAGATCTAAGCTTGATATTGGTCATCGGCGCAGGAACGCTGGGCGCGGTACTTGGGGCGCTACCTTTGTACTATTTAGGGCATATATTTGACAAGCAGCGCCTAGTGTCATTTACAGATAATTATGGCAAGTATGTATTTGTGAAAGCCGATGATGTGATATCTGCCAATGACTGGTTTGATCGTCATGGCAAGATGGCAGTATTCTTTGGAAGAATGGTACCTGGAGTGCGTTCGCTCATCTCTATACCTGCTGGCATGAGTAAGATGCCAATGCTTCCATTTTTACTACTGACCGCACTAGGTTCAAGTATTTGGGCAACGATATTGACACTAGCAGGATATTACCTAGGTCAAAATTATGAAGTCATCGAAGGAGTACTTGCACCTTATTCTAAGATAATTGTCATACTATTCATAATCGTTATCATAGGGATCATTATAAAACGGCGCATAAGTGACAAATAAAGTCAGAAAATACTAACAAATGTTCCTCAATTCTCTCTTTAACTTATTGATAACTATAAATAAAAATAAATTTGTAAATAGCAAAGCTATCCGCATAAACGGATGTTTTTTATATTATATTTTGAATATTAGGTCTTGGGACGTGGCTATATATAGCTTAAAGACTTATCGGGTAAAACAAAAGACATCAAAACGAACTGAAAACACGTTGATCGATCCTAATATGTGAGAGTTGGTATCATAATTGCTTGTATTTAAACGAGTAAAAATTGTGTTATAAATAACTCGTCTACTAATATCAAGGATGAATGGGGTGACAGGACTAGAATTCTATACCAACGGTCATATTATCAGTGAAGCTGGCAGTATGAGCCAAAAACTAGGTACTTTAGCCAAGCAATACAACACCTCGTCGGCGCTTATTGTGACTGATGCTGGTATTGAAGAGTTAGGTTATGTCGACATTGCTATCCAATCATTAGAAGCTTCTGGTATTCAGGTCGTTGTATACCGTGATGTCGTAGCAGATCCACCTACTGAAGTTGTCAATGAGGCGATAGCATTAGCAAGACAGCATCAGTCTGACCTTATTATTGGTCTAGGCGGTGGTAGCTCCATTGATACCGCAAAGATCGTAGCATTATATCCAAATGATTTTGAGTGTATTACTGATATTTTGGATATGAGCTTAGAGGGTTTTAACAAGCGACCACTCTTTGCTATACCGACTACCGCAGGTACAGGGGCTGAAGCCACTTTTGTATCTGTTATCACTGCCAAAGATGGCAGTAAAAAAGCTATCTATACGCCCAAAATTCTTCCTGATGTCGCGCTTTTAGATGCCACTTTAACGCTCAAACTGCCTCGCCATATCACTGCCGCCACCGCTCTTGATGCTATGGTACATTGTATCGAAGCCTATACCAGTCGTACCAAAAAAAATCCTATGTCTGATGCTTTTGCTATTAAAGGATTGCAGATGCTATGGAACAATTTTGAGCGAGCGTTAAATCATGGCGATGATATCGATGCTCGTTCTGAGATGTTGTTAGGCTCAACGCTTGCAGGTATTGCTTTTGTCAACTCATCGGTTGCAGCGGTTCATGGTTTGTCTTATCCGCTAAGTATAACCTTTCATATTCCACATGGCCATGCCAATGCATTGGTTATGGGAGCCGTCTTTTCTTTTAATTTATCAAAAGCTGCGCCGCTTTATGCAGAACTGGCTCGTGCGGTTATGCCTACGCAAACTGCTAATAAAAATGATACGCAAGCAGCAACATTGTTTATTGAGCAATTAAAATACTTTTTAACCTCAAGTGGTCTTCAGTACCGTTTGCGTGATCTCAACATTACCAAGAGCGATGTTCCTGCATTGGTAGATATTGTCATTGACACCTACGCGCGCCTCATAGCAACCAATCCAAAAGGTATGACGCGGGCAGAAGTGACGTCCATGTATGAAGAAATACTATAATAAATTTTAGATATTTACCTATGAGTCAAGGAAAATAATTATGTCAAAATACGAGATAGATGTGGTGGTAGATGGCTTTCACTATTTAGAAGGTCCACGCTGGTACAAAGATGCCTTGTGGTTCGTCGATTTTTATACCAAAGGTGTGTACCGTGTCAATGACGCAGGAGACGCTGAAAAAATCGTCCATATCGAAGATCAACCTTCAGGTTTGGGCTGGTTGCCTGATGGACGCATGCTAGTGGTCTCGATGAAAGACCGCAAAGTGTTGCGCTTAGAGAACGATGGCGAGTTGGTCGTTCATGCCGATATATGGGAGCATTGCGGCGGTCACGCCAACGATATGGTCGTGGCAATGAATGGCAATGCTTATGTGGGCAATTTTGGTTTTGATCTGATGAGCGGCGAGGATCACAAAGATACAGGTTTGGTATTAGTCAGACCTGACGGTAGCTCGCAAGTGGTCGCCCAAGGTTTGTCCTTTCCAAACGGTATGGTCATCTCTGCTGACGAGAAAACCTTGATTGTCAACGAGCTATTTGGTAATAGAATCTCGCAGTTTGATGTCCATGAGGATGGTACGCTTGGGGAAAGACGAGACTTTGCTAGCTTCGGTGCGCTTGGCGATGAGCCTAATCTTAGTAAGCGTATTGAGCGCGCTAAGATCTTACCCGATGGCCTAACCTTAGATAAAGAAGGCGCGGTTTGGATCGCTGATACCCTAAATCACCGTGTTGCTCGCATCAAAGAGGGTGGCGAGATACTTGAGGTTGTAGAGACTGCACCTGAAGGTATCTTTGCGGTGACGCTTGGAGGAGCCGATGGCAAAACACTATTTATGTGCGCTGCCCTCGACTGGGACGAAGAATCACGTAAGGCTGAAACTAAAGGGCGTATGCTATCGACGAGAGTTGACGTCGCTCATGATGGTACGCCTTGATCAACGGCTAAACACTGACTGTTTTACCTACTAAAAAAGCAACGACAGTGATGTGGTTGCTTTTTTAGTAGGTAAAGACATAGCCGTTATAGACGGTTCTATAAATACCACATACCCTAAATTAACGCATAATCGCTGTTACATGTCTTGTTTTGTTGCTTAATTTGAAGCAATATGAGAGGTCATTTGTGTGAAGCCATAACCAACAAGGATGTTTTATTATGTCTAAAAATACTACCTTTTTATCCGGCAACCTCATACTAAAATCAGTAGTACTAGGCGCCTCGTTAGTTGCCCTGTTAACCAGCTCAGGCTGCGCGACCAATTCCTTATTGCAAGATAACAATAGGGTCAGCGAGCGCTCCGTTAAGACGATGTTATCGCAAGGTCAGATCGTCGCTTTTGGTCGTCCTGCGCAGGCGCTACCTAAAACGCCGAATGCAACCATGGTTATCGTCGGTGAAAAAAACAGCTACGTTCTGACTCAAGGCGGCTCTGAGATGGTCAATCTATTGACCAATCTAACTCCAAAGAACATTCAAGTCGAAAACGATATGAGCTTCACTGTGCCGAACAACGATGGCTATTTTCAAGGACAGATGAAGCTGTCTTATGCCAAGCTAAAAGATGAGTTTAGCCGCACAGATTATCAGTTCTTTTTACAAAATGGTGGGCAAGATTGCACCTCTGTCAGTGATACCCGTATTAATGCACAGCGATTTTGCTTTACTGTGCCAGTAAAAGGCGCCATCTATCCACAAGTGAGCAACTTGAGCATGATTCAATCGCAGTATCGTGCCTTGAGCAAACCGTATACCGTGACGTTCTATGGTCAGACGCAGCAGACCCAAGTCAATTCAGGTGGTACAAGCACCGCAGGTAAGCTAGTATTACTACCCTTCGCGCTAGCCTTTGACGTCGTGACTTTTCCAATACAGTTATTAGATAGTATTTAAAGTAAAGCTGACTCAATAACTCTCAGCTGCCGATCTTGTATAAAGAGATTGGCAGCTTTTTTTTAATTAAATTTAACTCGTTAAATCAGTACGACAAATCGAAAAAATTAGAAAGTATGACTGTTGTCGATAACGAAGGATGTCTGATTATAACAGCGCCTGTGATACCGAGTATGTCACTAGTGACATGCTATGGCAGTTGCCGTAACGCAAAATAAAAACCTAAAATTAGGATAAAGTATCGGTCTATTAATGGGCCGTTTTTTTTGTCTCAAAAGTAAGCACGTAACATGCCCTAGGATTTTGTAGCGCGGGCAGGTACAATATCTCCTTAAATAAATCGCTATTTTTGGAGTCTTCATGTCAATTGCTCAAGAGTCGTCAACTACTCACTCTGCTACTATTTTGGACGGTAAAACACTTGCTAAGCAAATTGAGCAGCAATTAAAGACTCGCGTAGAGGCGATCAAAGCCAAAACAGGACGTACACCAAGCCTTGCGACGATATTGGTCGGTGCCGATCCTGCTTCAGCGACGTATGTACGTATGAAAGGCAATGCTTGCAAGCGGGTCGGTATGGACTCTATTCGCGTTGAGATGCCAAGTACCACAACGACTGAACAGCTGATGGCAAAGATCGATGAGCTCAACAATACTTCTGATGTTCACGGCATCTTACTTCAGCACCCTGTGCCCGATCATATCGATGAGCGCGCCTGTTTCGAGCAGATAGCACTGGCAAAAGACGTTGACGGGGTGACAAGTTTGGGCTTTGGTCGTATGAGTATGCAACAGCCAGCATACGGCTCATGTACGCCTCAGGGTATTATGCACTTGTTAGAGCATCATAAGATTGAGCTCTCTGGAAAAGAGGCGGTGGTCGTGGGCCGTAGTCCAATCTTGGGTAAGCCTATGGCAATGATGCTATTAAATGCCAATTGTACCGTAACTATTTGCCATTCAAGAACCCAGAATTTAGCCGCTCATGTGCAGCGCGCCGATATCATTGTGGGAGCAGTTGGCGTGCCTGAGCTGATCAAATCAGAGTGGATTAAGTCAGGCGCGGTCGTTATCGATGCAGGTTTTCATCCGACAGATGACGGCGGTGTTGGTGATATCGAGAGTCAAGGAGTTGCACAAGTAGCCAGTGCTTATACGCCAGTACCAGGCGGCGTGGGGCCGATGACGATTAATACTTTGATTCGCCAAACGGTCATCGCAGCAGAGCAATCAGCGGGTCTAAGCAAGGATTTGATAAGCCAATGAAACAACCATCAACCAAAGACTTAGACAAAGCATCGAACCCGCTACCTAATCATGAGCCTAATCATTTGCAAGTCGATAGCGCTGAGACGACCAAAATAAGTACCAAAGCGGTGAAATCAACTATAGGTATTCATGAGCGGTTACAGCATATCGGTAGAGAGTTTGTCGATATCTGCCACTATGTCATCTTATTCTTAATCAGTGTCGTCGTCGTCTGGACAGCAGGTAAAGAGTTTGTTGGAATCGTTCAAAAGGGGTCCGCAGACTTAAAAGACATTTTGATGCTATTTATTTATCTTGAATTGCTTGCCATGATTGGTATTTATTTCAAAACGCATCGTTTGCCTGTACAGTTTTTGATATTTATCGCTATAACGGCCTTGTCACGACATTTAGTGGTCGATGTGCAAGCGGTATCAGATTACTTCCATCTATGGTTACTCGCCACAATCTCGGTGGCGATTATGCTGTTAAGTGGTGCCATCGTAGTGCTGACATGGACTGCAAAAACGTTTGGTCGTCCAGAGGACAATCTTGACAGCCAGCAGGCAAACCTGACTATCAAAGCTCTCCTTCCCGACAACGCGCAAGCCCCTAATAATACTACAAAACACCGCCGCGAGTAATAATTGAGGAAAAACCACTTCCAAAAAGAGCTACCAATGGTAGCTCTTTTTTATGAAAAATCTTTTTACTACAGCCATTTTAATCTTTTAAAGTTGTAGTAGAGATAGCTACAGAGACTGATAATAAGCACCATGATCACAAGATATGAGTATCTCCAATGTAGCTCTGGCATAAAGTCAAAGTTCATACCATAGATACCTGCGATCGCCGTTGGTACTGCTAAGATACCAGCCCAAGCCGCCAGCTTACGTACCACCTCGTTCTGTCCCATATTGACCATCGCCATGTAGGTATTCATGACGACGCTGAGCATCTCATTGAGCCCGTTTATCGCATCTAAAGAATGCAATAGATGATCGTTCACATCACGAAAGTAGGGCTTGGCTGCTTGTGAGAAGCCTGAGACCAGTTCGCTCTTTTTATGATTGATAAAGAAACTACAGATATCTTGGACTGGTAAGATAATCGCGCGCATATGCACCAGTTGCGATTTTAATTCATAAAGGTTTTTTAGTGTGCTTTTATCAAACTCATAAGTGAAGACGTAGCGCTCTTGCTCGCGCAAGTATTGACCCAAGCGATCGGTGATCGGCATGTAGTTATCAACGATAAAATCGAGTATGGCATGCAATACAAAGATAGGCCCCATACGTAGTTTTTCTGGGCGACGATGACAGTGCTCACGGACAGGCGCGTACGAGTTCGAAGGGCCATTACGAATGGTAATCAGATAGTTTTTACCCATAAATATCGCGGTAGTACCGTAGCGAATAACGTTATCCTCTAACTTTGCGGTACGTAAGACAACAAAGACCATGTCATTATCGTAGTTTTCAACCTTGGCACGTTGATGATCAGCAAAAGCATCTTCTATCGCTAGCTCATGGAGTCCAAAAGCGTCTTGTACTTTGACCATAGTTTCTAAACTGGGATCGTAAAGACCCAGCCAGATAAATTGACCGCTGTTGCTCAAAGCACGGCTTACATCATTGAGGGCGACTTGATTGAGTTTTTCGCCCGTCTTACGCGAGTACGAGTAGCAGCTGACGACCTCATCAACGCTGGTATATTCTATGTCCTCATAGCGCTCAGAGTCAGGATCATAGACAGTCATGGTCTCAATGGTATCTTCTAACGTTGCATCGGCGTCACCATAGATATAGCTGTCATAATCAGCGATATAGGGCTGCACATCGTTACGACTAGAGTAGATGTGTTTTAGGTTGGTATCAGGAGTGATATGTGTGTTCGTTTTTAACGCAAGGCCGTCATCGTCTATCATTTGTCATCTCTTAATAGCAAAAAACGCGCTTCTGGCAGGGCTCATTTTTATAACTGATAACGCTATAGAGCAAAGCGTTTTAGCGTGTCAATATCGACCAGAGTCAGCAGACTCTCATGACATGCCTCTAATTTGATTTGCGGCGCAATATCGAAATCTAAGGCCTCAACCCAGCGCAGCGCGCAGATACACCAGTAGTCGCCAGGTTTAAGACCTGCAAAATTATACTCAGGTAAAGGAGTAATCAGATCATTGCCGCGACTGGCTGAAAAGTTTAAAAATTCACTGGTCATTTTGGCGCAGACGGTGTGCTGACCAACATCAAAATGCCCGGTATGACAAAAACCGTTGCGGTAGTAGCCGGTAATAGGATCAAAGCAGCAGCTGGCAAGGGCGGTGCCTAGGACGTTGGTTTGGTTGATATCGGGACTTGGATGGTGATCAATTGACATAAAATTTCCAATAGATAGGATAAAAGAAGCTATGGGCTAGTGTAACATGAGTCTATCTTGCCGCCATACTCGATTTAGAACCTATTCATCCTACTCGGCGGCAGTCTCAACCGATCAAAGTTTTATTACAGCAGCAGTCGCTATTGGCTTGAATTATGGCTAGGCGAACTCTAGTGGCTATGATAAACTTAGGCGCAAAGTGCATTGATAAAATGTGCGATGTACTTAGCAAAAAGCGTTTTGACAAGTACGAGATTTTTCGATCATTTGTCGTGCAATTTTAGTCGTCTTACCATTCCCGTTTATATTTACGATCATCATTTTTGGTATTACCTAGTTTTATTATAATTGTGTGGTGTGATAATTTTTTTGATCCTCGCTGTCCTTTTATAATACTGCGTATTTGGTAAGCGATATACCAAACAAGGATTTATTGTGCCTGCTAGTTCTGATTCTGACCCGTCCAATGCTCTACCGACTTTGAGCAGTACACATTTAAGTCATCTTGCAAGTGAAACTGCCAATCACTGGCTGCTCCCTGATGGGGTAGTCGATGTATTGTTCAATGATGCGCAAAAGCAAGAGATGCTGCGACATCAATTGACCCAGCAGCTGATTACTCATGGCTATCAGCTGGTGTGCCCACCGATGATTGAGTACACTGAGTCTCTGCTCAAAGACGCATCAGAGGATCTCAAACGTCAAACCTTCAAGATTATCGATCAGCTTACAGGGCGTTTGATGGGGGTGCGCGCGGATATTACCCCGCAGATTTTGCGCATTGATGCGCATCACGGCGGCAGCGGTATTGCACGCTACTGTTACGCAGGTGATGTCATTCACACCCTACCATCAGGCCTGTTTGGCTCTCGCACGCCACTTCAGTTGGGCGCTGAGATATTCGGCTGTCATGTTATTGACGCAGATATTGAGCTGATAGATGTGCTGATGACGATGGTAACAACTCTAAAGATGAGCGCTAACTTGCACATAGACTTAGGTCATGTGGCAATCTTTAAGCGCTTAAGTGAATTGGCTACGTTATCGGATAAAGACACCGAGGAGCTCATGCATTTGTATGCTAATAAGAACCTACCTGAGCTTAAACGCATCTGCCAAGATCTGCCTATGGGCACAGACTTCTATGCGTTGGCACGCAACGGTCATGATACCGAACAGCTACTTGCAAAACTATCGAACGCCGCCAAACAAGACACCCAAATAGCCGAAGCTATCAATGAGCTACAACTGCTTACAAACCATCTTCAGGATAAATGGCAATGTGATGTCAGCATCGATATCACTGAGCTCTCAGGCTATCACTATCATACGGGCATCGTGTTCAATGGTTATATCAACAGTGAGACGCAGCCTTTGGTGCGCGGCGGGCGTTTCGATGGGATGCAAAGCGGCAGTCAGATATTAGATGAGCGACCTCGCGCAGCGACTGGTTTTAGCATGGATGTCAGTCGTTTGCTGTCTCATGTCGAAACCGTCACGACTACTGTTATTGTCGTTGATTATGCTGCCAAAAACCATGCAAATGAGACTCAGAGACAAGCATTACAGCAAAAAACAGCGCAGTTACGTCAGCAAGGTAATCGCGTGACCCTGCCACTAGATGAGCAGGACAGTCCGCAAGGCGCGACGCATCGATTGATATTGAATGATAATGAATGGCAACTAATCACTATTTGATAATGCGCTCATACCACGCATTTATAGCAATACTCTTTTTAATATTTTATTGAACACACTCGTACCGTTTTATCCTAGTGCTGTTGTCGAATTTGTAAGTGCTACTATACTATAGGTAGGCTAATAGGTTTTGATAGTCAGCCAATGATAAACGAGTACTTAATACATTAGCGTAAGGATTTATCATGGGTAAAAATGTCGTAGTTTTGGGTAGTCAATGGGGCGATGAAGGTAAAGGCAAAATCGTTGATTTGCTGACTGAAAAGGCCACCGCTGTTGCACGTTTTCAAGGCGGTCACAATGCTGGGCATACTCTCGTTGTCGATGGCAAAACGACCATTTTGCATCTGATCCCATCAGGTATCCTACGTGAGGGCGTGACGTGCTTTATCGGTAATGGTGTGGTGCTCGCTCCTGATGCACTACTCAAAGAGATGAAGGAGCTCGAAGCTAACGACGTTCCTGTCCGCGAGCGCTTGCGCATCTCGCCTAATTGTCCGCTTATCATGCCTTATCATGTGGCACTCGATCAAGCTCGTGAAGCCCGCCGCGGCACTGGCAAAATCGGTACGACAGGTCGCGGTATCGGTCCTGCTTATGAGGACAAAGTCGCTCGCCGTGCTATCAAATTAGCGGACTTGTTTCGTGAAGACTTAGAAGAAAAACTACGTAATCTTATCGAATACCATAACTTTCAGCTGACGCAGTACTACAAAGTCGATGCGATTGACTTTGATGCAACCCTCAAACTCTGCCAAGAGTGGAAGGAAGAGATCAAAGGTATGGTCACTGATGTCACCGAAGATTTGAACCAGCTGCGTTTGGCGGGCAAAAATCTTATGTTTGAAGGAGCGCAAGGGACACTACTTGATATCGATCACGGTACTTATCCCTTTGTGACCAGCTCAAGCGTGACAGCAGGCGGCGTCTCTACAGGTACGGGTATAGGTCCTTTATACTTAGATTATGTCCTAGGTATCACCAAAGCCTATACTACGCGCGTGGGTAGTGGTCCGTTCCCAACAGAACTATTCGATGATGTGGGCGCGCATTTAGCTCGCGTCGGTCATGAGTTTGGTGCAACAACGGGACGCGCACGTCGCTGTGGTTGGTTCGACGCCGAAGCGCTACGCCGGGCTGTGGTATTGAACTCATTATCGGGTATTTGTTTGACTAAACTTGATGTTTTAGACGGTTTAGAAGAGCTAATGATCGGCGTTGGCTATAACTTGCCCGAGACTGAATGCGCAGGCGCTCATGATGCTGAGTTCTATGAGTCAGTGACGCCAAAGTATGAAACCTTGCAAGGCTGGAGCGAGTCAACGGTCGGTATCACTAACTACGATGATTTGCCAGAAAACGCCAAAATATACATCAAGCGTATCGAAGCCTTAATCGATTGTCCTATTGATATCATCTCAACCGGTCCTGACCGCGAAGAGACGATCGTATTGCGTGATCCGTATGATGCTTAGTGTATATTTCACTTATACGATATAAATAGCTTTTGTTTAAGAGGCCTCAGTAATTAGTATTGGGGCTTTTAGCTTTTCTTAAGGGACAATTATAAATAACCCCTATCATTTATAGCGTCAATCATTATAATAGGCAGCAATCACACGTTTGGGCATAGAGATACGCATTAGTATATCTGACAGGCTTGAATGTTTTAGTAATCACAGACATTTACCCTTTTTATTTGCATTTATTAGGAGCTACACATGGCTAACGAACGTACTTTATCTATCATCAAACCTGACGCGGTTGGCGGCAATCATATCGGCGCAATTTATGATCGTTTCGAAAAATCTGGTCTAAAAATCGTTGCAGCAAAAATGATGCAATTAGACGACGAAAAAGCAGGCGGCTTTTACGCTGAGCACGCTGAGCGCCCATTCTATAACGATCTAAAGTCATTTATGATGTCAGGTCCAGTACTGGTGTCAGTACTAGAAGGCGAAAACGCTATCGCTCGTCATCGCGAAATCATGGGTGCTACCAACCCAAAAGACGCAGAAAAAGGCACTATCCGTGCTGATTTCGCTAGCAGCATCGACGAAAACGCCGTTCATGGTTCAGACTCAGCAGAGTCAGCGCAGCGTGAAATAAGCTACTTCTTCAACGATGATGAAGTCTGTGCACGTACGCGTTAATTCATCTCGCTTGTAAACAGTATAGCGATATAGAATATTTAGGCGGCTTATATCTTAGGGGTATAAGCCGTTTTAGCACTTATGATAGACTTGTTATTGAAATTAGCGATCATTTGCCTCATCATCTATATTTAGATAGCGTTATCAATCCCTTATCAGCATATTTTATTAATCATCATATAAATAAAGCACGCTCATAACGGATTGCTCATGCCGCACTATCATCTCAATACTTGCCTCGCTTATCAGCTGGTGCAAAAAGGTTATTTACTATGTCAACGATTCAAGCTACGTCAACGATTCAAGCGCCTACTCAGCACGTTCCAGCCAAGACTAAAAGTATCAAACTAGTAGATGAGGCACAAGCCAAGACCAATCTGCTCGGTATGACACAAGCGCAATTGGCTGATTATTTCAAGAGCATAGGTGAGAAGCCCTTTCGCGCCACCCAAGTCATTAAATGGATCTATCAGCATGGCGTTACTGACTTTGATCAGATGACTAATCTGAGTAAATCATTGCGTGATAAATTAGCCTTAAACGCTTGTGTGACGCCGCCAAAGGTCATTCATCGTCAGTACAGTCATGATGGGACGCGTAAATGGGTATTTGAAGTTACAGGCGGCTCTTTGGTTGAGACAGTACTGATACCAGCAGATGACAGCAAAGAGAACGGCCGTAAAACCTTGTGCGTGTCCTCACAAGTGGGCTGCGCGCTAGATTGTAGTTTTTGTAGTACGGGCAAACAAGGCTTTGAGCGCGATTTGAGCGCGGCTGAAATCTTAGGGCAGCTTTGGGTGGCTAATGCCTCTTATATGACTGATGACAACGATAGCTTGGAGCACGTCGATCATAGTTTGTGGAAAAATAACGTCACTAACGTGGTGATGATGGGCATGGGTGAGCCACTACTGAACTATAAGCCAGTAGTCAGCTCCATGGAGCTTATGCTCAGCGATCATGGCTATGACCTATCTAAGCGCCGGGTGACCTTATCGACCTCAGGTGTGGTTCCCAAAATGTACGAGCTGGCGCAAGATATCGACGTAGCACTCGCCATCTCCTTACATGCGCCAAACGATGCGCTACGTAACGAGCTAGTACCTATCAACAAAAAATATCCATTAGAGCAATTGATGGCAGCCGCCCGTAACTATGTCTACGAGGTCAATCCGCGCCACAAAAAACATGTGACGATAGAGTATGTCATGCTAGATGGTGTCAACGATAGCAACGAGCATGCTCATGAGCTAGTGGCCTTACTTGGTGATTTGCCCAGTAAAATAAATCTGATTCCATTCAACCCTTTTCCGCATGCTGGTTATGATAAGTCTAGTAATAATCGCATTCATACCTTTAGCAACATCCTAAGCGAAGCGGGCTTTGTCTGTACTATCCGCCAAACGCGCGGCGACGACATTGACGCCGCTTGTGGTCAATTGGTTGGTCAAGTAGCTGATCGTACTCGGCGCTCAGCGGCTTGGCAACAAAGTATTAAGAATAGAGAGGGGAGCTAAAAACAGTGCTGGGCTGTGTTATACCAGTGCTAAGCTGTCTTCTAAGTCTCTTTACAGTAATAAAAGTGTAGTTGTGCGAAGTTAATTGTACTTATACGACACAAATCTATTAAACTAATGCCTCGTAGTCTCGCTACAACGATATATCGCCATAAATCGTATAGTGCTATAGACACTGAAATAGTGATGCATAAGTGTAGTGATATTTAGTCTTGAACCATCGTATTTTGAGGGTAGCTGTAATGACGCTTAAATCTTTATGCCAGCCCAAACTTCCTATCTTTAATCGTAAAAGCACACGTTGTAGCACTCAGCGACCAGATATATGCAGCCCTACATATAAGAGTAAAGTTATAATCGGTGTGGTACTCGGATTATCTATAGCAGGTTGTCAGAGCACCCAAAATACTGACCTGACGGGCAACACACGCTACCAGACGACCACGCAAGCGAGCGGTGATCGTAGTGTCGATAAGCAAGAAGTCGCTCGCGTTCGTACTACACTTGCCGCGCAGTATATCCGCAAAAACGATCTTGACACCGCACAGCGACAGCTCGAAAAAGCTTTTGCTGCTGATAGCAGGTACGCGCCCGCCTATGATATGATGGGCGTTTTGTTGCAGCAAGAGGGCAGCCGTCTTAACCTACAAAAGGCAGATCAGTACTTTAAGAAGGCAATAGCTTTAGATCCCGATTTTGTGCAGGTGCGCAATAACTACGGCGTCTATCTGTCACAGATGGATCGTTACGGTGAAGCCGCTGAGCAGTTTGAGATTGCAGGTGCAGCTCTGGGTTACGAAGGCCGTATTGGCGCGCTTGAGAACTTGGGTCGTACCTACCTTCAACTCAACGATCATCCAGCAGCAGCAAAGGCATTTTTGCGTGCGCTTGATGGTAACCGGAGTAGTATCATTGCTCACATTGAACTGGTTGATTTACTTCTTGAACAGCAGCGAGTTCAGCAGGCACAAAGACTCTATGATGAGACTTTACTACTGGTACGCGGACAAACTATTAGCCCACGTTTGATGCTACAAGGCATCAAACTAGCTGATGCACAGAAGCAAAAACCAACGCGTCAGCAATTAGCGCAGCAGCTGTTATCCGCTTATCCGCTTAGTGATGAAGCAAAACAACTTAAGACTTGGCTGAATAACCCAGAGGCACCATGGAAATGACCACCCCATCATCAAACCAACTATCCAATGCTCAGGGATCGTTCGGTGCTATGTTGCAACAGGCCCGAAAGACCAAGCAAGTCACTTTGGATGAGGCCGCAAACGAGCTATTTATATTGAAGCGTCACCTGCAAGCTTTGGAGAGTGAGAACTTCTCTGATCTACCGCAAGTGGCCTTTGCTCGCGGTTTTGCGATCAACTATGCCAAGTTTTTAGATCTAGATCCTACCAAAGTTGCCGACAGCTTTGACGCCGCTTATCCCAATGAGCTCAAACAGCGTGCTGATAATAATATTGAGTCGCCGCTGCGTCCTATGGGGACATTACAGCGAGACAGCCACAACCGTATTCGCTTCAATCCTATGCTGATTCTCGCGGTCGTCGCACTTATTATCTTGGCAGTCTTTTTGTATCGTATGGTGAGTAATGCAACCAGCGATAATACTGAAGAGACCACACCGCTATCAGATGACATCTCAATTACTGAGCAGACACAAGGCGCGGCAATTGATAATCAGGACACTGTTGGTGCTTCGGGATCTGCACTTAATTTAGGAGCGCCAGCTGCTGGTACTGAACTACCTCTACTTATTAGCATTACAGATGAAGTTGTTGTCAATATTACAGATGCGGCGGGTAGCAGCCTGATGACTGGCAATCAGAACGCTGGCAATTATGAGCTTTTAGGCGTACCGCCTCTTAACGTTAATATTAGTGATACCGCTGGCGTTAGCATGACGTTTAACCAAGAGCCAGTCGCTATGGATGAGTACGTAGCGGGCGACCAAGCTAGCTTTATTTTAAACCCTTAGATGTTGGTTAGTACTCCTCAAAGATAGGGGAGGTACTACTACAAGAGATAAGTTAGGCTTAATCAATTGCATTTTTATGCGTTTTGTTCAAATCAAGGATATCTATATGTCAACGCCTGCGCCTATTAACCGCCGCCTTACCAAAAAGATATATGTCGGTGATGTGGCAATCGGTGGTGATGCCCCGATCAGTGTGCAAAGTATGACTAATACGGACACCTGTGATGTGGCAGCTACAGTAGCCCAGATTGAACGCTGCGTTGAAGCAGGCGCTGATCTGATGCGAGTATCAACGCCCACGATGGATACGGTCGAAGCCTTTGGTAAAATTCGCAAACTAGTCACTGTACCACTTATAGCGGACGTGCATTTTGATCATAAAATTGCGTTAGCTGTCGCAGAAGCGGGCGCTGATTGCTTACGTATTAATCCAGGCAACATCGGTAGTGATGCGAAAGTGCGAGAAGTGGTCGCTTGTGCGAGGCATCATAATATTCCTATTCGTATCGGCGTCAATGCAGGTTCGCTAGAAAAAGATATTCAGCGCAAATATACTGAGCCAACGGGCGAGGCGATGCTTGAGTCGGCCATGCGCCATATCGACATATTGGAGCGTCTAAACTTCGATCAATATAAAGTTTCAGTAAAAGCCAGTAATGTGTTCTTGACGATGGACGCTTATCGTTTGATATCCGCGCAAATAGACAATCCTCTACATTTAGGTGTTACAGAAGCTGGGGTATATCGTACGGGCGCTGTCAAGTCAGCGATTGCTCTAGGCGGATTGTTACTCGATGGCATTGGCGATACAATTCGAATATCGCTCGCCGCTGAACCTGAAGAGGAGATCAAAATCGGTTTTGATATCCTAAAGTCACTCAATATCCGCTCAAATGGTGTCAACTTCATTGCCTGTCCGAGTTGCTCGCGTCAGGAGTTCGATGTTATTAGAGTGATGACGGCACTGGAGTCACGTTTAGAGGACATACGCGAGCCGATGAACCTATCGGTCATAGGGTGCAAGGTTAACGGACCAGGTGAGGCCAAAGAAGCAGACATCGGTATCGTTGGCGCTGCGCCCAAATCATTAGTTTACCGTATGGGCGAAAAGAGTCATTTGATCGATACCACTAACCTAGTTGACGAGATCGAGAGCATGGTTCGTGAGCATGCTGATAAGCTAGCAAAGGCACGTGAGAATGAGATTATTCGCGTCAGATAGTTCAAGACTTAAATCTTATAACCTTGAAAGCTGATAAAAAGACTCGTAGTTATAATAAAAATAAAGCATAAATAATGCTTAGGGATATAACCATACCATGATAAAAGCGATTAAAGGATTTAACGATATTTTGCCAGAACAAGCCGCTAAATGGCTACGTCTAGAAGCGGTATTGGCTAATGTGCTAGCTCGATATGGTTACGAGCATATTCGTCTGCCTATCGTTGAGCAGACGGATCTGTTTGCCAGAGCTATTGGCGGTGCCACCGATATCGTTGAAAAAGAGATGTATAGTTTCGCTGACAAGTCTGAGCCGCCGACACCTTTAACTTTGCGTCCTGAAGGTACGGCAGGGGCGGTACGTGCTGTTATCGAGCATAATCTATTGCGCGGTGATGCGCCAAAGCTGTGGTACATAGGGCCGATGTTTCGCTACGAGCGTCCGCAAAAGGGTCGTTATCGTCAGTTTCATCAGCTCGGCGTTGAGAGCTTTGGTAGCACGCTACCTGATGCAGATGCAGAGCTTATTGCTATGACGTACCTTATGTGGCAAGAGCTTGGTCTAAAAGACGAGATGAGATTGCAGCTCAATAGTTTGGGTGAGATCGATGAACGTCACGCTTATCGCGATGCGCTCGTGACTTATTTAACTGATAAACAAGAGCAACTCGACGAGGATAGCAAACGCCGATTGACGACTAATCCGCTGCGTATATTGGACAGTAAAGAAGCTAGCACTCAAGCGCTCTTAAAAGATGCGCCAAAACTGGCGGAGTTTTTGGGTGATGACAGTATTGCTCATTTTGAGCAAGTCAAAGCTTATTTAGATGAGCTGGGTATCCATTACGAGATCAACCCGCATTTGGTACGAGGTCTTGATTATTACAACAAAACTGTTTTTGAATGGGTGACCGACAAGCTTGGTAGTCAGGCAACGGTCTGTGCTGGTGGACGCTATGATGGTCTGATCGGTCAGCTAAAATCCATGGGCAGTGATAAGCCTGCCAAGTCTGAGCCTGGCGTGGGTTTCGCTATGGGCCTTGAGCGCTTATTGCTGCTCATCGAAGCAGTCGCGCCTTTCGATGAGATAGTGGCCTGTGACGTCTTTGTGGCTGCGCATCCTGACGTCTATAGCGCAGGTGTGCGTTTTGCGCAAAATTTGCGTTATGACCGAGCAGACTTGCGAATTAAAATGGCGAGTGCGACTAGTCTAAAAGCACAAATGAAAAAGGCAGACAAGTCGGGTGCTGCATTGACGGTCATTATCGCGCAGCAAGAGCTTGATGAGCAGACCATCAGTATTAAGAATATGCAGACAGGCGAGCAGCAGACAGTCGATCAGAAGTGGCTGTCTAACAAAGAAAATTTTGCGATTTAGCCATGCTTTTAGCAGTATCTTTACTATCATCGATAAAATCAATGATACAAATAAAGGTATTATTACAGTGCTTGTACCACGACATCTTTTAAATATTTTAGTAGGTAAATGATCATGGCATTGAACCCTAATTCACCAAATACTGATAACTCAATGCAAGCTTTGCAAAAGTACGGTGGTAATATTATCACGGTGATTTTGCTCGCATTAGCAGGTTATTTTGGTTGGACGTACTGGCAGAATAATCATGCACGGGTAGATACTGTCGCAGCTGACCAGTACGCTGATATTCAAAGGCTCAATGAAGAGGTCAGTCTGGCGTCACAAAATCCAGATCTAGAAGCAGATGCCTTGAGTGCGATTGCAGATAGTCGTACTCAGCTGGATCAAAGCATCGATACTTTGGTTCAGACTCATGGTGATTCTGTTTATGCTTGGCAAGCGCTGATGATAAAAGCACGTACACAAGCGGATAGTGATGACTTTAAGGGCGCAAGTGAAACCTTACAAAAGGCGCTCGCTATTGATCTTGGTGATGCAGGTCTCAAAGCGATTACACAATTGCGTTACGCTGAGACGTTGCTCGCTATGGGTGACGCAGATGGTGCACTAGCTGAAGCTAATAACGATCTACCTAGTTCATTCGAAGCCAGTCAACAAGAGCTATTGGGGGACATCTATCAGGCTCAAAACAAGCAAGATGCCGCTATTCTAGCCTACAATAATGCTTGGGAGTTGTTACGAGAGCGTAAGGAGATTCGTTCAGTATTGGCATTGAAAATGGAGAGCTTAGGGATAGTACCTGAGCCAATCAGTGAGCAAGCAAGTTTGGTTCAAGCCTCTACCACTCAGCCAACAGCAATAGAGACCGATCCTAACGCGAATGAACCTAATGTAGTCGTTGACACGCCTACCGAGAATACACCATAAATTTGATGCTTATTTATTTATCATTCACTCGTAGTGAGAACCTATAATGACTCAATCTATTCGCTCCAAAAGCACTATCAAAAAGACCATTATGAACGTAGCGGTATTGGCGCTCATGTCTACTGCTGTCGCTGGATGTAACCGCGGTATCAAGCCTATCGTCAATGATCCGGTCAAACTGGTTCAAATTGCTCAGCCTATTAGTGTGCTACAACCTGTCTTTAGTGTCGATGTTGGCAACAAAAAAGCCAGCAAAAAAGATCCACTTAGCATACAGGTCGGCTATGACAATGGCCAAATAGTCACAGCCTCACGTGGCGGCGACCTAATGGGATTTGACAAGGCTGGACAGCGTTTATGGTCAGTGAATGTCGGTGATGAGATCACAGGTGGCGTAGCTTTAGATGCGTTTAGTCAGACCGCTGTAGTCAGTACTCGCAGCGGACGAGTTCTAGCCTATGATAGTATGACGGGCGCTAGGCGCTGGCAGCAGCAACTATCGGGATCAGTACTGACGCCTGCACTCATTACGAACAACAGAGTCGTCTTGTCTGCTAATGATGGATTTTTGCATGGGCTTGCACTTCAATCAGGTCAGTCTATTTGGCAGTTTGCTACCCAAGTTTCTGCTATTAGCATTCGTGGTACAGCTGTGCCAACCTCGCTAGATGACAAGACAGCACTACTAGCGACTGCTGATGGTCGCTTGCATGCTATCACTACTGATAGTGGTCTACCGCAGTGGTCGCGACGTATCGGCGTTGGTACAGGTAGCAGTGAAGTTGAGCGCATGAGTGATGTCGATGGCATGCCCATAGTCGATAATGACCAGCTCTTTGCCATCAGCTATAGCGGTCAGCTCCTTGGCGTTGATTTGGCATCAAAGCAAGTCATGTATTTGAACGATATTGCAAGTCTTAGGTCTTTGGCTGTGAACAATCAGCAAGTGATCGCAACCAGCTTGGCAGGAAAAGTAGCCGCTTATGATCGAAATAGTGGCGAGACGCTGTGGGAGAGTGACGAGCTGGCTTATCGTGAACTGACCAATCCTGTGATGATAGGTAACTATATTGCGATCGGCGACTTGGACGGGGTAGTGCATCTGTTCAACCCAGCGACGGGCGCTATTGTTAGCCGTGTACAGACTAAGGGCGCACTAACGACTTTGCAAACTCAAAATAATCGTTTGTTAACTCAAAGTACAACAGGTCAAGTCGCTATCTGGCAACTGGCACAATAATTGCCCTTGTTATCCTTTATCATTATTAATTTTTATAGGCATTAGACGCTGCTTAATCAGTGTTTAATGCCTTTATTATTCGTTAATTATCCTCCACTAACTAAAGCTTGCGATAATACAAAGCGTATTTGCTTTTATTATGGTTCGCTACTGTGCTAACTTTAAAGCACACAATAGAGAGTATCGCATGAGTATCAAACCTGTGGTCGCCTTAATTGGTCGCCCAAACGTCGGTAAATCCACCTTATTTAACCAGTTCACAAAAAGTCGCCAAGCCTTGGTTGCCGATCTATCAGGTCTCACCCGCGATCGTCAATATGGTGATGCAAGGTACGAAGATAAGTCGTTTATCGTCGTCGATACAGGCGGTATTGGTGAAGCAGATGATGGTAGCGGGAACATCGATGACTATATGTCTGAGCAGTCGCACACGGCGATACACGAGGCAGATATTGTCGTATTCGTCGTTGATGCCCGCGCAGGTATGATTGGCGCTGATGCTGAAATTGGCAAGTTTTTGCATACTTTGGGTAAGCCCGTCTACGTCGTTGCCAATAAAGTAGACGGCGCTCACGATTCAGCGCCCGCTGAATTTTATGCGTTAGGACTAGGCGAGCCTTATCCTATGGCGGCAAGTCACGGGCGCGGCGTTGGAAATCTGCTGGAAGTCATTACCGCCGATATGCCGGAGGACGGTCATGCTCAAGAGCCTGATGGCCTCAAATTAGCAATAATTGGTCGACCCAATGTCGGTAAATCAACACTGGTCAATCGGTTACTAGGTGAAGATCGTGTCGTTGTCTTTGACATGCCAGGTACGACACGCGATAGTATCTATATCCCTTATCAGCGCGATGGCAAAGACTATGTGCTGATCGATACCGCAGGTGTTCGTCGCCGTGGCAAAATTGATGAAAAGGTAGAGAAATTCTCAGTCATCAAAACCTTGCAAGCGATCAAAGACTCGAACGTGACGGTCATTGTCATCGACGCTCAAGAAGGCATCGTTGATCAAGATCTACATATGATCGGCTATGCGCTCGATGCTGGCCGCGCTCTAATCGTCGCTATCAACAAGTGGGACGGTCTGACTCAAGACCAAAAAGACTATATTAAGATTGAGATGGATCGTCGTTTTAACTTTATCCCTTATGTCAAAGTCCATCTAATATCTGCCCTACACGGCACAGGAGTCGGTAACCTATATCCCTCAATTCGCCGCGCTTATGAGTCCTCGATGTTTGAGGTGTCAACCAATCGTTTGACGCAAATACTACAAGACGCGGTAACCGCAAACCCGCCGCCCGCAATCGGTGGACGCCGAATCAAGTTGCGCTACGCCCATATTGGTGGGCATAATCCGCCCGTTATTGTCATCCACGGTAATCAAACAGGATCGCTACCAAAGAGTTATCAGCGCTACCTCGAAAACCAGTTTCGTCAAGTATTCAAGTTAGAGGGCACGCCTCTCAACGTCGTCTTTAAGCTGAACGAAAACCCATACGCTCACAAGAGCAATACGCCAACTAAGGCAAAGGCGCAACAACTGCGTCAGCGCAAACAACGCAAAAAGTTCACTAAAGGGGATAAAAGAGATCGATGATGCTATCTTTAAGATAGAGCTATGACTTTATTCGGTTCTATTTTTTATTCGGTTCTATAAAGTCTCGATTATTTGTCGAACCTCTAAAAGGCTGATTTATCTTTGTCAGTGAGCCTAATTGCGAGTAGTATGAATAGAATGATAGGTATTTTGATAACTATGGACGTTCAACACTAGTGACGCAATATGAAAAACCGTTCACAAAGGACTCTCTCTACTATTGCTTGGAGTGCTGTTATACAGGTCACTCTAGTGACTGTATTGACTGGGTTTTTATTATCTGTCGTTTATGGTTTGATTTACCACTATCAACAAAAAAAGCAACATGTTGAGCAACTAGCAGCGATATTGACAACCAGCGCTTCGACGCCAGAGGGCGCAGACATTGTGGGCGATCAGGTCAGTATAGTGCTAGGTAATGAGCCAAGTATACAAAGCATACTATTTTATTCAACCACAGACTCTATTGCCGATAGCGCAAAAGAGCAGAATAAAGAGACCCGCAGTGACTGGCGTAACGCCTTGTTTTCTAGTACTGCTAGTTTTAACTATCCAGTTATTAGTCGAGATATTGTAAGCCACGATGCTACAAATCGTTTTGTAGACGATAATACTATAGAGAGTCAAGACACTGGTAGCTTAGTCGGCTACCTTAACATCACCCTTGATACCGCTCAAATCCGTAAATACTGGCTAAAAGAGAACTTGTTATTATGGTTCTTTATTGTCGGATTGAGCGTCGTTTGGGTCATGTTTATACTTCGCAAAATAAATTGGTTCATCAAAGACGTGGCCACTTTAACGGATGTCTTTAAGCTGGTGGTCGAAAACCCAGACCTTGAGCAGCTACCCGTCACCAAACAACGCCTTGAATTTAAAGAGCTGATGCAAGCTAAACATGCTTTTATTACTTTGTTTGAGCGTCTCAAAAATAGCAAGCGCGATTATAACGAGCTGGCAGTTTTAGAGCAGCAGCTACACAATAAAGATCTATCTCTAAACCTGCAACGCCATACGTTTCAGAGCATGATTAATCATGAACTAAAGACCTCATTGAACGCTATCGTAGGGGGATTGCAGTTACTCGACACTCAGCAATTGAATACTGAGCAAAGAGATACGACAGCCATTATCAATAAAGGCGCGCAGCAGCTAGTCATCATGCTAGATCAAATCATGCTACTCAATCAGATCGATAAAGGTCAAATTAACGTTGAAATACATGAATTTAATCCTTTAGAGGTCATCGCAGATCTTCTCGCAAAGTATGAGCCTATCGCTCAGCGAAAAGGTCTGACACTAGTGAGCCATGTACATCATATCGATTATTCGTTGCAAGGGGATACTAGCAAAATCAAACAGATGGTATCGACACTATTAGAAAACGCAATAAAGTTCACATCAGTCGGTGAAATAACGCTGCAATCGCAGCTCACTCATTTTGATCGAAGTAACCGCTGGCAGATCGGTATCAAAGATACAGGTATAGGTATAAATACCAATGATATCAATGATATATTTAACCCGTTCTTTCAAGCAGATTCATCGCAAACGCGTCAGTATGAAGGCTCTGGTATCGGTCTTACTGTGGTCAGACAACTAGCGCAGCTGATCGGTGCGACTGTCGAAGTCGACAGTACGCCCGATATCGGTAGTCAATTTACACTGACTATTCCTATGAGTAGTCAGCGACATACCGAGCAGCAATCCATGCTCAGCGGACTAACCATTATTTACTATTACTACCGAGAAAAAGGCTCTCTAGCTGACAAGCTTGAACAGTTAGGCGCTCGCGTTCATTATCATCAGTACAATAAATCTGTCATTGGACAGATGAGTGTCAAAAAAGTAGATATGGTGATGTGCGCTGAAGATGTGCATCTAAGTAGAGTGGCGTCACTAGCCAAATCTATTCGTCAATACGAAGAGGCTCATCGCACACTGATTGTTTACTGGTATCCTGCGCAGCAAAAGATGTATTTAGATAGCTTTGAGCATGGACTAAAAGCAGTAGGCGTGGATTATTGTCATGGGGCAGATATTGATAACAAGACCCTTATCAAACAGCTAAAAAAATGGCTAATATAGATACAGCTTGCACTTAGGCATAGTAGATATTCATAAGTAGGCAGTGCTAGGGTAGTTTATTCGGGAAACTTTAATATTTGGTACAAAAAAAGACGCCTGAATAATAGGCGTCTTTTTATTAAAAAGCTTCAAGAATTAAAACAAATTTTGCGCCCAGCGTACCACGTGTTGCCACATCCGGCTTACAAAGCCTGATTTTTCGACTGCACTTGTCGCGATAATAGGCACAGAGGCGACCGCTTTACCGTCAATAACCGCCATCATCTTACCAATCTCTTGTCCTTTAGCGATAGGAGCCTCTAGGCTTTCAGGTATATCGACAACCGTAGTAATCTTGTTCTTTTGCGTTTTTGTAGTCAAGATCTGTAGATTGTCAGCCGTTGCTAGCTCGACCTCTTCAGCTTGCCCAAACCATACTGGCACTTTACTCACGAACTGACCTGACGGCGCTTTGGTAACGGTCGTAAAATGACCATAGCCCCAATTGAGAAGTTCGCGAGACTGATCCGCTCGTGCCTGCTGGCTCTCTGTACCCATGATGACAGAGATCAGACGCATGCCGTCACGATCACTAGAGGCTACCAAACAGTAACCTGCCGCCTCGGTATGACCTGTTTTTAGACCATCAACCGTAGAGTCTGTAGCGAGTAGCGCGTTACGATTGCCTTGAGTGATACCATTGTAAGTAAACTCTTTTTCGGCATAGATGTCATAGTACTCGCCGCTATTTTTGATGATAGCGCGGGCAAGTTTCGCCAGATCCATCGCTGAGGCGTAGTGCCCATCATCTGGCATACCAGTGGAGTTGACGAAGTTGGTATTATCCATACCTAACTTTTGCGCTTGTTCGTTCATTAAGATTGCAAAAGAGGATTCGCTACCTGCGATATGCTCAGCCATCGCTTTTGAGGCGTCATTACCTGATTGAATAATGATCCCGCGTAGCATATCGATGACGCTTGCGGTCTTGTTCACAGGAACATACATACAAGATTGGCTACTGCTACCGCGGCACCAAGCATTCTCACTCATCAAGACTTGATCATCTTCGCTTAAATCATTTGAGGCTAGACGCTGCTCAATGATATAACTGGTCATCATTTTGGTCAAAGAAGCAGGTGGCAGGGGTTGATTGGCATTTTTTTGTGCCAAGATCTCGCCTGTATTGTAGTCCATTAACACATAAGCTGTATTATCCATCTCAGGCGCTTGAACAGCGGCGCCTGCCATCACCGCACTCATAGAGACGCTTGCAACCATAAGCTGAATCAGTTGTTTTTTTACCTGCTTTACTATCATAAATCGTTACACCGCATCATAAAACCAAATGTATCTATCGCATGAGAAAAGGTTTGATTATCAATCAAACGGCTTGCTTTGATACTCAGTATCTTGTGTTCTCTAGAGCTTACTAAGTGAGTATCGAACAAGTACAGCATTGCTTAAGCGATGGACATAAAAATAACGCCTTATCTTAGCAAAATGCTTGACGATGGGGAATCGATAAATGCAATTAAATAAGACCATGAAATATAGAAAAACTCAGATAATAAAAAACTTACTATGACTGATTACCAAAGGCGGATAAGTCATAGTAAGTTTTATTGAGTATTGCAAGCTTAAACTACCAGTACAATTTAAATAGCCGCGTTAGCCAAGTCTTCACACAGGGCTTTATTTTCTTGTCTAGAAAACCCCATCGTCCAACTGCGAATGCCCTGCAAGATTTGGCGATAGTCTTGTTGAGTAGATAAGTACTGAATAGCTGCTTTTGGGTCTTCTAGCGAAGGCATCAATTCATGAAGCTGTACATTGTATGATTTATAAAAGCGCTGTTTTTGCTTACCGTTCAACATCGGCGGGCATATCTCTGAAAGTACTTGCATGACCGCAATCTCATGCTTAGTAATATTCATACCAGACATATCTAGCGGAATAGTTGTAGAGCTATCCGCAGCAGTAGACACAGAAGACAGCAAGAACGCAGACGCGATAGCACTTGCAAAACCGACCTTTGACACTGTTTTTTTCAGAGTAGAAGCTGTAGATAATATCGATTGATTCTTCATTCAGTATTACGCTCGCTTATAGTGATTTGATGATGATATGGTAATAGTTAAAAAAACAAAAGTCACATTAAATCTTCGCTTGTGTGTAGATATATTGTGAGCTTAGCTAAGATTACAGCAACATAAAGACAATATGAGTAGCTAAGTTACATCAAGATATAAAGATAACTGATTACTGTTGTCAATTATCACTCATTGTAACGCATTTCGATGAAGTAGGGGCGAGTGCTTTGTGCAAATAGACTGGCAAAACAAAAACTTAGACGCTAAGAGAGGAGTTAAGATTGCTTGTTGCATAGAGGTATATTTTAACTTTTGTGCATTTATAAATAGTATAAGTTGTCTACTTTTTGGTTTTTCAAAGCCATTGCGAGCTTAGCAACAAAAGCGTAATGTACAAAGGTTATGATAATCCTCTACTATCTTGACTCAAAAGCAGTCGCGGATACGCTCCATTATCCACTATATAATATAGCCACTACAACTATAATGAGTGTCAATGAGATTCTTAATTAGTAATGATGACGGGGTACATGCGCCAGGATTACTCGCATTATACCAAGCACTATCGACTATAGGAGAGGTGATCGTCGTCGCCCCACATGCTGAGCAAAGCGGTACAGGTAGTGCTCTGACTATCACACATCCTCTACATACTCATACGTTACCCTCTGGGTTTGTCGCTGTAAATGGTTCACCCGCTGATTGCATTTACTTGGCGTTGAATGAGTTATATGCTGATTTCTCCTTTGATTGTGTGATAACAGGGATTAATTCAGGGGCGAATCTAGGACAGGACGTACTATATTCAGGAACTTTTGGTGCAGCTCTTACCGCCCAGCTCTTTGGTGTACCTGCTATTGCAACCTCTCTAGTCGACGGCGCTCATACTATTCAAAGCAGCGATCTTCAGAACAGTAGTCTTCAAAATAGTAATCCTAGTTATGAGATGGCAGCCAACGAAATCGTCAAGCTGTTGACTCAAACCACGATAATTGAAACCTGTAAAAGTTTGCCCTATCACGTATTAAACGTTAATATTCCTAATGTAAAAAATGCAGATGAGATCCAAGGTCGCAAAATCACGCGTCTGGGTCATAGTAAAATTGCGCAGCCTGTACGTCATATGGTTGATCCACGCGAACGTGATGCTTACTGGCTCTCTTTGCGCAAAGATAATGTGCAAAACGACGATCAAGCGTTTCTATGTACTGACTTTAACCAGAACATTTACACCGATATACAAGCGATAGCGGCAGGATATATCAGCGTGTCACCAGTCAGACTACATCATACTCCTGATGCTGCGTTAAGTAGGTGCCAAGCGCTTGAGAGCGAAAAGAGCAGTCAGTAATAAAGTGCTAGATAGGGCATTACACTGCTCAGTAGCACAGCTGGCGACATAATAAAAATTATTAAGATAAAGACAGTCTTTATTTATTGGTTATTACCTACTAGACTCTATTCTTCAAAAATATTAAATACCTAATAATGGCAACTTTGTTTGTCAGTCACATCATTGATAGGAAACCTTGTATGAAAAAGCTTACGATGAGATCGCAATTAGTGACCACTGCTTTGATAGGGTCGCTAGCGATAGCTATGGCCAGCTGCGCAACAAAACCTGCTTATCAACCTACCAGTCAAAGTGGTCCTAAAGTGATGACTAACGCGCAGGGCGTTCCTAATTATCATCTGGTCAAACGCGGGGATACGGTTAGTGATATTGCGGAGCGCTATCGTTTAAATTATCGTCAAGTAGGCGCGATGAATGGCTTGGACAGCAAATATACAATCTATAGTGGTCAGTGGCTCAAGCTGTGGGAAGGTACGCCAGCTGCTACTAGTCGTCCAACACAGCAGCCGACCTATAGACCACCTATCAACAACGCGCCTGTTACTCAAAGTCCGGTAATACAAAGCCCAGTCAATAATCCTACTGCCAATTCGGCGTCAAACTATGGGTATCCTAGTCCCAATCAAGTGATACGTAATTTTGATGCACAAGCGGGTAATATGGGGATGTGGTTTGCAGGTCAAGAAGGTGATCCAGTGATCGCAAGCCAGGCAGGTACGGTACTATACTCCGGTAATGGACTGCCTGAATATGGCAATTTGATTATGATTCGTCATAGTGATAACTATATAACGGCGTATGCGCATAACAGCCAGCTTCTGGTAAAAGAAGGCGATCAAGTGCAGCGCGCGCAGCGTATTGCTAACATGGGCCGCAGCGGTCAAACCGATCAGGTGGCCTTAGAGTTCCAAGTACGTCTAAATGGTAACCCTATCGATCCACGTGCGGTATTAGCGCGCTAATGGCATGCTCTAACATTCACGATATTTGAGAATTTTTATGATAGTAAAAAAACAATATGCTGCTTTGCTCCCCGCGCTTTTCTTTATTGGCTGTACAAGCCAGCAAGCCATGCAACAGCCCAGTAATTCGGTACCGGTACGTCAAGGTAATGTCGATATCACCCAGACGCAAACCATTCAAATAAAACCCGCTCCAGTTGTTGTGACGCCAGCGCCGCAGCCTGTTAAACCTAGCTATCGAAGCTTTTCAGATTGGAAGTCGGACTTTTCTATGCGGGCCATGTCATCAGGCTACAACAGTTATGATGTGCAGCGTTTGCTAGCTTCTGCCAATTTAAATCAGCAAGTCATCTCCTTGGATTCAGGGCAGCCTGAGTTCTCAAAGATGCCATGGGAATACGTTGATTCTGCGGTATCAGATGGCAGGGTAAGCACAGGTAAACGTAAGTACTCTGAGCAGCGTTCGTTTCTGTCACAGTTAGAGTCCAGATATGGCGTGAAT
Source organism: Psychrobacter sp. DM4 (assembly GCF_051307035.1). Taxonomy (GTDB): domain Bacteria; phylum Pseudomonadota; class Gammaproteobacteria; order Pseudomonadales; family Moraxellaceae; genus Psychrobacter. The sequence goes on from NZ_CP195536.1 coordinate 930,887, forward strand.
GCTGAGATTATCGCCGCTATCTGGGGCATGGAGTCCTCATATGGTGTGGTTACAGGTAACAGCTATATCCCAAGCTCGCTTGCCAGCCTAGCTTACGATGGTCGCCGTCAGGAATTCGCTGAAAATCAATTATTGGCCTTGATGACCCTGCTACAACGCGGTGATGTGTCTTGGTCGCAGCTCGATGGCTCTTGGGCCGGCGGCATGGGGCAGACGCAATTTATCCCTGATACGTGGCTCAAGCATGGTGTGGATGGTGATAATAATGGTAGTCGTAATCCTTGGGCGACAGGGGATGCATTAGCCTCTACGGCCAACTATCTAAACAGTTCAGGCTGGGTACGTGGTCTTGCGCCCTTTTATGAGGCGACAATACCAGCTGCATTTGATTACTCTTTGGTAGGGACTAAGCAATCAGCGGCTAGATGGGCGTCGTTAGGGATTGATACCTTAGATGATGTGGCTTTGGATGCCAATACTCAGATGGAGTTATGGCTTCCTGCGGGCAAAGATGGTCCTACGCTGCTACTGAGTCCTAACTTTGACGTTATCAAGGTCTATAATAATTCGTCAAGCTACGCACTTGGCGTAAGCTTGCTTGGCAAATCACTCGCAGGACAAGGCGGCCTACAAAAATCATGGCCTCGCTATGAGCGTCCATTATCTACAGTACAAGTGACCAATTTGCAACGTCGTTTGACCAGCTCAGGTTATGATACTAAGGGTACTGATGGTATCGTTGGTACCAATACCCGTAACGCCTTCCAGCGCTGGCAGGCAGCCAACGGTCAGACGCCAGACGGTTTTATTACGCAGCGCAGTGCCTCTTCGTTAGCGTCATGGTGAAGCGATCTGCTCACGCCATTTTTTATTAGCACCTACTGGCGGCGTCAGCAAACAGACTTTTAGGGACAAAGACCTTTGGGTAAATGCCTTTTGGGAACTATTACACTATTTTGATAGGTAAAATATGAACCAAGCTCAACCTACCGCGACTTATGTCAATAAATGGTCTGCGATTAGTCGCCTTTTTCATTGGGTCAGCGCCTTGCTACTGCTCGTCACTTGGATCATGATTTTCACTTATGAGAATACCGATGATTCATTTTATATAGGCCTTCATAAAGCCTTTGGTATTAGCTTGCTGCTATGGATGATAGCGCGAGTTATTAGTCGCGTATTTATCAAGGCGCCGCCGCCTGTTCCTATGCCTAAGTGGCAACAGATGATATCTAAGCTAAGTCATTTTGCGCTCTATGCCTTATTGATCGCGATGCCTACGGCAGGACTGCTTATGTCCGTGTATGGCGGGCGGGCAGTGAGTATGTTTGGCTTGTTTGAGATTCCAGTGTTTGTGACGCCGGATCGCGGTCTGGCACGTCTCTTTAATGATGTACATACCGATATTATTTGGAACTTAATTTTGGTATTTACCGCTTTGCATATTGCAGCGGCGCTCTATCATCAGTTCATAAAAAAAGACAAGCTCATTAACCGTATGATGTAACTGATTACTATAGAATACATAAATTGTTAATACTGATTGGGCTTAGAGCAAATAAGCCAATAAAATAATATTGGAGGGTAATCAATATGGCAATATATGTAGATTTTGTCTGTATAGAATTTAAAGGTTACAGATGGTGTCATATGCTAGCAGATACTCTACAAGAGTTGCATGATTTTGCCGCACTGATTGAAGTGGATAAGCGCCTATTTCACCGTAATGCCAGTTATCCGCATTATGATGTCACTGTACAAATGCGAGAGACAGCGATTGAGTATGGTGCCATTGCTGCCGATAGAAAAAAGATAATCGAATGCGCAAAGAAGCTTAAGGTGGAGTTACACGAGCAAGTAGCACAATCTGAAAACTACTAATAAGTTAATTTTCTAAAAATTTAAAAAAGGTGGGATATGCTGTTGCTACCCACCTTTTTATTGCTTCAAATTCGACTGTTTTAAATTTCTACTGATAGCTACTTTGCGGTAGCGGCTCTACTGATACCATCAAGGGCTTTTGCGATGTTCACTAACTGGGTATCACACTCTTTTATATTGTGACGGTCTTTTAAATAATCAGGATTATTATAGGACAACCATACTCTCTGCTGCGCGTCTTCACTCATTAAGATTTTTTGCGGTAAGTCGATGGCGACACTTTGCTCGCATTGCATCAGGGGCGTACCCGCTTTCGGATTACCAAACACAATAACTTGTGTGGGTCGTAGTGCTAAGCCTACACCTTGCGCATTTTTTTGATGATCGATGCGAGCAAATACTGTCATGCCTTTGCTTTCAATAAGTGCTGCTAGTTTATCAGCGGTGTCTTGGACGGAATGATTACTTTGCATTGTGATCAAACCTTTTTCGGCATTGATAGCAGTCATCGTTTTTGGTGTTGATTGCATGTTGTCCGGCGCATTCAATATATTTTCAACACTAGCGCAAGCGGACAAAGCTAAAGCTAGGGCCGCGATAGAGAGAGTCTTGATCATAAAAAAGTCCTTTTAATGATTAAAGTTGTGGCGAATGTGCTCTCACTGTTATGCATAAGACGCGTTATGATTGAAACATATTCAAAACTAATTAGCTACTATGCCAGCTGATGAAGAAGGTAAGAGTACTCGTACGGTGGTTCATTTTTATGAATTAATCTTAAACACACAGGTGATGAGTCTAGTTTTATAAAATTGAAAAGCTAAAATGCCGCCTCTATTGGGAAGATTGGGAAGCGGCATTTTAGTAGGGGTTACTATAAGACGGTTATCAGTTTAATCTGGCATATCGGCCAATTGCTTTATAATACTCGTAAAATTTTCCTCGCCTTGTGCGCCACTGACCAGATGTCGCTCATTGAATATGACCGCAGGAACACTTTGGATACCTTGCTGCTGCCAATGTTGTTCAGCCTGTCGTACTTCTTTGGCAAAACGCTGGTCTTCTAATACAGCTAGCGCTTCACTACGATCAAGCCCAATCTCTGCGGCGATATCAGCAAGCACGGTAATATCAGAGATGTTGCGACCGTCAGTGAAGTGAGCGGCGAACAAGGCCTGTTTTAACTCGTGCATATGTCCTTGTATCTCTGCCCAGTGCAATAGTTGATGCAAATCAAACGTATTGTGCATACGGGTGTCGTCATCGAAGTTGAATTCAAAGCCAACGTCATGACCTGCCTGAGTCATCGCCTCTCGGCTAGCATCAGATTGCGCTTTGGTGGAGCCGTATTTTTCTATAATATGCTCACGCAAGTTCTGACCTTCGCTTGGCATATTAGGGTTGAGCTCAAACGGATGCCAGTGTATCTCGTGCTCGGTATTGGTTTGTTCAAGTGCTTTTGCCAGTTGTCGATAGCCAATAACGCACCAGGGACAGACGACGTCAGAGACGATGTCTATACGTAGCGGTTGAACTTGAGTGTTTAAATTACTCATAATGATTTTCCAATGTTATGTTTATAAAGGTAAGTCGGTATCTTTATTCTATGGCGTTTGTTCTCATCAAAAACAAGACGTTTTTTTTAACCATTAGTCAGCATGTAAACCTAAATAATTTCAAGTAATGTTTAATGTGCTAAGCATCCCCAAAGTACTCATAAACTTGGTAGACTCTAGACATACCTTACTTTTATTTAATCTTAGGGGCAGATGATGATGACCGAACAGCATATTCTAGCTTGTATCGATGGCTCAGCAGTCACAGGGTCTATCAGTGACTATGCAGCGTGGTACGCTAGTCGCTTAAACCTACCGGTTGCACTGTTGAACGTGACTGAAGTACCAGCCTCCAAACGCCGCGACTTGTCTGGAGCAATAGGACTCGACAGTCGCCAAATTCTACTAGAAGAGTTGTCTCATTTAGATGAGCAGCGAGCGCGAGTTGTCAATAGTTATAGTAATGCGCTGGTGCAAGATGCCAAAAGCCATATACAAAGCAATTTTGGTGTTAAGGTCAAAGTTTATCAGCGCCGTGGTAAATTACTAGCTGCTATTGAACATTTCAAAGAAGACAATCGCGCTATCGTCATGGGACGACGCGGAGAGGACCACAAAAACGCTCGTATCAATATCGGTAGCCAGATAGAGACAGTGGCACGCGCTTCCAGCATACCGATTTTAATTTGTTCAGAAGTGTACAAAGAACCCACTTCTTACATGGTTGCTTTTGATGCGAGCAAAACGGCTATCAAAGCGGTCAGTCTAGTCGCCAAAAGTGAGCTGTTGAAAGGCTTGCTTGGGCATATTGTGATGATTGGTCACAACAATGATGAAGCAAAAGAGAGCTTAGTAGCGGCCGCCGAGCTACTGAACCAAGCTGGATTTGAGGTTGACACGCATCATTTACCAGAGACGGATGCGGTTAATGGTCTGCTCACCTTTCAAACTCAAAACAACATCGATGTCATTGTTATTGGCGCTTATGGACGATCTAAGTGGCAACAGCTGTTTCTAGGGAGTACAACGACAGAGATTATCGCTAGTACTGTATCACCTGTAATTTTGGTGCGTTGATAAAATAATTATTTATAAATGATGAGTAAGCACAAAAAATTAAAATTGAGCAGTATAGAACGATAACAATGATTAGGAGAGTGACATTGGGCTTATTGGTTGATGGCAAGTGGCAAGACAAATGGTACGATACTGACGCTAGTGGGGGTCGCTTTCAACGTGAAGCGTCAGGTTTTAGGAACTGGGTCACAGTAGATGGTAGCGCAGGACCCACAGGTACAGGCGGCTTCAAAGCTGAGCCTAACCGTTATCATTTGTACGTCTCTTTGGCTTGTCCTTGGGCGCATCGTACGACTATTTATCGTGCGCTCAAAGGGCTTGGTGACATGATATCATTATCTGTCGTACATCCCTTTATGGGCGATTGCGGTTGGACGTTCGCTGATGGCGTAGGGGTCATCGCTGATCCTATTAATCATGCCAAGTATGCGTATGAGATCTACACCGCTGCTCAGGCGGACTATACAGGGCGGGTAACGGTTCCTATCTTATGGGATAAAAAAACCCATACTATCGTCAGTAACGAATCCTCTGAAATCATTCGCATGTTTAACTCAGCGTTTGATGAGGTGGGTGCATTGCTCGTTGATTTTTTGCCAGCTGACAAAATAGATGAGATTAACGAAGTCAACGCTTTAGTATATTCTACGGTCAATAATGGGGTGTACAAGTCGGGCTTTGCCACAACGCAAGAGGCCTATGAAGAGGCAGTCGGAGCGCTGTTTGCAGCCTTGGATATAGTAGAGGCACGACTAGGAACTAGCCGTTATCTGATTGATGATAGCATCACTGAAGCCGATTGGCGCTTGTTTACCACCCTTATACGTTTTGATGCCGTTTATTTCAATCATTTTAAATGCAATCAACGCCGAATCATCGATTATCCTAATTTATGGGGCTATCTTAAAGATTTGTATCAAGTGCCGGGCGTCGCTCAAACGGTGAACGTGACTCATATCAAAGCGCACTATTATACAAGTCATGCCAATATCAATCCGACAGGTATCATCCCTATTGGGCCTGAGCTTAATTTTAACGAGCCACATCATCGAGATTAGTGTACATAAAAAAAGGGCTATCCAAATATATTATGGTCTGTGCAACAGACTCTAGATAGAATAATTCAAGAAATATAGGCAAACAGAAGCCACAAAAAAACCTCAAACAATCTAATGTTTGAGGCGAAACTTGAGCAAAACTTAAGTTTTAAATATGGCGCAGCGGACGGGACTCGAACCCGCGACCTCCGGCGTGACAGGCCGGCATTCTAACCAACTGAACTACCGCTGCTAAGGTCATCTAGCTTTTTTACCACAAGCTATTAAGTGGTGGGTGATGACGGGCTCGAACCGCCGACATTCTGCGTGTAAGGCAGACGCTCTACCAACTGAGCTAATCACCCTGAGCGAGGATACAACGAAGCACTGCTTCGTCCGAGCGCAAGAGAATTTACATTGTCGTAAATTCTAAAAGCCATGCATCCAAACTAGGTGTTACTGAAATCCTTTAAATAGGATTTTCTAGAAACTCTACTTCCAAACTAGGTATAAAACCCCCGAAAGTCTTAACATCCAAAGTTGTCACCCTTTGAATAACTTCCCACAACTTAGAACCAATCAAAGCCCCTTGCTGTGGGTGTGTATTATATAGACTTAACGAGGTCTGTCAAATATTATTTTGCGCAATTTAGATAATCTTTAGAAATTTTGCATAACAGATTATAGGCTAAGACGGATCAGCAGAATTTAAATGCTATGAGTACAGGTCTGCTTTTGTACTACTAACAAAAATGATTATAATGTCGCAGGTTATGTTTCTTTATATTTGATGACTTATATAGATAGATCTATACTGGATTGACGGAGGTAGATATAGACGCTTTGGACATAGAGCAGCAATTTGCCACGTGGTCTTGGGGTGACTTTGCAGGACTTGGGTTATTACTACATATTATTCTTATGATAGTCATGACTTTGCGCATCGTATCGGTACAGCGTAATATTGGCGTGTCGATCGCGTGGATCGTTGTACTCTATACCTTGCCTGTGGTTGGATTGATCGCCTATATTTTGCTTGGTGAGCCGATGATCGGACGTCGCTATCGTCAGCGTTTAGATCAGGCCCGTGGTCTTATGAACGATATGGCCAAGCGTGAACGTTTAATCTTTGATCAAGGTCAAGATTTGCTACCTACTCACTACCGCGGTGTTAGTCAAATCGGGACACGTTGGACCGGCTTTGGGGTATTTGCCAAGCATCAAATGCAATTACTGACAGCGCCTCATTGTATCTTTGAGCGTTTAATCGCCGATATTGATAATGCGCGGCGTACTATTTTATTAGAGTTTTATATTATTTATCCAAAGGGTCAAGTGTTGGATGTGATACAAGCGCTGGCATTAGCGGCAAAGCGCGGCGTTGAGTGCCATATATTGGCTGATAGCGTGGGGAGTTTTAGGTTCTTTAATAGTCCTGAGCATAAACTGCTTGAGCGAGCGGGCGTATTCGTGCATCAGTCGCTACCAGTTGGGCTATTCAAAACTTTGTTTGTGCGCTCTGATCTACGCAATCATCGTAAGGTGGTCGCGATCGATGAATACATCGGTTATATCGGTAGTTTCAATCTAGTGGATCCAAAATTCTTTAAGCAAGACAAAGGGGTTGGTCAGTGGATCGATATCATGATGCGCATTGTCAGCGAGCAGCCCGTCAACATTGCAACGGCTATGGCAAAGGTTGTCGTCACAGATATCGGCGCTGAAAATAAATACAACCTAGATGTGCTCGATCAGCGAGTGAATAACTACACCCGTAAACTATATGTCATGTCGCCAACTATCAATGATATCAATAGCCGTATCAAAGTATTGGGAGCGAGCCTTGACCTTAGTGATGCTCCTGATACAGGGTCGACGTCCATTATCATCCCGCAGATGCCTGTCGTAGAGAATGTCACTGCGCAATTGATACCCTCAGCCCCACAAGTCACCGCCCATGTGATTTACAATACCCTAGTAACTGTTATCCACCGCGCTAATAAACGTATCCAAATAACGACGCCGTATTTCGTCCCTGACGAGGCGCTATCAGGCGCGCTGGCGACAGCCGCTAAGCGCGGGGTAGAGGTCACTCTGATTATTCCCAAAAAGGTAGATTCGTTCTTGGTGCAACATGCCTCACAAGCTTACTACCAAGAATTGCTTGAGTCAGGAGTCAATATTGCCTTGTTTGAAGGCGGTTTGTTACATGCCAAAACAGTGGTCATCGATGATGACTACTGTCTATTTGGTACCGTAAATATCGATATGCGTAGTTTTTATTTAAATATGGAGGTCAGTTTGGCGATTTACACTCCGCAAATGGTGGCGCAGGTTGCGAACTGTCAAGAGACTTATTTACAGGGCTGTCGCTTGTTGCCATTATCCGAATGGCAACGACGCTCAGGTCATAAGCGTTTATTCGACAATGTCGTACGCCTATTTAGTCCTTTATTGTAGTGGATTGAGTTTTACGATAAGGTAGGCTGGTCGTTTATTTGAAAATTCTTATTTGCTTGTTATCACTTTACCTTTTAAGGAAATACCTGCGTAATGTCTGCCTCACCTTTAACGCCTCTCGATTATATTGCTACAGGGTATTGGCAGGACTTCCTAGCGGGACGTCCTATCGCAGGCGGTCTAGCTTACGAGACAGAATTACAAAGCTGTAGGTTAGATGAGTCTTTGGATAGTTTGCAACGTATCGATACTTTGTTATCACAAATACGTCGTGAGCTAATAAAAGCGGATAGTTGGGATGAAGATAAAATAGTAGCAGATGAGCGTTATCGCAATTTTCTTATTTTTTTGGGATTTTATGCGGGGCGTGTTCTAGCGCTAGAGGGTCAGTATACAGCGCACTGGTATGGTCAGTTTGAGTTGCAAAAGCGTCATCCTAAGCTTGTATTAACGGTAGACGATTTTTATCAGCATATGGCCGTTGTTTATCGTCAGGATGATGACGCTATTAATAAGCCAAACGACTTATTTTTCGCTTTGGAGCCTTTAGGACTGCGCTTGTTCGGTCATATCGATCGTCCCTTTATAGCAGTGCAAGGCGGTAAAGTCGCAAGCGGGCTATACCAAGCGGTTAAAATGCGTTTGCCTCCTAATATGCATTTAGAGAGTACGCGTTTACCTAAAAATACTCTTGATCAAAATCTTAACGCTCAACCTTCTATAACAAGTCCGCAAATAGCTAGTGAGTACACTAAAAGTATCGAGCCAGATATCAATATCGCAAATAATTCAAACGTTAGTCAAAACTTAGAATTAGAACCAAAAAATACTCAAAATATAGCATTCGAGCACCTAGAAAAGCCATTTGCCACGGAAACAGATAGTCAGTCGTTAAACTCTAAGTTATCTAAAGAGAACGCTTCGCCGTCGCAATCGACAGTAGCGCCTGCTGAAGTGAGTCTAGAACCTGCCACACAAAAGCCACAAGCACCCAAAATATCCACTACGCCTGAGATCTTTGCTCAATTACTAAGAGAATTAGATGAGATCGAAGTCATACAGACCGCAGGTATGGATGATTACAACCGCGCACATAAGGTACTTGATCAGTTCGAGCAATATATCGCTAAGCAAAGCAAATCACGCCTTGAGGTTCAGTTTTCAGGGTCGCACAAGAGCGCTCGCCAAAAAGCCTTGTCTGTTTTGCAAACTTCAGCCCATGCTGGTAATAGCGCAGCGATGCTACGACTGGCAATGTATGAGTTGCTCTTTGAGGGTCTATCCAAGGATAAAGAGACAGGCATGGCATCAGGAGTGAGTTTGGTTGAGCAAGCAGCGCATAAAAACGACAGCCGAGCCCAACGTCTACTCAGTAAACTGTATTATCAAGGTGTTGGAGTGACGCAGGACGTTGACAAAGGTAAATACTGGCTAGAGCAAGCGGCGGATAATGGTCATAGTGAAGCTGCAAGTATCGTGAACCAGTGGCAGCAAGCAGATATGCTCATAACGACACAAAAACAAGAACAACATAGCATCAAGCGCTATCAATTATTAATTGGTGTGGTGGTTATTGTAGCGCTACTACTCATCATATTTGTTTAAGTCTATACAGCGTCGTGTCTAGTTCAAAGTTCTAGCTCAAAGTTGTCGTTACTACGATAAGTAAAATTCTATTACAACAAGCGCGCTCATCAAACTTCACGTTGTTTTTTTTATCTGAGCTATTCCATGCCATCTTCCCATCTTCCGTCTTCGAGTACAACAGAGCAATCCGTGCTGTCAAAAACGTGTCAGCCGCCTTTTTATTATCGACTCATCATCAGCTTACTAAAGCCTTTGTATCGCATGCAAGTCTGGCGACGCTCGCATAAAAATGATAATTACCAGCAAGAAGTGGCGCAGCGTTTTGGCAAGTGTTATCCGCCGCGCCCAGTATCTCAAGGCATTACTAGTCAAACTCATCTTGATAGAAATGGCAACAATATAAATAACCATCAATCGGTGATTTGGTGTCATGCCGTGTCTTTAGGTGAGACCAATACCGTCGCGCCACTGCTCGATGCCTTGCTCGCAAAGGGCTATCAGGTGTGGCTGACCAATACTACGCAGACAGGATTTGCACGGGGTGCTAGTCGCTTCGCTGAAGATATCGCAGCAGGTAGGCTGAGTCATAGTTATGTTCCTGTAGACACACCTGCGGTGATTGAGACGTTCTTATCACATGTACGGCCTATCACGGCTTTATTTATAGAGACGGAGCTATGGGCTAACATTCTAAGCAAACTGTCCGAACATAGGATACCTAGCATCTTAGTCAATGGTCGTCTGTCCGCATCATCTTTTAAGCGCTATCAAAAGATAGAATCGGTCAGCGCTAGCATGATGGAAAATCTAACCCTCATCATTGCGCAAGATGAAGAATCGGCCAAACGCTTTCGTCAGTTGGGCGCTTATAGCACAAAGATTCGGGTGGCAGGGTCGCTCAAATGGGTAATCAATACGCCACAAATTACCGCGAAAAATCCCAAAGTATCAGCTGTACTTGAAGAAAAGACGGCTAAAAATGTAGTCACGAAAGAGCCAAGAGTGAAGCAATCTCTAAACCCTATCAACGCCGAACCAAACGCCTTAGCGCGTCCGATTTGGGTAGCCGCGAGCACCCATAGTGGCGAAGAGACGACAGCCCTTAGCTTACATAAACGGCTGCTAGCAGTATCAGCGCTTAGCAATGCCTTGCTTATCATCGTACCCAGACATCCAGAGCGTTTTGATGACGTTGCTACGCTTATTAAAGAGTCAGAATTAACGCTGGCTCGGCGTAGTTTTGATGAACAAATCACGTCGCAGACCCAAATTTATCTAGCAGACAGTATGGGCGAGCTTATGCACTGGTATAAACTTGCTGATGTGGCATTGGTCGGTGGCTCTTTAGTTGATATCGGCGGACATAATCCAGTGGAACCTGCCAGCATTGGCACGCCAGTAATAATAGGACGCTACACGCAATCATGTCAGAGCGTGGTGGATAAGCTGGCGAGCGCTGGCGCGCTGTATCAACCTCATAATGACTATTATGTAGCCATCAAAAATAAAGTGCCAGAAATCTCTAAAGATGGCACCCACAACCAAGTCGAAGACGACAGCACACTGATTTATGAGCACTTAAAGCTATGGCTGAGTGATTCAGAGTTAGCATTAAAGGTAGGTAAGGCGGGCGAGAAAATGACGGTAGAGCAGCAGTCGGTTTTAACGCGGCAACTTACTATGATTGAAGCGATTATAGAAGAGTTTTCAGCGATAAAGGCTTGAATCATTTCTATGCTCAAACGCTCATAAATCAATTTACTGTAAACGGCATTTTATATGAACTGTATATTACTACCCGCCGCCAATATCACTTTGCCTACTGCGCAAATTGATGATGCCAAACATATTGAGCATATCAATAAAGTGCTTGGATTACAGATAGGGGATAGTCTGAAAATAGGGCAACTCGGCGGCAACCTCGGTAGCGCTATTATTGAGCGAATAGCGCCGCATCAGATTCAATTGTGCAAGGTCAAACTGACAGTTAAACCGCCACCTAAGCTTGATGTTACTGTAATTCTAGCATTACCACGTCCAAAGGTGTTGCGGCGCTTGATAATGGATATGACCGCCTTAGGGGTACGCGATATCGTGTTGATCAACAGCTACCGTACGCAAAAGAGTTATTGGCAAAGTCCGATGCTGAATCGTCTCGATGAGTTTGTGTTAGAAGGATTACAGCAGAGCGTCGATACTGTTGCGCCTAATATCAGTCTAGAAAAACGCTTTAAACCCTTTGTCGAGGACAAGCTTGCAGACTTAATCACTACAAGTGCTATTGTCGCGCACCCTTATAGTCAGTTGTCACTGACGCAATACAACCAAGCATCGTCGTCCAATGAGACTCATCTGCAACAGCCACTACCTTCTGTGGTCTGTATCGGTAGCGAAGGGGGCTGGATCGATTATGAGATTGAGCTACTCGCCAAACAAAGATGCCAAGCGGTCAACGTTGGGTTAAGAATATTGCGTACTGAAGCGGCGGTCAATGTGATTTTAGGGCAGTGGTTACTGGGTAGTCATTGCTAACAAATAGGGTTCAAAAGCCTACTATATATAACAATGAGTAAAGAAATTTATAGAGGGTTAGTTATGCTAAATAAATGTATTGATAATTAATCTCATTTAGATTAGTATGTTGTTTTCGGACTTATGAGTCCATTACACTTATTACTTGATATCTAAAAATAGTAGTTATTGATGCAAAGTATTTTACTAATATTTCTTAGCAAAAGTAGCTATTACAAAATCATTTATCCTAAAAAGCATCTATTATCATAGTACTGCGGAGAGAACCATGTCATCGAACGCTATTAGCACACCTTTAGCCAAAAAGATCCTACCTATTGCCGTATTTGGCGCTATGTTAGGGTTAGCAGGCTGCAACAATGCCTCTACTCCTGAGACTAACACTGATAGCGAAGCGGTTACCGATCCCTCCGAGAACACGGCTGTTAATAGCGATGAGCCTACGGTTACGATCTACTCGTCACGTAATGAGCAGCTGATTAAGCCGTTACTCGATCGCTATACCAAAGAGACAGGTATCGAGGTTGAGCTGGTGACTGATAAAGATGGCCCTCTCATGGCGCGCCTGCAAGCTGAAGGCAATAATACTCCTGCTGATATGCTACTAACCGTTGACGCAGGTAACTTGTGGCAAGCAGGACAGCAAGGTCTCTTACAACCGGTTGCATCAGAGATTCTAACTGCTAATGTTCCTGCCAAATATCGCGATCCAAAAGGTCAGTGGACCGGTTTGTCACTGCGCGCGCGTACTATATTCTATGATCCAAGCAAAATCGATGCCGAAGAACTGTCTACTTATGCTGATTTGGCTGATCCAAAATGGAGGGGCAAGTTATGTTTGCGTACCTCTAAAAAAGTCTATAACCAGTCTTTGGTCGCCAGCATGATAGAGCACTTAGGTGAAGCTGAAACTGAAGCGGTCATACGCGGCTGGGTGGATAACCTCGCCACTGATGTATTTAGTGATGATACGAGCCTGCTTGAAGCTATCGCAGCGGGTCAGTGTGAAGTCGGTATCGCAAACAGCTACTATTATGGTCGTCTACTCGATGAAAAGCCTGATTTCCCTGTTAATATATTCTGGGCTAATCAAGGTGACACCGGCACTCATGTCAATATATCTGGTGCAGGCGTAGTCGCAGGATCGGACAATCCAGATGGCGCGCTCAAATTGATGGAGTGGTTGTCATCTGATGAGGCGCAAGGTATCTATGCTAGTGCCGATAAAGAATATCCTGTAAAAGCAGGCGTTGATGAGTCAGATATGCTTAGATCTTGGGGTACGTTTAAACAAGATGATATCTATGTACAAAAATTCGGCGAGCTTCAAACTGGGGCTATTCAGATGATGGATAAAGCGGGTTATAAATAACAGCAAAAAATAAGAGCAAATAGAGATTATCGGTAATAAAAACACTCTCATCTAGCTTTATTTATATACAATAGAGATAGATGAGGACTATACCGAAAACGTCTTGCAAGGTAATACTATTAATAAATCAAATTTTAGCCAAAAGCGTGCTATCAACCGTGATTATACGGTTATACAGCATATTTTATCGAAATCAGTCTTAGGGCTGATTTCGTTGTTTATGCTGGTGCCGATTTTGATTGTACTGCTGTCATGGACGCAGCCAGTAGCTGATATTTGGACGCACATGGCGGACTACGTGCTGCCACAAGTCCTCAAAAACACTGCTATCTTGCTCGTCATGGTGACGGTACTCTCTGGTAGCATCGGGACGATATTAGCTTGGCTGACCAGCATGTACCGCTTCCCAGGGCAGCGGTTTTTTACTTGGGCACTGATGCTACCGCTTGCGATACCCGCTTATGTTTTGGCGTTTGTCACTGTAGGTATCGTTGATTTTAGTGGACCCTTACAGACTTTTTTAAGGGATACTGGATTGACCACTGCCATACCGTCTGTGCGCAATGTCTGGGGCGCAGGGTTAATACTGTCACTGGCCTTTTATCCTTATGTATATCTGCTTGCGCGTCAGGCTTTTTTGTCGCAAGGACGCCGCGCTATTGAAGCGGGTCAAATGCTAGGGTTTAGCCGCAGTCGGGTGTTTTTCAGATTGGCATTGCCGCAAGCGCTGCCTTGGATCATTGGTGGTTTGCTACTCGCTTGTATGGAGACTTTAGCGGACTTTGGCGCGGTATCGGTTTTCAATGTCGATACCTTTACCACTGCCATCTACAAGGCATGGTTTGGGTTCTTTAGTTTAACGACCGCCGCCCAACTTGCAGCGTTATTAATTGGCGTGGTGTTTATTGTTGTGCTCTTTGAGCAGTATTGGCAAGCGCGGCGCGGTAATGTGGTGACTCAAGGTAGCAACCGACGCTTTGAAAGCAGTATTGTGAGCAAACTGGCTATGACGCTGTTTTGTACGACTGTCTTTTTGATTGCATTTTTGATCCCGTTTTTGCAGCTGATCTATTGGACCGCGATAAATTATCAAGAGGATTTTGACGCACGCTACATCGATTTTGTGACCAATAGCTTAATGATTGCTAGCATGACTACTTTGCTTATTGCCTTTTTTGCCATTATTATCGCTTGGATCAAACGTCAATATCCTGACAAAACCACCAAGCTATTGACTACTTTAGCTAACCTAGGTTACGTCGTGCCCGGTACTGTGTTAGCCGTAGGGGTATTTATCCCTATTGCTTGGCTCGATAATCAGCTCATCGCCTTCGGTATTACCTCAAAGCAGTTTCTATCAGGTAGTGTGATTGTCATGCTGCTGGCATTATCAACGCGATTTTTGACCGTTAGTTTTCAGCCTGTGGATCGCCAATTACAGCGCTTGACTGTCAATCAAGAGGCTGCGGCCAAATTGCTCAGTGATAGTCCACTACAACGATGGCGACGTGTGGTATTACCTGTACTCAGTCCTGGCGTCCTTACTGCGCTCCTTATGGGTTTCGTTGAAGTGATGAAAGAGATGCCGATCACCTTGATGACGCGCCGCCAAGGCTGGGATACTCTAGCGGTACGAGTGTTTGAGATGACCAGTGAAGGCATGTGGGCGCGGGCAGCGCTACCAAGTCTGCTCATTGTGCTGGTAGGTCTTATTCCCGTTTGGATACTCCTCAAACAAAGCGAAAAACAGGGTTAATATTTAAATCACTAAGCAGACCCTAATTTTGCACAGTATAAAACAATACAAAA